>DATCXZ010000395.1:0-15925 GCA_036570545.1 Kiloniellaceae bacterium
GTGCAGGCCGGGGCGCTGCGCCGCGGCACCGGGGAGACCATCCGCGCGGTACTGCTCTCTGCCGACCTGCGCGACTTCACCGCGCTCTCGGAGGCGACGGAGCCGGCGGCAATGATCGCTGCGCTGGACGCCTGGTTCGACCGCGTCGCCGGGGCCGTGCATGCCTTCGGCGGGGAGGTGCTGAAATTCATTGGCGACGGCGTGCTGGCGATCTTCCCGGTTACCGGCATGCCGGCGGAGGCCTGCGAGGCGGCGCTGCGCGCGGTCACCGCCGCCCGCGCCGGCATGGCTCATCTCGATGCGACGCGGCAGGTGCAAGGGCTGCCGCCGCTGCCGTTCGGCGCGGCGCTGCATCTCGGCGAGATGCTGTGGGGCAATATCGGCGCGGTGGACCGGCTGGACTTCACCGCCATCGGTCCCGCGGTCAACCTGGTCAGCCGGCTGGAGGGGCTGTGCCGGCCGCTGGGCCGGTCGGTGCTGGTCTCGGGCGCCGTTGCCGCGGAGACCACCGCACCGCTGGTGCCGCTGGGCGAGCACGTGCTGCGCGGCATCGCGACGCCCTGCGCCGTCTTCACCCTGCCGGATGCCTGAGCGACCCGCCGGCGGCGGATCGGGGTGGACAACCTTGACGCGATTGGGGCGTCGCCTGTTGAAGTTGAGCCTCGACCGAGCGCGCTGCTAGGCTTCAAGCGCGACCCCGAGCAGGGGCCGGCCGTCTTTCAGACACAGAGGCAAGCCATGTTGCGCAACCTGGGCCTGCTGTTGCTGGCGGGGCTGCTGGTGTTCGCCGGCCTTGCCGGCGAGGCGAGGGCGCAGCTTTACCTGGGTGGGCACGGCGGCCTCTCGCTGCAGAGCGACAGCGACCTCAGCGTCGACGGCGGCCCCGATGCTGAGGCCAGCTTCTCGGAGGGCTACTCGATCGGCGGCGCGCTGGGCTATCGCTTCGGGCTGCAGGAGCGCCTGACGCTCGATGTCGAAGGCGAGGTCACCTATCGCGAGAACGACTTCGATGAGATCGATCTTCTCGGCAGCAGCCTGGACGCCGGCGGCGACGTCAGCTCGCTGGCCTTCATGGGCAACATCTGGGTGAACCTGGAGTTCGGCGACAGTGGCTTCGCGCCCTACCTCGGCGGCGGCATCGGCGCCATGAGGATCGAGACGAACGACGTCTCGGTTATTGGCTTCGACCTCTCCGACGAGAGCGATACGGTGGGCGCCGGGCAACTCGGCGCCGGAATCGGCTATCGCATCACCGATAACTTCAGCGTGTCGTTCGACTACCGTTTCCTCATGAGCGAGGATCCCGAGTTCGACGACGTCGAGGCCGAGAACCAGAACCACTCGCTCAGCCTCGGACTGCGCTATCTCTTCTGAACTGTCCTTTCCACGCAACGCTGACGGCAGTAGCTGCTCCAACGCATGATCTCAGCAGTCGAGCGTTGCGGCGTGCCGCAGCTCGGCAATCAGCTCGTCAACATAGAGGCCGTAGCTGGCAGCCGCCTCGCGAACCGTCATGAGCCCGGACATGGGGCAGCCGGGGCAATGCATGCGCCGCCTAAAAAAGACGGCGGTGGTGGCGGGATGGACGTGCATAGTCTCGCCGACGATGCTGTCGGCGGTGATGACAGGGGCCGCGTCGATCGAGGACATGGGGGCAGCCATCTCACAGTTCGGGTGACTGCAGAGTGCCGGCCGCGCCGGAGGGCGTCTTTGCGCTGGCGCAAGCAACCGAAGCTATGTCCGCACCAGCGTCCTCCGGAGCCGGCAGATCCCTAGCCCGGATTTCTCAAACTATCGCGGTCGTCACGGAGGCGACTTTGCCGACAGGCCAGGAGAGACGCGAAGAGCGTATCGGCAAGACGGTCGAGCGGCTCGACGCCGCCTGTCGGAAAAGTCGCCCCGCCCTGCGGGTCGCGTCCGGAAGCCCGCTCGCCGCGTCGAAGCTCTCAACCGTAGTCCCGCTACGCTTTTCGGGCTTCTCCTAGCGAGTGGGCTTCCGGACGCGATGACGACCGCGATAGTTTGAGAAATCCGGGCTAGCTCCCCTCGGAGATCAGCTTGCACAGCTGGAGGCCATCCACCTGGTGACCGCGCTCGTGGAGCACCGACACCAGCCAAACTTCGGCGCCTTTGCTGCCGGCGGCGGGGATGTTGGTATGCACGGCCGTGCAGCCGTGGCGGCGGGCCTCCTCCGCCAGTCCGTTCTCGAGCGTGCGGGCGACGTTGGCTTGGTCGAAGATGTCGAGCGCGCAGAAGGGATCGGCGACGAGCACAGGGCCGTGGACCAGGTCGTCGGCCAGCCGGAAAGCGGCGATGCCTACGATGCAGTCCTGCTCGTTTCGCACGACCAGAACACCCGTCCCACTGTCAGGCCCGGCGGCGAGACACTGCAGGGCAAAGCGCCGCCAGCCCTCCAGCTCTGCCGCGGGGCAGATCGTGCGGATGAGGGGGAAGGCACGGTCAACCTCCTTGACCGACAGCAGGTTCGAATTGAGCTTCCGCAGCAACCAGTTACACCTTGATCCGGTGAGAGCAGCGCAGGTGGCGCAAGGCTTCAGCGGCTAGAGTGAGGGCACCAGCCGGGCTATGTCCTTGACCTAAGTCAAGGAATCTGGTGACTGTCCGCGCATCGACGATCCTGCGAGCGCTGCGGGAGCGCTCCTGGCAAGGGTTTGAGGTCTCTCGGGGTTCCGGCAGATGGCAGTCTTCGACTACGAGCAGGCGAGCAAGCTGGCGCCCGCTGCGGCGCGACCGCGTAGCGGCGATTCGCCCTGCGCGGCTTGCGCGGTCCGCAGCATGACAATTTGCGCGCCGCTCGATTCCCAGGAGCTGGCCCAGCTCTCCGCCCTGATGACGCCGGTCGAACTGGACGCCGGCGCACCGCTGTTCGACGAGGGCGAGACGGCCCGCAATGTCTTCAATGTCACCTCCGGCACCATCAAGGTCTACAAGCTGCTGCCCGACGGCCGGCGCCAGGTCACCGGCTTCCTCTTTCCCGGCGACTTCCTGGGCCTCGCCAAGCAGGCGACCTACGCCTTCAGTGCCGAGGCGGTGACGGCCAGCACAGTATGCCGCTTTTCGCGCGACAAGCTGGAGGCCCTTATGCAGCGCCTGCCGAAGATCGAGCAGCGCCTGCTTAGTATCGCGAGCAACGAGCTGGTGGTGGCGCAGGAGCAGATGCTGCTGCTCGGGCGCAAGACTGCGCGAGAGAAAGTCGCCTCCTTTCTGCTCATGCTGTTGAAGCGCGCCCGCCAGCACGGCCGGTCAGGCGATACCGTCACCGTTACCATGAGCCGCAACGACATCGGCGATTACCTGGGGCTCACCACGGAGACGGTGAGCCGCACCTTCACCCAGCTGAAGCAGAACGGCATCATCCAGTTGCTGCCCAGTCACCAGGTAAGGCTCGCTCGGCGCGACGCCCTGGAGGAGATTGCCGGCGGCTTCTGAGGGCGTCGTCCCAGCAGAGTCAGCATTTTGGCCGTAGCGAATCTCCTATGCGGTGCCATAGGGGCGGGAGCCGTAGCCATGCAGAGGCAAAGAAATACGGACCTATAACCCAAACAAAGCTGTCGAGGGCGCTGGGTCGATAACACTTTGATTCTAATGGCGTTTGTTAACCTTCTTTCTTAAATCGACCGAAATCTTTGCAGCACAAGATGTAGTGGGCCCCCTCTAACCGGAGGATCTGCGCATCTTGCTGAGCACGCTTGACGAATTTCAGACGCCGACGCGATGGCGGCCGAACCGGCGGCTATGCGTCGACAAGCTCCGGGAACGATTTCCGAACGAAGATGCGTGCCGGCGTTTCCTCGAAGAAGCAATGTGGCCCGAGGGCCGGTTCTGCCCTCACTGCGGAAGCCTGCGCAGCGCACCGATTCGTGGCCACACAGCGCGTTCGGGCCTCTACCAGTGCTCTGAGCCGGAGTGCCGCCTGCAATTCACTGTGACGACGAAAACGCCCCTGCACGCGACCAAGCTGCCGCTGTGGAAGTGGGTTCAAGGCATCTACTTCATGCTGGAGTCGAGCAAGGGTGTATCCTCCGTCATCATGGCTTCCTGGCTCGGCATTTCTCAAAAGTCCGCCTGGAAGATCTGCCACGCCTTGCGCCTCCTCCTGTCTCAGCGGCACGATTTTGGGCAGTTGCTGAGCGGCACCGTCGAGCTCGACGACAAGTTCTTCGGCGGCGCCCCGCGGTTCAAGAAAGGCGTCAAGCACAAGCGAGGCAAGGGCACGAAGAAGCAGCTCATCGGCATCGCTGCGCAACGGCTCGGCCCCGTTCGGGCCGTGCTGTTGGAGAACGACTCGGAGGCGAATCTTCGAGAATTCGTCAGCCGTGTCGTCAGTCCCGACGCGAAGGTCATGTCCGATGCCGCCGGCGGCTATGCGAAGATCGGCCATGACTTCGCTGACCACCGCTCCGTCGTTCATTCCAAGAAAGAATTCGCCCGGCGTGACGATGACCTCGATGAAGTCGTTCACTCGAATACAGCCGAGGCCTTCGGCTCAATGTTGGAAAGAGCGCTGATCGGCGTTTTCCATCAGGTGGGAAAGCAGCACATCCATCGCTACGTCGATGAGGCTGCCTTCCGGTGGAACCAGCGCAAAGCAATCCGGGACGACGATGGTGACCTGATCGGCATCGATCGCTTGCCTTTTGAGGATCAGCTGAAGAAGATCGCCCGCCGTGCGCCTGGCAGCGAGTTACGGTTCTCCGATGTGGGCGGAATCTGCTCTCCGGAAGAGCGGAAACACCAGACAGCCAGGCAGCGCGACCGCTACTACAATCTGCCTGTATGCGGCTGGGTGCAGTTCAAAGGCCGGCGCAAGAAGGGAGTTCGTGAAATTGTCGCGGCCGAGCCGGATGAGGAGACCAGAAAGGCCTTCTGGTCACGTTATCCAGACCGGTGCGCACCCCGGATGCTGTATCGGACGACGGATGGCTCGGTACTGGGACCTGGCTCGACTCTCGAATTCTGGAAGATGATCTAAACTGCAGGGATCACGCCTGTCGATCGCTGTGGCGGAAGACATCCACCGCAATCTTCTGCCGGCATTGACAGGCTGCGGTGTTACTCGGGGCGACATGAGAGTGCCTACTTTGCACTTCCTTCCATCGGTCAATCCAATCCATAATGACGCGCGACGGTACCTTGGGGTGCGTCAGCGGCCGGATCGGGAGCGATGCCATCACCTTTGCCAGACTATCTTGCAAAGCTTGTTCAAGAATCGCCGGCGAACCGCGATAAGTTGTTGGCGGCCTGGGATGGGTTTACGACCGAGAGTCGGATTCAGATTCTCGATCATCTGATCGAAAGCGGTGCCGTTCCCCTGATGGCTGTGCCCGTAGCAAGGAGGGCGCTGGCCGACGGTAACGCATATGTTCGCTACCTGGCGATCAAGTGCCTTGAATCAACGGATGCGCCGCTAGACTGGGAGACCTTGGCTTCCGACCCCAGCGATCTGGTCCGCTACAGCCGGTTGGAGCGCAACAAGCATTTTCAGCACAGCCCCACAGAGGACCTGGAGCTTGCAAGCCCAGAGCATTTCTTCGCTCTGCCACAGGCGGCACGTCTAGCCGTATTGCGTTCGCTCGTCACCGATCCGCGCGCCGTCGCTGAGCTCGTCACTTACGTGCTCGATCAACCGTTATCAGAACGCGTAGTGTCCGAGAACGAACTTTCCGACCTTCTGCTCGACTATCTCCGCAATTCCGAATTCCGCCGGAACTACGAGCTTTCTGGGGCTCATGGAGGTCAGTGGTACACAGAGGAACCGCTCAAGTGCTTGTGGGAGTTGCTCCCTCGTCTTGGTGCCGCACCGCATGAAGGCCCACATCGTATCGAGGCCCCTCTTATGGCGATGGTTGAGCATCTGCCAGCCTTGCCGAGAGACCGTCTCGAGCCGTTCATTATCGAGCTCGATGAGTCTGTTCAAGCCGCGTTGTTGTGGCGATCCGACATTGAACTAACCAATCTGCGGCGCGCCATCTTTTTCGGCGATCGCGAAGTAAAATCGGCTTACTTGGTCGAGGCGGCGGCAAGCCACCATCTGGAACTCACTGAAGAGGATGTGCCGCGCCTGCGCTTTCCGGATGACTTCAGAAAGCGGGATCTCAAGGTCGAGGGGACGGCGAGCGCGATCGCTTTTAACCGCCTCAAAGCCCTTCGTTACTCGAAGGACTTGTCTGATCCGGTCGTGGCGCTCGGCCTCCATAACTACCTGAGCAGTATTTGCCACGGCTCGCCCAGCGAAGATATCAGAAACACAAAAGAAGCACTTTTGCACCACTACATGCGCGCGGTGGAGCGCCTCAGAGAGAGCGGCGAAGAGGACGAGCTACATAGAGTGCTGAATAGACTGAGGTTGTGCCACTTGGCGTACTTAGCTGCACGCAAGGAGCAAGAATCTTCTCCGAGCCTCTTCTCCAGCGACTTCAAAGATCTCGACGCACTGGTGACGCCCGGTGATGGCTGGCAAACATTCCAGGCCTTCTCGAGGGCCTGGTCCAGTCGTCGCGATGCGGTGCTTGAGGCGCAAGTGGAACTGCCTGGCGAGGAGTGGCCCGGTGACTATGACGATCGGTAAGCCCCGGCCGAGATCTAGTTCAAAAGGTCAAAACGGCCGCTCTTCTATCATGCTGAGCCCAAACCGGAGCCGTGCTTCTCGAGCGCCCAGAAAGGCACTGTCCTCCTACTAAATGTAGTACGAGGACCTACTTTCCTGCTTTGTTTGGGTTATAGGTCCGAAGAAATAACACCAATCCGCCGCGGCCGAAGCATCGGCTACAGAACGGAAATTCATGACGGATGAGCGGCCCGCGCTACCATCGGGCAGAAAACCGGGTACAATAGCTGAGACTCGGAAGCGCCTTCGCACGGCCGCGGCCACATCCTCTGCGAGCTGGCGCACCACATGGATTACCCTGGGTAGCCGAGGCGTCCGTTCGACGATTGATCGTTGGACGGCGATGAACGGGCTTGTTTGTAAATGTGCGGTGCCGAGGAGGGCAAATGCGAATTGCAGTGATGGGGGCTGGCGGTGTCGGTGGTTTCTACGGAGCGAAGCTGGCCGAAGCCGGTCATGACGTCGTGTTCATCGCGCGCGGCCGGCATCTGGACGCCATTCGTGAGCATGGTCTCAGCATAGAGAACCTGAGTGACGGACGTGTCAGCAGAGCGGCCGTCACGGCAACCGATAATCCGGCGACCATCGGCCGGGCAGATCTTATCCTGTTTGCGGTCAAGCTGTCGGACACTGCCACTGCGATTGACCTGGTTGCACCGCTCGTTGACGAGGAAACGGCGCTTCTTTCGCTTCAGAACGGCGTCATCAAGGATTTGATCCTGAAAGCGCGCTTTGGGGATAAGGCGGTGCTGGGCGGGGTGGGATATGTCGCAACGGCGATCGTTCGCCCGGGCGTGATCGGCCAGACGGGTTCGTTGCAGAGGATCATCCTCGGTGAGTACGACGGGTCGAGCTCCGAGCGCGTGAAGACCCTCGTCGACAGCTTCGCATCGACGGGGATTGACGCACAGGCCTCTTCCGATATCGAGCGCACGCTGTGGGAGAAGTATGTCTTCCTGGTCGGTCTTTCAGCAACCACCGCGCTGACTCGCTTGCCGATCGGGATCATTCGCGACACGCCGGAGACGCGCGACCTGCTTCAGAAAGTGATAGAGGAGGCGGTGGCCGTCGGTCTGGCGCGGGGCGTTGCCCTGCCGGAAAACTACGCCCAGGACCGAATGCAGTTCGTAGATACGCTGCCCTACGACATGAAGGCCTCCATGCTGCACGATTTGGAAGCCGGAAAGCCGCTTGAACTCCGCTGGCTGAGCGGTGGCGTCGTCGATCTTGGCCGGGAGGTGGGTGTCGCGACCCCTGCCAACGAATTCGTGATGGCGGCCCTGGCGCCCTTGGCAGGCGGCGGAGCGCAGAATGGAAAAGCCGGGAAATGACAATGCCGGGAAATGACAAGGCTGGGGGAGCCGGCAGCGACGACCTGACCATTCGGGATGTGCGGGCACGATTGGTCGAGGTGCCGATGCGATTTGCGCTGGGGACCAGCGCCGATGTGGTGCGTGTCGCGCCGCTGCTCCTTGTCGACTTGCAGACCGAAGAAGGCATCACCGGTCACAGCTATCTGTTCTGCTACCGTCGCAGCGGCGGCCGGGCCATCGCAGCAGTGCTGAACGATGCCGTCGATAGCGTCCGCGGCGCCCCCTTGGATCCAATCCAGTTGTCGATCGTTCTCGGCCGCCGTATGGCATTGCTGGGTGTGGTCGGCGTCGTCAGGATGGCCCTTGCGGCCCTCGACATGGCGGGGTGGGATGCACGCGCCAAAGCGGCTGGCCTGCCGCTGGCAAAGCTGCTCGGCGCTGCGCCACGGCCGATTCGGGCTTACAACTCCTGTGGCCTTGGGTTGATGAAACCCGAGGCGGCGGCAGACGAGGCCGAGGCGTTGCTCGAAGGGGGCTTCCGCGCGGTAAAGCTCCGCTTGGGATACCCAACGATTGACGAGGATCTGGCGGTGACGCGGGCGGTTCGAAGGCGCCTGCCCGACGAGATCGCCCTGATGGTCGACTACAACCAGGCCCTGACCGTCAATCAGGCCCTCGATCGCGGCAGGGCGCTCGATCGCGAGGGGATCGCGTGGATAGAGGAGCCGATCCGCCACGACGACTGGGCGGGCAATCGCGCTCTTGTCCGGGCGTTGCGAACCCCGTTGCAGATCGGAGAGAACTTTGACGGACCGCAGGCAATGGAGGTGGCTGTCTCCCGCGGGGCGACCGATCTCGTCATGCCCGATGCGGCCCGGATTGGCGGTGTTACCGGCTGGCAGCAGGCTGCCGCCATCGCAGCCGTGCACGGCATAGAGATGTCGAGCCATCTGTTGCCGGAGATCAGCGCCCATCTTATGGCCGCGACCCCCACTGCGCACTGGTTGGAGTATGTGGATTGGGCGAATGGTATCCTGGCGGAGCCCTTCGAGGTCGTTGATGGCAACGTCGTCGTGCCCCATAGACCAGGATGCGGCCTGTCCTGGGACGAAGACGCTGTCGCACGACATCTGATCGAATGAGGTGCCGGACCAAGGGCGTGGCCGCCTGCATCTGAGGCCGGTGCCCCGCATTTGAGGTCGGTGACCCCGCCTCTGAGGCCGGTGACAAGGACGGGCATGGCCCTTTGGGCCGCGCCTGGGCTAAACTCCCACTATCAGGACGGACCACGGCAGCCCGGCGTTGCGACCGGTCGCCGACGGCGGTCCGTGGGAAGCTCCGGGACAAGGGGCGGGCGGGCTTTCGGGCTCGCGGGAGGCAATGCGAGGCCAAGGTGCCGGTCAGTTATGACCCCGCAATCATCACCCTCTCGGTGGTGATCGCAATTCAGGGCAGCTACGTCAGCCTGACGCTGGCCCGCCGGCTGGCGAGCCTGGGCCTCGATCCCTTCGGGGACGATCCGGGAGGGCGGTCTGCTGCCCGCCGCAAGGCGCTGCTCGCCGCCTCGGCGCTTTCCCTGGGCGTCGGCATCTGGGCCATGCACTTCATCGGCATGCTCGCGGTGCAACTACCCGTCGCGGTCACTTACGATATCCTCTGGACCCTGGTCTCCGCGCTGGTCTGCATCCTCGTGGTGGGCCTCGGTGTTTTCGTCGCCTCCTTCGGCCGCCTGCATCCCTGGCGCCTCGCCACCGCGGGTCTCCTCATGGGCGCGGGCATCGCCATCATGCACTACGTCGGCATGTCGGCACTCAGGGCCAACTGCCTCGTTGGCTACTCGCCACCCCTGGTGGCGGCCAGCTTCGCCGTTGCCGTCGCCGCCTCGGGATTTGCGCTCTGGCTCGCCTTTTCGCCGACCCACCGGCCGCACGTGATGGCCGGCGCTGCCTGCATGGGCTTGGCGATCTCCGGCATGCACTACACCGGCATGGCGGCGGCCACCTTCATGCCGGTCGAGGATCTCGCGGCGATATCAGCCCCGGTCCTGAGCCTCGACCTGCTGGCCATCGTGGTTGCGGTCACCTCCTTTGTGATCTGCGGCCTCTTCCTGCTGGTGCTGCTGCCCGACCGGCTTGACGCCAAGGCCGCGGCGCTGGCGCGACCGGCAGCCGCCCCGCTATCCCAAGCAACCGGGGCCGCCGGGCCAGCAACCCATGCCGGCCACGTGCCGGAGGAGCCGGTCGGGGAGATGGAGGCGGCGGTCGAGCCGCTGACGGCGCGCATCCCGGTCAACCGCAACGGCGCCACGCGCCTGCTGGCGCCGCGGGAAATCTATGCGGTCCGCGCCGATGCTCACTACACCTATGTCTTCGACGGCAAGGAAACCCACTTCTGCAATCTCTCGATCTCCGAGATCGAGTCGCGCCTGGATCCCGCCACCTTCCTGCGCGTCCACCGCAGCCATATCGTGAACGTAGCCCATGCCGCGACGCTGAAGCGGGTCCGCGACCAGGGCCTGCTGGAGCTGGACAGCGCCGAGCGTCACGCCGTGCCGGTCAGCCGTAGCCGCCTGCCGAAGCTGCGGGAGGCGTTGGGAATCTAAGTCTGCGCCGGCGTGGCAGGGCCTCCCGGCACAGGCTGATAGTCCCAGGAATCTGCCGGAATCTCCGTTCGTGCAGCCTGAGCCGCCATTCGTGCGGGGCGTTGCCGTTTCGTGCAGCCGCGGTTGACCGGGTTTCCGGGGTTATGGCCCGATCTGTCCCAAGAAAACAAGAACGACGGCCGGCAGGTACCGCCGCCGACTGGGAAAGGGAGGAACTGACCCGTGATTCCGGGAAACTTTGCCTATCACGCCCCGACGACGGTGGAAGAGGCCGTCGGGCTGCTCGCCGACCTCGGCGAAGAAGCGCGACCGTTGGCTGGCGGCCACAGCCTCATCCCGATGATGAAGCTGCGCCTGGCGCCGCTGGAGCACCTGGTCGACCTGCGCCGGATCGCCGCGCTGAAAGGCATTCGGGAGGAGGGCGCGGCGCTCGTCATCGGCGCCATGACCACCCAGGCCGAGCTGCTGGCCTCCGACCTGGTCGCCGCCCGGTGCCCGATCCTGCAGGAGGCTGCGGCCCTCATCGCCGATCCGCAGGTGCGCTACCTCGGCACCGTCGGCGGCAACGTGGCGAACGGCGATCCCGCCAACGACATGCCCGCGATCATGCAGTGCCTGGATGCCGCCTACCTGCTGAGCGGCGGGGGCGGCGCGCGCATCGTCAAGGCGCGCGACTTCTACGAGGGTGCCTTCTTCACCAAGCTGCAAGAGGGTGAAATTCTCACCGCGGTAACGGTGCCGATCCCGGCGGCCGGGCACGGCTACGCCTATGAGAAGCTGAAGCGCAAGATCGGCGACTATGCGACGGCCGCCGCCGCAGTGGTGCTGACCCTGCGCGGCGGCACCTGCGAGACGGCCTCGATCGCGCTGACCAACCTGGGCGAGACGCCGCTCTACGCGGCCGAGGCCGCGGCGGCGCTGGTCGGCACCCCAGTGGAAAAGGCCGCAGTCGACAAGGCCGTGGCCCTCGCCGAGGGCATCACCGCCCCGGCGTCGGACGGGCGCGGCCCCGCCGACTACCGCACCAAGATGGCGGGCGTGATGCTGCGCCGGGCGACCCAGCGCGCGCTCGCGCGCGCCGCCGGCTGATCAGGACGGGAGACGAGCGAATGGCAAAAACGCAGATTGCGTTGACGATCAACGGCAGGCAGGTGGAGGCGCTGGTCGAGCCGCGCACCCTGCTGATCCACTTCCTGCGCGAGCAGCAGATGCTGACCGGCGCCCACATCGGCTGTGAGACCACCCACTGCGGTGCCTGCACGGTCGACATGGACGGCAAATCGGTGAAGTCCTGCACGGTCTTCGCGGTGCAGGCCGAGGGTGCCGCGGTCACCACGATCGAGGGCATGGCGGCGCCCGACGGCACCCTGCACGCCCTGCAGGAGGGCTTCGCCGAGATGCACGGTCTGCAGTGCGGCTTCTGCACGCCGGGCATGATCATGCGGGCGCACCGTCTGCTGCAGGAGAACCCGGACCCGAGCGAGGCGGAGATCCGCATGGGTATCTCCGGCAACATCTGCCGCTGCACCGGCTACCAGAACATCGTGAAGGCGATCCGCTATGCGGCGGACAAGATGAATGCAGCTCAGAAGGAGGCCGCAGAATGAGCGACGCCGTCCAGAACACCGAGGCGAAGGCTGCAGACCGCGAGGCCGGCCTCGAGGGCATCGGCTGCTCACGCAGGCGCACCGAGGACGCCCGCTTCATCCAGGGTAAGGGCACCTACGTGGACGACGTGAAGCTGCCCGGCATGCTGTTCGGCGACTTCGTGCGCTCACCCTACGGCCACGCCCGCATCAAGTCGATCGACACCTCGGCCGCGCTCGCGCTGCCTGGGGTGAAGGCGGTGCTGACCGCGGCCGACCTGAAGCCGCTGAACCTGCACTACATGCCGACCCTGGCCGGCGACGTGCAGGCGGTGCTGGCCGAGGAGAAGGTGCTGTTCCAGAACCAGGAAGTCGCCTTCGTCATCGCCGAAGACCGCTACGTTGCCGCCGACGCGGCCGAGCTGGTCGAGGTCGACTACGAGGAACTGCCGGTGCTGGTCGATCCCTTCAAGGCGATGGACGAGGGCGCGCCGGTGCTGCGCGAGGACCTCGCCGGCAAGACCGAGGGCGCGCACGGGCCGCGCCGCCACCACAACCACATCTTCACCTGGGAGATCGGCGACCAGGACGGCACCGACCAGGCGTTCGACCGGGCCGACGTCACCGTGAAGGAGCTGATCTCCTACCAGCGCGTCCACCCGTCGCCGATGGAGACCTGCGCCTGCATCGGCTCGATGGACAAGATCAAGGGCGAGCTGACGGTCTACGGCACCTTCCAGGCGCCGCACGTGGTGCGTACCGTGACCTCGCTGCTGTCGGGCATTCCCGAGCACAAGATCCACGTCATCGCGCCGGACATCGGCGGCGGCTTCGGCAACAAGGTCGGCGTCTATCCAGGCTACGTCTGCGCCATCGTCGGCTCGATCGTGCTGGGTGTGCCGGTGAAGTGGGTAGAGGACCGCATGGAGAACCTCTCGGCCACGGCCTTCGCGCGCGACTATCATATGACCGCCGAGCTGGCGGCTACCCGTGACGGCCGGATCACCGGCCTGCGCGCCCACGTGCTGGCCGACCATGGCGCCTTCGACGCCTGTGCCGACCCGACCAAGTGGCCGGCCGGATTCTTCAATATCTGCACCGGCTCCTACGACATTCCGACGGCCCATGTGGCGGTCGACGGCGTCTACACCAACAAGGCGCCGGGCGGCGTCGCCTACCGCTGCTCGTTCCGCGTCACCGAGGCGGCCTACATGATCGAGCGGGCGATCGACATCCTGGCCAAGAAGCTCGGCATGGACCCGGTCGAGCTGCGCCTGAAGAACTTCATCCAGCCGCACCAGTTCCCTTATCAATCGGCGCTGGGCTGGGAGTACGACAGCGGCGACTACCCCACCGCCATGAAGAAGGCGATCGAGGCGACCAGCTATGCCGCGCTGCGCGCCGAGCAGAAGGAAAAGCGCGCCGCCTTTGCGCGCGGTGAGACCCGTGAGTTGATGGGCATCGGCGTCGCCTTCTTCACCGAGATCGTCGGCGCCGGGCCGACGCGCAATTGCGACATCCTGGGCGTCGGCATGTTCGATTCCTGCGAGATCCGCATCCATCCGACCGGCGCGGCCATCGCCCGGCTCGGCACCAAGAGCCAGGGGCAGGGGCACGAGACGACCTACGCCCAGATCCTGGCGACCGAGATCGGCATCCCCGCCGACGACATCATGATCGAGGAGGGCAACACCGACACCGCCCCCTACGGCCTCGGCACCTACGGCTCCCGCTCGACCCCGGTGGCCGGCGCTGCCGCCGCGCGGGTCGGTCGCAAGATCCGCGCCAAGGCGAAGAAGATCGCCGCGCACCTGCTGGAGGTCGGCGAAGACGACCTGGACTTCGAGGTCGACCGCTTCAAGGTGAGGGGCCTGCCGGAGAAGCACAAAACCATGCAGGAAATTGCCTGGGCGGCCTACAACAACCTGCCGGAAGGCATGGAGCCGGGCCTCGAGGCGGTCGACTACTACGACCCGCCGAACATGACCTATCCGTTCGGCGCGTACATCTGCGTGGTCGACATCGATGCCGACACCGGCGTCACCAAGGTGCGCCGCTTCTACGCGCTGGACGACTGCGGCACGCGGATCAATCCGATGATCATCGAGGGCCAGGTGCACGGCGGCCTCACCGAGGCCTTCGCCATCGCCATGGGCCAGGAGATCGTCTACGACGCCAACGGCAACGTCATGGGCGCAAGCCTGATGGACTTCTTCGTGCCGACCGCAGTCGAGACGCCGGTGTGGGAGACCGACTTCACGGTGACACCGTCGCCGCACCACCCGATCGGCGCCAAGGGAGTGGGCGAGAGTCCCAACGTGGGCGGCGTGCCGGCGTTCTCCAATGCGGTCAACGATGCCTTCGCTCATCTCGACGTGACGCATATCCAGATGCCGCACGACCACTGGCGCACCTGGAAGGTCTGCGAGAGACTGGGCCTGACCGGCTGAGGCCGAACGAAGGGACGAAGCCATGAAGCGTGAGGATATCGCCGATCGGCTCGCCAAGGTGGGCTATGTCGCCGACAGCCAGCTCGCCATGGCGTTGTGGCTGATGGAAAGCCTGGCGCGTCCGGTCCTGCTGGAAGGCGCTGCCGGCGTCGGCAAGACCGAGGTCGCCAAGGCGCTGGCGCAGATCCACGACACTCGGCTGATCCGCCTGCAGTGCTACGAGGGCCTCGACGCCAACGCGGCGATTTACGAGTGGAACTACCAGCGTCAGTTGCTCGCCATCAAAGCGCGCGAGGGCCGCGGCGAGAGCGCCGAAGCAGTGGAGCAGCACATCTTCTCCGAGGAGTTCCTGCTGGAGCGTCCGCTGCTGGCGGCGATCCGACAGGACCAGCCGGCGGTGCTGCTGATCGACGAGATCGACCGCGCCGACGAGGAATTCGAGGCCTTCCTGCTGGAGGTGCTTTCCGATTACCAGATTTCGATTCCCGAGCTGGGCACCGTGCATGCGCAGTCGATTCCGCTGGTGGTGCTGACCTCGAACGGCACGCGCGAACTGTCGGATGCACTGCGGCGGCGCTGCCTCTACCACTTCGTCGACTATCCGACCGAGGACAAGGAGGCGCGCATCCTGACCACGCGCCTGCCGCAGGTCGACGCGACGCTCGCCCTGCAGATCGCCGCCTTCGTTGCCAGCGTGCGCAAGGAGGACCTGCGCAAGGTGCCGGGCGTCGCCGAGACGCTGGACTGGGCCGCCGCCCTGGTCGGCCTGGAAGTGCGCGACCTCACAGCCGAGCCCGAGGTGGTGCAGGACACGCTGCTGTGCCTGCTGAAGACCCAGGAGGACCGCCTGTCCCTGACGCCGGAGGTCACCCAGCGATTGCTCGGCAAGGTCGCCTGACGGTGGCCGCCGCCGGTCCCGCAACGCCGAGCCTGGAGCCGCCGTCGCCGCTCGCCGGCGCTCAGTTGAGGACGCGTATGGCGGCGTTCCTGAGCCTGCTGCGCGACAACGGCTTCCTGGTCGGCCTGGAGGAGGCGAGCGACTGCCTGCGCTTCGCGGCGATGGCCGACCTGGCCCGGCCGTCGGTCCTGCGCACGGGGCTGCGCAGCATCTGCAGCACGCGCATGGCCGACTGGCAGCGCTTTGACGAGCTGTTCGACGCCTACTGGCTGAAGCGCGGCATCAAGGGACTGCTGCGGGTCAGCGGCGTGCCGCCGAAGGCCAAGGGTGCCCGCCGGCTGTCGGAGGCGGGGGCGCCGGGCGGCGCCTTCGGCGCGCCGGACAGTGTCTCCCGCGAAGGCGAGGAAGGTATCGGCAACCCGGCCGACCGGCGCGGCCGGCGCGAAGG
>DATCXZ010000396.1:0-9267 GCA_036570545.1 Kiloniellaceae bacterium
TGGATCGACCCGGACATGCGGGGCATCCTGCCGCTCGACGGCTTCCGCCTGCCGCGCAAGCTGCGCGCCCGCATCCGCCGCGGCGACTTCGAGGTGCGCTGCAACTCGGCCTTCCAGGAGGTCATCCGCGGCTGCGCCGAGAACCCGCAGACCTTCATGCCCTCGCCGGGCCGGGTCACCGACTACCACGCCCCCGGCGGGCTCGGCGTGCGCGTCGATTCCGGGCTCTACGCCGGCTACCGCATCCCCTCGACCTACGACAGCCTGATCGCCAAGCTGATCGTCCACGGCCAGACCCGCAACGAGTGCCTCATGCGCCTGCGCCGGGCCCTGGAGGAATTCGTCATCGTCGGCGTCGACACCTCGATCCCGCTGCACCAGCGGCTGATCGGCGCGCAGGACTTCATCAACGGCGACTACGACATCCACTGGCTGGAAAAATTCGTCGCCGGGAACGCCTAGATCGGATCGTGGTCAGATGGAACCGCGGCGCGGTTCCATCTGACCACGTGAATCCGATCTACTTCAAAAGGGTAGAGCAGATTCACAGGGTCGGTGGATCGCCTCCGGCGATTCCATCCGACCCTGATCTGCTCTAGCAGCCCGTTGAAAAGTCATCGGGCCTGTGGCGCATCCTTCGAGACGCTCGCTAGCGCTAGCGAGCGTCTCGAAGCACGAGGTCAACTCTGTCTCGAGCACTTCTTCAGCAGCCTGCTAGATCGGACGCGGCCCAGGCCGCGCCGTCACGCGAGCGTCCCCGAACCGTCATCATAGCGTCACGGCTCGACTGTAGGTGTGGTTCTCCACCTCTCTTTTCTCTTTCTCGGAGACAGTCGATGTTCGGCGACCAGAGACTCGCTGCCGTGGCGCTCGCACTCGTTGCGACCGCCGCGCTGCCCGCCCAGGCGAAGCCGGTGTTCAACCGGATCGCCTCCTTTCCCGTCAACAGCAACCTGGCCCCCGAAGTCGACCCCAAGACGGTGACGTCGTCGGAGATCATCGCCGCCACCGACGACGGCATGACGCTGATCTACTCCGACAACCCGCTCGGCGCCGTCGGCTTCGTCGACATCCGCGATCCCCGCGCGCCGCGGCCCGCCGGCACCCTCGCGCTGGACGGCGAGCCGACCGCGGTCTCCGTCGCCGGCGCCAAGGCGCTGGTCGGGGTGAACACCTCGAAGAGCTACACCGCACCCTCCGGCCATCTCGCGGTAATCGATATCGCCACGCGAAAGATCGAGGCGCGCTGTGACCTCGGCGGCCAGCCGGATTCCACCGCCGTCGCGCCCGATGGCAGCTTCGTTGCCGTCGCCATCGAGAACGAGCGCGATGAAGACCTGAACGACGGCGCCATCCCGCAGATGCCGGCCGGCCACCTCGCCATCCTGAAGCTGAACGGCGGCGTGCCGGACTGCGCCAGCCTGATGCAGGTCGACGTCACCGGCCTCGCTGACATCGCGCCCGAGGATCCCGAGCCCGAGTTCGTGGACATCAACGCGAAGGGCGAGATCGCGCTCACCCTCCAGGAGAACAACCACATCGTCATCGTGAACGGCAGCGACGGCGTCATCCTGCGCCACTTCTCCGCCGGCAGCGTCGACCTGACCGACATGGATACCGTGGAGGAAGGCGCCCTCACCTTCGATGGTGCCGCCTTCGACTTGCTGCGCGAGCCCGATGCCGTGCAGTGGCTCGACAGTGAGCGCTTCGTCGTCGCCAACGAGGGCGACTACCACGGCGGCTCGCGCGGCTTCACGATCTTCTCCAAGGACGGCGCGGTGCTCTACGAGTCGGGCGCCGCCTTCGACCATCTGCTCGCGCGCGCCGGCCACTATCCCGAGGGGCGCTCCGCCAACAAGGGCGGCGAGCCCGAGGGCATGGAGGTGAAGCAGTTCGGCGCCACCAACTACCTCTTCGTGCTCAGCGAGCGCGGCTCGGCAATCGGCGTCTACCGCGACACCGGCTCGGCGCCGGAGTTCGTTCAACTCCTGCCCACCGCCATTGGCCCGGAGGGCGCGGTGGCGATCCCCGGCCGCAACCTGCTCGCGGTCTCCAACGAGACGGACCTGATCGAAGACGGCGGCGTGCGCTCGCACGTGACGCTCTACAGCTACGGCGAGGGCCCGGCACAGTATCCCATGGTCGTCTCGGGCAGCGACCACAGCGGCCGACCGATCGGCTTCGGCGCGCTCTCCGGCCTGGCGGCCGATCCGCGCCGCCCGGACATCCTCTATGCGGTCAATGACAGCGTCTACCCGATGCAGCCGACCATCTTCACCATCGATGCGCAGCAGAAGCCGGCGCGCATCGTGAAGGCGACCCGCGTCACCCGCGGCGGTGCGCCCGCCCAGCTTCTCGACCTGGAAGGCATCGCGGCCGACGGCGAGGGCGGCTTCTGGCTCGCCTCGGAGGGCTACCTCTCCCGCATGGTCATGCACGGCCTCGTCCATGTCGACGCCGAGGGCGCCATCGACCGGCAGATCGCCTTCCCGGCGGCGCTGCTGGCAGTCGAGAAGCGCTGGGGCGCCGAGGGCGTCGCCAAGATCGGCAACACCCTCTGGATCGCCATCCAGCGGCAGTGGAAGGACGACCCCGAGAACACCGTGAAGCTGGTCGCCTACAACCTCGACACCAAGGAGTGGGGCGCCGTGCGCTACCCGACCGACGTGGCGGAGCGCGGCTGGGTCGGCCTCTCCGAGATCACCCTCCACGGCGATCATGTCTACATCATCGAGCGCGACAACCTCATCGGCGATGCCGCCCGCATCAAGAAGCTCTACCGGGTGGCGCTGTCCGAGCTGAAGCCGGCCCCGCTCGTCGGCGACCTGCCGCTGGTCACCAAGCAGCAGGTGCGCGACTTCATTCCCGACCTCAAGGCGAAGGGTGGCTACGTGGTCGACAAGGTCGAGGGTTTCGCGGTCGATGCCGCCGGGACCGGCTACGTGGTCACCGACAACGACGGAGTCGATGACTCCAACGGCGAGACACTCTTCTTCTCCATCGGCGCCATGCAGCCGCCGGCGTAGCCGCCGGGTGCTTCCCACCGGAACGCCGCGTGGTTCGCCGGGCGGCGTTCCGACCTGTCTGCGCCGCTTGAGACTGGCGCGTCGGCTGCTATCTTCTACTGTCATGCAGCTAACGCCGGACCTCCTCCTCCGCGCTTATGCCATCGGGATCTTCCCCATGGCCGAGAGCCGGATCGACCCAGAGCTGCACTGGATCGATCCGGACATGCGCGGCATCCTGCCGCTCGACGACTTCCGCCTGCCGCGCAAGCTGCGCGCCAAGATCCGCCGCGGCATCTTCGAGGTGCGCTGCAACTCCGCCTTCCAGGAGGTCATTCGCGGCTGCGCGGAGCCGGCCGAGAACCGGCCCGACACCTGGATCAACCCGGTCATCGAGCAGCTCTACAACGAGCTCTTCGACATGGGCTTCGCCCACTCCGTCGAGTGCTGGCGCAACGGCACCCTGGTCGGCGGGCTCTATGGCGTGTCGCTGGGCGGGGCCTTCTTCGGCGAGTCGATGTTCAGCCGGGCGACCGATGCCAGCAAGATCGCCCTCGCCCAGCTCGTGCTGCGCCTGCGCCGGGGCGGCTTCCAGCTCCTCGATACCCAGTTCACCACGCCGCACCTCAGCCGCTTCGGGGTGGTGGAGATCCCGCGCGAGGACTACCGCCGGCTGCTCACCAAGGCGGTCTCGGGCCAGGCGCAGTTCTATTCTGGCGGAGTCTCGGACGATGAGCTGGAGGCGTTTTTGCAATCGACCACCCAGACGTCGTAGACCGGGTGCTCGAGGGCCGAGACGGCGGGGCTGGAGGCGAACATCCAGCCCTTGAAGAGGTCGACCGTCGGCGAGTCGGGGCGCACGTCGGTGATCTCGAGGAAGGCCGTCGATTCCGGCGTCTCCTCCGGCGGCTTCTTGTCACAGGCGCGGGCGACGATCTGCAGCGAGCCGAAGCGCACCGGTTGGTCGAGCGGCGCCTCGAAGGTGGAGACCCGGGCGGTGATCTTGTCGAGGCCCTGCAGCACGGCGATGTCGCCGGGGATGGCCGCCGCCGGTCCCGCCGTCAGCAGGCCCACACCGAAGAAAAGGGAAAGCACGGGGATCGCAGACCGCAAACTTCTAGTCCTTCTCGTCGCTCGGCTGCCCGGAGCGCGCGCCGTAGGGGTTCACCAGCGAGTCGACCAGGGCGGTCAGCACTCCTCGGAGCTGCGCCTCGTCGCAGCCCATGAGGATGCCGTCCTCCAGCGCGTCCTGCGCCATCTCGCGAATCTCCTCCAGATTCTCGTTCAGAACCTTGATCTTTTCGCGGCAGGAAAGTGGCGATCCATCGGGCTGCCGCCACACTGGGATCGCGAAGGGCTTGGCGTCTGGTGCGGGCACGCGAAGAACCTTAGCAGAAATTCACTGCCAAAGATTTAAGGACTGGGCCGCCAGAGCGCAACCTTGCCCCACCCTGGGTCCCTAGAGCGGGCCCCGGTGCTGCGAGCGCGAGCCTGCGCCCGCGTTGGCCCCGCCAGTCATTGCGGCGCTCCAGGCTCCATCTCGAAGCCGCCGCCCTGATCGTTCTTATCGCTGGAGGCCGCGGCGTCCGAGGCGCTGAAGATGAAGCGCCCGAGCAGGTCCACCATGTTGATGGAGCCCTGGGCGTAGAGAATCTTGCCGCCGTCGGCGATGTAGTCTTCCGAGCCGCCCGGCTCCAGCGCCACATAGTTGCCGCCGAGCAGGCCGTCGGGAATGATGCGCGCCGAGGTGTCGGATGGCAGGCGGACGGCATTGCTGACGCCCAGCGTGACGACGGCGAAGTAGGTTTCCGGATTGAGCCGCTGCTCCATCACGGTGCCGATCTTCACGCCGGCCAAGCGCACGTCGGTGCCGGCGGCAAGGCCGGAGGCGTCGCTGAATTCCACGGTTACCTGATAGCCGTCACGCCCGGCGCTGCTGAGACTGGCGCTGCGGAAGGCGACGACGATGAAGGCGACGGCGACCAGCAGCACCACCGCGCCCATCACCGTCTCGATCATGTTTCTACGCATCGGTCGGTCCTAAGGCAGCGTCAGTTCGGCGTCCAGGGCTCGTAGTCGCCGGTGGCGGGCGCGCGGCGCCCCCCCTTAAGGGTATGTCCCGGCGGCCGATAGGCCTGAACGGTGCCGGTGAGGTTCGGCTGGTGGTCTTTCTGCCAGGGATGCCGGTCGGGACCGCCTTCCGGCGGAACGGCGTCGGTGGTGTGGTGCAGCCAGGCATGCCACTCCGGCGGCACGCGGCTGGCCTCGACCTCGCCTTCGTAGGTCACCCAGCGCCGCTCGCGGCGCAGCGAATCCTTGTGCGTCCGTCCGCCACCCTTGGCGCGGTAGTAGCGGTTGCCCTGCCGGTCGTGCCCGACCAACTCGCCGTGCAGCCAGGTAAACAGCCGGGTGCCGATGTTCGTCCCCATGCCTGAAACCTATCCCCTTCGAAGACCAGGAATCGCTGCCGCGGCCGGGCGGCCGCAGCGGGCAGACTATGGCACCCTGCCGGCCTTCCGTCCAGCCTCGCAGGGCCGGGCCGGGAGGCGCAGCGGAGCCGGGAAAATCGGGGCCCGTCAGAGCCTTGGCGGCTATTCAGCAAGCGGGATGAGCCGCAGCGCGCGCTTCACCAGGTTGGGCACCACCACCAGGGTTCGCGCTGTCGCAGCAGGCGGAAAGGGGCTCGTCCTCAGCAGGGGAAGCGCAATGGAAGCAGTTGGCGGGAGCAGTCGGCCGCGGCAAGAAGCGCCGCGCTGCCGGCAGCCTCAGAACCAGGCAGCGCGCGCACTATTCCGCGGTAAGTCGAATAGGGGGCGCAACTTTGAAAGGAACTAGCGATATCGTCTGTGCGTTGGCCTGTGTCAGAATTTGGGTACTAATTGAAAGCGGGCGGGTAATAAGTGAATATATTCCTTATCCTGGAAGCTGATCGCCGCATGCAGCGCAGCCTTGCCGAACGGCTGCTGGCCGATACAGCCCCCGAAGGCCGAGCTGCGCTGTTGGAACAACTGATCGACGAGTTCGAGGCGCATGGGGCGGCGGAAGAACAGACGATCTTCGCCGACCTGCTCGGTCATCCCGCCGCGCGCATACCAGAGCATGTCGCGCAGCACGACCAGGCGAGCGAGTTGCTTCTCAAGTTGAAGGAAGCGGATGGGAGCAGCGCCGAATGGGTGGCGACCTTCGAAATCTTCGCGGCGGCGTTGGAGCGTCACCTGAAAGCCGAGGAGTCCGATCTGATTCCGCTGTGCCGCCTGCTGTTCAACAACGAACGCGCGGAGGCGCTCGGTGAGCGCTTCGAAAGGCACAAGCGCAACGAACTGGCGCTCTGGGGCCACGACTCGGTGGCCGATGCCGATGCGTCGGGCGGGAAACTGACCGCCATCTATCGCGAGGGTGACGGGGTGAAGCCGGCGCTGCCTCAGGATGTCCCGTCGGGCAGTTCGAGCGCGAAGTCCGCGAGCTCGCGCCGAAGAAAGTCCATGATCTCGTCGAGATCCTTCCGGGTCGCCGCCTCGCAGCGCACCACCAGGATGTCCTGAGTGTTGGAGGCGCGGAGCAGCCACCATCCGCTGCCCTGCCGGACGCGAACGCCGTCGATGGCATCGATCGCAGTGCCGGCCACCGACTGCCGAGCCCTGATCGCCTCGACGACTTTCCACTTGCGATCCTCCGCGCAGGGAACGCGGATCTCGGGGGTGCTCATCACGGGCGGAAGCGAAGCCCTGAAGCGCGCGAGGCTCTCCCCCGTTGACTGCAGGATCGAGAGCAGTCGCAAAGCGGCATAGAGGCCGTCGTCGTAGCCAAAGCAATCCTCGAAGAAGATGTGCCCGCTCATCTCCCCGGCGAGAGGCGCCGCGCGTCGCTTCATTTCCGCCTTGATGAGCGAATGGCCGGTCTTCCACATGAGGGGAACGCCGCCCGCTGAAGCGATGCCGTCGAACAGCACCTGGCTGCACTTCACGTCGCCGATGATCGTGGCGCCGGGCGCGCGCTTCAACAGGTCGCGCGCCAGGAACAGCAGAATCTGGTCGCCCCACAGGATGCGCCCCTCGGCGTCCACCACGCCGAGACGGTCGCCGTCGCCGTCGAAGGCGATGCCGAGATCGCAGTCCTCGGCGCGCACCGCGGCCTGGAGCTGCTGCAGGTTCTCCGGCACGGTCGGGTCGGGGTGGTGATTGGGAAAGTCGCCGTCGATGCGCTCATTCAACAGAACGTGCACGCCCGGCAGCCGGGCGACGACGGCGGCCAGCACCTCGCCCGTCGCGCCGTTGCCGGCGTCCCAGGCGACCTTCAAGGATCGCCGTCCCGCGACACTGGCGAGCAGGCTTTCGACATAGGCATCGAAGACGGAGAGGCTGCCGACGCTGCCCCGCCCGCTCGCGTAGTCAGCCGACGCCGCGAGCGTGCCGAGCGCCTGGATGTCGGCGCCGAAGAAGGGCGCCTTCTCCAGGACCAGCTTGAAGCCGTTGTAGCTGGGCGGATTGTGCGAGCCGGTCACCATGACGCCGCCATCGACGTCCAGCGTGTGGGAGGCGAAATAGAGCATCGGCGTCGGGCCGCGACCGATGTCGAGGGCATCGATGCCGGCGGCAACGAGGCCATCGGCCACGGCCTGCGCCAGCATCGGCGAGGAGTGCCGGCCATCGTAGCCGACGGCGACCGTCCTGCCGCCGCGACGGCGGGCGACGGTGCCGAAGGCGCGCCCCACCGCCTGGGCGTCGCCAAGCGAAAGCGTCTGCCCGACGACTCCCCTGATGTCGTACTCCCGCAACAGCGTCGGATCGAAGCGATGCGGCGCGTCGGCGGCCGGGGGGCGGACAGTCTCCATGAGCTTTCCTATCATTGGCGCTATGATAATGCCATCGTCGGCGGACTCGGTCCGGGCGGACGACGGCGGATCGCGACGGTGCCGTTCCAGACCGAAGGCCCTACAATCGTCTGCCGGCGGTCCATGACAGCCATGCTAGAGCAGATCAGGGTCGGGTGGAATCGCCGGAGGCGATCCACCGACCCTGTGAATCTGCTCTACCCTTTTGAAGTAGATCGAATTCACGTGGTCAGATCTAGGCCCCGCCATCCGGACGCGCACGCAGGACCGATCACCCAGATGCACCTCTTCTTCTCACGTCTTTTCGCGCCGCGGGCAAGGGCGCCGGAGGGAGAGATCATCTACGCCATTGGGGACATCCATGGCCGGGACGACCTTCTCGGTCGGCTGCACGACGCGATCGGGCGCGACCTCACAGCCGCGGCCGGCGCGCGAAAGGCGACCGTCGTCTACCTCGGGGACTACGTCGATCGCGGCCCGAGCAGCAGGGCCGTCCTCGACCGCCTGATCGCGCAGCCCGTGGCAGCGGCCGAAAGCGTCTTCCTCAAGGGCAATCACGAGGACGCCCTGCTGCGCTTCCTCGACGGCGAAGGCGGCGGCGAGAGATGGCTCACTCTCGGCGGCGGGGCCACGGCCAGAAGCTATGGCGTCCTGCTGCAGGGCCATGGACAGGCCGCGCTTTCCCCCGACTGTGCCCGCGAGCGGCTGCGCGCAGCGATCCCGCCCCCTCACCTCGCCTTCCTGCGGGAACTGAAGCTGTTCCACGAAGCGGGCGACTACCTCTTCGTTCACGCCGGGATCAAACCGGGGCGGGCCCTGGAAGATCAGGACCCGCAGGACCTGCTGTGGATCCGCCGGGAATTCCTGCGGTCGCGGCGGCGCCATGGGCACCTGGTCGTGCACGGTCACGCCGCCAGCAGCGGCATCGTCGTGCGGCGCAACCGCATCTGCATCGACACCATGGCCTTTGCGACAGACCGCCTTTCCTGCATCGTGCTGGAGGAAGACTCCCGGCGGTTTATCAGCGTCGAAGCCTGAACCGGCGCGGCAAGCTGCTCACTCCACCGTCGCCGACTTCCCGGAAGCGCTCCGGGCGCTGCAGAGGTCTAGCCTGCGGGTCCGGCCGGACTGGCAGGCTGGGGCGCGAACGGTGGCTTGCCCATGCTGAGGCGCACCTGGTTCGCCTTCTCGCGGAGTTCCTCCGCGCTCAAGATCCGACGGCCATCTACCCGGAAGCGGCCATCCTCGACGCGAACCACCGAGTAGTCGCGGCTGCGCAGGAAATGCACGATCGGATCGACCCCCGCCTCGACCGCCTCGCTGGGCGAGGCGGTGTCTGTGCCATGGCCGTTGCGGCGCGGCTCGGCTCCCGCAGCGGCGTGGGCCTCGCCGCCGTCGTGCGGCTGCTGCCGGGGCAGTCCGACGGCCGGG
>DATCXZ010000397.1:0-8137 GCA_036570545.1 Kiloniellaceae bacterium
CACGTCGCGGCCGAGGCGGCTGACCAGCGCCGCCGCGTTGCCGAGGCGCGCCAGGTTTTCCGCGACGTTGCGCGCGACGCCGCCCGGGCAGTTCTGCAACGCCGCCGGGTTGGACGCCCCCACGACGAAGGGCGCCGCGGCCTGCGCCTTGCGGTCCAGATGGCAGGCGCCGACGGCGGCGATCCGCAGCTTCGTCTCCGCCATGCCGACCCTCCCTGCCAAAAACTGCGGCAAGTTTAATGCTTGGGTCGCTGTGGGGAAGCTTCAAACGGCCCTGCTGTGGCGGCCCCCGGTAGCACTGGCCGCCCCGAGATAGGCATCGAAGCAGGAGGCGATGAGGCGGACCGCGCGGCGGCCGTCGCCGGTCACGGTCACCTTGGAACCCTGCAGCGTCACCAGCCCCTCGTCCGCCAGCGGCCGCAGGCGTGCAAGGCCATCGGAAAAGTCGAAGCCGGGCTGCCCGTGCGCCACCGCCTCGGCGCGCAGATCGACGGCGAAGCGGCACATGAGCGCCTGGATGATGTCGCGCCGCAAGCGGTCCTCGGCGGTCAGCGCGATCCCCCGCGCCACCGGCAGGCAGCCCGCCCGGAGCGCCTTTGCATACTGGACGGCGTCCTTGTCGTTCTGGGCATAGCCCTGCGGCAAGGTGCCGATGGCGGAGAGGCCGAGGCCGAGCAGGACCTCTGCCTGATCCGTCGTATAGCCCTGAAAATTCCGCCTGAGATTGCCTGCCTCGGCAAAGCGGAACAGCGGGTCGTCGGGCAGTGCGAAGTGATCCATGCCGACGGCGCGATAGCCGCAGGCCAGCAGCACGCGCTCCGCCGCCGCGGCTTGGGTCAGGCGTGCCTCGGTCCCCGGCAGCGCCGCCGTCTCGATCATCTTCTGATGCTTCTTCATCCATGGCACATGGGCATAGCCGAACACGGAGATACGCTGCGGCCTCAGCGATGCCGCCAGCGTGGCGCTGCGCTCCATGTCCTCGACGCTCTGATGCGGCAGCCCGTACATGATATCGAAGTTCAGCGCCCGGATGCCGGCCGCACGCAGCGCGCCTGCCGCGCCGGCCGTCATCTCGAAGGGCTGTATCCGGTTGATCGCTTCCTGCACGTGGCGGTTCACGTCCTGCACGCCGAGACTGGCACGGTCGATGCCGGCAGCCGCCAGCGCCGCCGCCTTGTCCGCCATCAGGTGGCGCGGGTCGATCTCGATGGCGAGTTCCGCGCCCGGCTGGAAGTCGAACGCACGGCGCAGGCGGTCCATCAAATCCGTGAAATCATTCGGCGTCAGGATCGAGGGCGTGCCGCCGCCCCAGTGCAGGCCGTTGACCGGCCGGCCTTTTCCAAGCACGCCTGCGAGCAGATCGATCTCCCGGCGCAGCAGGCTCACGTAGGCGGCGATGCGCAGGTAGTCGCTGGCCACCGAAGTGTGGCAGCCGCAGTACCAGCAGAGCTGATGGCAGAACGGAATGTGGAGATAGAGCGATAGCGGCGTCGCGGCCGGCAGCGCCGCCAGCCAGTCGCGATAGACGGCCTCGTCCACCGCCGCGCCGAAGTGCGGCGCCGTCGGATAGCTGGTGTAGCGCGGCGCCTGCGCCTCCGCGAGGCGAAGGGGAATGCGGGTCATAGTGCGATGCTAGGACGACCGGCAAGGCCCGTCTTTGATGGAGGTCAAATTGATCGCTTTCCCTCTCCCGCTAGGAGCGAGGGAATCTATCGTGCGTCCTCCTTCACCATGTCGGCGGCCTTCTCGGCGATCATCAGGGTCGGCGAGTTGGTGTTGCCGGAGGTGATGGTCGGCATCACCGAGGCGTCGGCGATGCGCAGGCCAGCGAGGCCATGGACGCGCAGGCGCGCATCCACCACGGCCCCGCTGTCGTCGCCCATCCTGCAGGTGCCCACAGGGTGGAAGATGGTGGTGCCGATGTCGCCGGCGGCGACGGCCAGCGCCTCGTCGCTGTCGATCTCGGCGCCGGGCTTGTGCTCGACCGGCTTGAAGCGCGCCAGCGCCGGCGCCTTGCAGATGCGCCGCGTCAGGCGGATCGCCTGCGCCGCCACCTGGCGGTCGCCCGGCGTCGAGAGGTAGCCCGGCTTGATGAGCGGCGCATCGCGGAAGTCGCCGCTGCGGATGTGAATGCTGCCGCGGCTCTCGGGCCTGAGGTTGCACACCGAGGCGGTGATGGCCGGGAAGGCGTGCAGCGGATCGCCGAACTTGTCGAGGCTGAGCGGCTGCACGTGGTACTGCAGATCGGGCGTCTCGCGCGCCGGGTCCGATTTCGTGAAGGCACCGAGCTGGCTCGGCGCCATGGAGAGCGGCCCGCGCCGGAACAGCAGGTACTCGAGGCCCATCCCCGCCTTGCCGAGCAGGCTGCCGGCGCGCTGGTTCAGCGTCACCGTGCCCGCGACCTGGAAGATCATGCGCATCTGCAGGTGGTCCTGCAGGTTCTCGCCGACGCCAAGCAGCGCATGGGTCACGGCGATGCCATGCTGCTGCAGCACCGCCGGGTTGCCGATGCCGGAGAGCTCGAGAAGCTGGGCCGAGCCGACGGCGCCGGCAGCGAGGATCACCTCGCCGCGCGCGGCGATCCGCCGTGGCGTGCCGCCCTGGCTGAAGTCGAGACCGGTGACGCGCCGCCCGTCGAGCACCAGCGCCTCGGCCTGCGCCTCGGTCAGCACGGTGAGGTTGGGGCGCTTCAGGGCCGGGCGCAGGAACGCCTTGGCGCTCGACCAGCGCAGGCCGCGCCTCTGGTTCACCTGGAAATAGCCGCAGCCCTCGTTGTTGCCGCGGTTGAAGTCCTTGGTCGGCGGGATGCCGCACTCGGCCGCCGCTGCGCGAAAGGCATCGAGGATCTCCCACGACAGGCGCTGCGCCTCGACGCGCCACTCGCCGCCGCTGCCGTGGCATTCGTCGCCGCCCTGGTAGTGGTCCTCCGAGCGCTTGAAGTAGGGCAGGACCTCGTTCCAGCTCCAGCCGGCGTTGCCGAGCTGGCGCCAGAGATCATAGTCGCGCGCCTGGCCGCGCATGTAGATCATGCCGTTGATCGAGGAGCAGCCGCCCAGCACGCGCCCGCGCGGATAGTTCAGTGCCCGCCCGTTAAGCCCCGCCTCCGCCTCGGTCTTGAAGCACCAGTCGGTGCGCGGATTATTCTGCGTGTAGAGGTAGCCGACGGGCACGTGGATCCAGAACCAGCTGTCCTTGCCGCCCGCTTCCAGCAGCGCCACCGTCACCTCGGGATCGGCCGACAGCCGGTTGGCGAGACAGCAGCCCGCGGTGCCGGCGCCGACGATCACGTAGTCGAAAGTGCCGGCGTCCTGCCGGTTCTCTCTTTCGGGCATTCCCGCGTTCCCGTCCTTTGTCGGATTTCTTCGGCACGAACTATAGCATTGCCTGGCTGTAATGAATCAATTCGGCGCGACCGCCGCAACATTGCTTGGCATGGGGCGGCGAGCACCTAGATAATCGGGGACCCCCTCGGAGCCTCTTCGATGTCTTCGTCACCTTCCCACCTTACCCGCCGGCACCTGCTGCAGGGCGGCCTCGCGCTTGGCGCCTACAGCCTTGCGCCGCAACTGCCGGCCTTCGCGCAGACGGCCGAGCCGCGCCTCCTCACCGCCGGGCCCGGCGAGGCGCAGCTTTTGCCAGCCGGCCAGCCGGCGACGCGCACCTGGCTCTACGACGGCGTCTCGCCCGGGCCGACGATCCGCGCGCGCCAGGGCGAGGAGGTCTTCGTGCACCTCAAGAACGAGCTGCCGCAGCCGACCACCATCCACTGGCACGGCATCCGCATCGACAACGCCATGGACGGCGTGCCGCACCTGACCCAGCACGCGGTCGAGCCGGGCGGGACCTTCGACTACCGCTTCACGGTACCCGACGCCGGCACCTTCTGGTACCACCCGCACGAACGCTCCTGGGAACAGGTGGCGCGCGGGCTCTACGGCCTGCTGATCGTCGAGGAACAAGAGCCAGCGGAGGGCGTCCGCGACTTCGCCATCGTCGCCGACGACTGGCGCCTCGGCGAGGACGGCCAGCTCGAGGAAGCCTCCCTGGGCAATATGATGGACTGGAGTCATGCCGGGCGCCTCGGCAATATCCTGACGCTGAACAGGCAGGACCTGTTGGAGGTGATCGTCCGGCATAACGCCTACATGCGCCTGCGCCTCTGCAACACCTGCAACGCGCGCATCCTGGAGCTGCGCATCGAGCACCCCGGCATACAGCTCGTCGCCCTGGACGGCCAGCCGGTCGCGCCGCGCGAGCTGGCCGACGGCACCATACGGCTGGCGCCCGGCGAGCGCGCCGACCTCCTTATCCATTTTTACCTCGAGCCCGGCAGCACCGCGGCGATCACCGAGGTGAGCAACGGCCAGCGCCTGGAGGCGGGCCGCTTCGTCTATCACCCCACCGATCGCATCGTCCACCGCTCCGAACCTCTCCTCGAGCTTCCCGCCAACCCGCTCTCCACCAACCTCGATCTCGGCTCTGCGCTTGTCGTTGAAATGCTGATGGAAGGCGGCGCCATGGGCAACCTGGCGCAGGCGATGCATGAGGGCGAGATGAAGGACATCCGCACGCTGGTCGGAGCCGGCATGGCGTGGTCCCTCAACGGCGTCGCCGGCATGACCGAGAAGCCGCTGCTCAGCGTGCCGCGCGGGCGCACTGTCGTGGTGGATTTCCGCAACGACACCCGCTGGCCGCACGCCATGCACTTCCACGGTCATCATTTCAAGGTGCTCGAGCGCGACGGCAAGCCGACGGAGCACGAGACGTGGAAGGACACCGTCCTCATCGATCCGCAGAAGGCGGCGAAGATCGCCTTCGTCGCCGACAATCCCGGCAAGTGGATGATCCACTGCCACATGCTGGAGCACCAGGCTTCCGGCATGTCATCCTGGTTCGTGGTGGAGGCCTGAGTTGGCGACAAGCGACCGGCGTCCGGTGAACCTCGCGCTGCAGGGCGGCGGCGCGCACGGCGCCTTCACCTGGGGCGTGCTCGACCGCCTGCTGGCCGACGAGCGCATCGCGATCGAGGCGATCAGCGGCACCTCCGCCGGCGCCATGAACGCCATTCTCGTCGCCGAGGGCATGATGAACGGCGGCACGGAGGAGGCGCGCGCCTGCCTCGGGCGCTTCTGGCGCGCGGTCAGCGACGCCGCCCAGGGCAGCCCGCTGCGCCGCACGCCGATCGACGTCTTCATGGGCAACTGGAACCTCGATTCCTCGCCCGTCTACCTGCTGCTCGACCTGCTGGGCCGCGTCGCCTCGCCCTACGAGCTCAATCCGCTGAACCTCAATCCGCTGCGTGACCTGCTGGAGTCGATGATCGACTTCGAGCAGGTGCGCGCCTGCCCGCATCTGAAGATCTACGTCTCCGCCACCAACGTGGAGACCGGCCGCGTGAAGGTCTTCGAGCGCCACGAGCTGACCGCCGACATGGTGATGGCCTCGGCCTGCCTGCCGCTGGTCTTTCAGGCGGTCGAGATCGACGGCGTGCCCTACTGGGACGGCGGCTACATGGGTAACCCCGCTCTCTTTCCCTTCTTCAATGCGTCGGAGTCGGACGACGTCATCGTCGTGCAGATCAATCCGATCTTCCGCAGGGGCGCGCCGAAGTCGGCGCGTGAGATCCTGAATCGGGTGAACGAGATCACCTTCAACTCCAGCCTGCTGCGCGAGTTCCGCGCCATCGACTTCGTCTCGCGCCTGATCGACGAGGGCAAGCTCGACCGCGAGACCTACAAGCAGGTGCTGGTGCACCGCATCTCGGCTGAAGAGCATATCAATCCGCTCGGCGCCTCCAGCAAGATGAACGCCGAGTGGGCCTTCCTGCAGCACCTCTTCGACATCGGCTGGCGCGCCACCGACGACTGGCTGGCCGCTAACTTCGAGCACCTCGGCAAGCGCTCGACCATCGACACCCGTGCCATGTACCAGGGCGAGGAGCAAGAACTGCCGGACCCCAAGCTGGCGTCCGAGTAGGCTACCCCCGGTACTTTAACCCTCTCCCCTCGCGGGAGAGGGTTGCACAGTCTTAGCGAGCGACAGCGAGCTTAGAGGAAGCTGGGTGAAGGGGCCGGCGCGCAAGCCTGCACCGCGGACCAGGGCCATTGGAAGTCCGCGGTGCAGTGAAGCGCAGGGGATGGAGTGGGGGACCGACCCCTGCGCCTCGTTCGCTTGCAGTCGTGCCTTGCGGCTCAACCCGCCCTCTGGTCAGTTGTTGTCGTCGCTGTCCCGGCCGCGGTCGTCGTCGCCGTGGTGGCGGCGCCGGAAGTCGCTGCGGTCGACGACGCCGTCCTCGTTGCGGTCCATGTGGCGCACCACCTTGGCGTAGGGCCGCTGGAACTCCTCGGCGGTCACCTTGCCATCGCCATCGGCGTCGAGATCCTGGAAGCGGTCGACCATGCGCTCGCGCATGGCGTCGAGCCAGAGCTGCTCGTACTCGCCGAGGGTCAGGCTCTGGTCGCCGTCGGCATCGAACTTGCCCAGGCGCTCGCCGCGGGCCTGGTCGATCTCCTCCTGGCTCAGCTTGCCGTCCTGGTTGGTGTCGTAGGCATCGAGCATGCGGAACATGTGCCGGCCGTGGTGAGCGCCTTTGCCATGGCGCATGCCGTGGTGGTAGCCGTGGTGCATGCCGTGGGCCTGCTGCGCCTCGCCAGGGCCGGCCGCGCGGCGGCTCTCGGCCTGGGCGGCGAGGCCGGCACCGGCGACGCCGACGAGCGCAACCAGGGCGACGGCGATCTTGGTGGGTTTCTTCATGGAGGAATGCCTTTCCGTTTCGGTTCTGGCTGGGATACGCAGCAGCGCCCCGGACCATCCCCGCCGATGAACATTTTCCGCGCCTTTTCCCGATCATGGACCGCCGCCGTTGCGCCGGGCCGGCAAGTTGCGCAGACTTGGTTGTCATGACTCCTTCGCCCCGCTCGCCGTCAGGCGATCCCCTGCTGCAGCCCTACCGCCTGAAGCACCTGACGCTGCGCAACCGCATCCTCTCCACCGCCCACGAGCCCGCCTATTCGGAGGACGGCCTGCCGAAGGAGCGCTATCGCCTCTACCATGCCGAGAAGGCCAGGGGCGGCATCGCGCTTACCATGACCGCCGGCTCCGCCGTGGTGTCGCGCGACAGCCCGGAGGCCTTCGGCAACCTGCACGCCTACAAGGACGAGATCGTGCCCTGGCTCCAGGCGTTGAGCGACGCCTGCCACGAGCACGGCGCAGCGGTGATGATGCAGATCACCCACCTCGGCCGGCGCACCACCTGGAACAAGGCGGACTGGCTGCCGGTGCTGGCGCCCTCGCCGCTGCGCGAGCCGGCCCATCGCGCCTTTCCCAAGGCGGCCGAGGACTGGGACATCGAGCGCATCGTCGCCGACTACGCCGACGCCGCCGAGCGGCTGCAGGCCGGCGGCCTCGACGGCATCGAGCTGGAGGCCTACGGCCACCTCATGGACCAGTTCTGGTCGCCGGCCACCAACCGGCGCGACGACGTCTTCGGCGGCTCGCTCGACAACCGGCTACGCTTCACCTTCCGCGTGCTCGACGCGATTCGCGGGCGCATCGGTCCGGATTTCATCGTCGGCATCCGCATGGTCGCCGACGAGGACTGGGACCAGGGCCTCTCACGCGCCGAGGGCGTGGAGATCGCGCGGCGGCTGGTGGCGTCGGGCCAGATAGACTTCCTGAACCTCATCCGCGGCCACATCGACACCGACGCCGCGCTCGCCAAGGTCATCCCGATCCAGGGCATGCCTGCCGCGCCCCACCTCGACTTCTGCGGCGAGGTGCGCGCCGAGACGCGCTTTCCGGTGTTCCACGCCGCGCGCATCGCCGACGTGGCCACGGCGCGCCACGCCGTCGCGGAGGGCAAGCTCGACATGGTCGGGATGACCCGCGCGCATCTGGCCGACCCACACATCGTGAACAAGATCGCCGCCGGCCGCGAGCAGGAGATCCGCCCCTGCGTCGGCGCCACCTACTGCCTCGACCGCCTCTACGAGGGCCACGAAGCGCTCTGCATCCACAACCCGGCGACCGGACGCGAGGCGACCATGTCCCACGTGCTGCGCCCGGCGCCGCGGAAGAAGCGCGCGGTGGTGGTCGGCGCCGGCCCGGCGGGCCTCGAGGCCGCCCGGGTGCTCTCGGC
>DATCXZ010000398.1:0-4267 GCA_036570545.1 Kiloniellaceae bacterium
GCTGATAAGCTTCATGCAATACGATCTCGGCTACATCGACTTGGAGCAGAGAACCTTGCAAACCATCGACAACCCGTTCGGCTCGAGGGTGTCACCCATGTCTTAGGTACAGTCCGTTACCCATGTCTCCGGGTCGGACAATAAGGAGACTGGTGAGCCCGGGAGGATTCGAACCTCCGACCCGCTGATTAAAAGTCAGCTGCTCTACCTCTGAGCTACGGGCCCCCAGGGGAAGCGGCGCACCTTAGAACCGCCGTTCCGAGGGGTCAACTATAAGGGCACGCTGGATCGGCTGCCTTGCGTGCTTCGAGACGCGCCTGTCGGCGCTCTTCAGCATGAGGTGCATTTTTTGCGTGCCATCAATGATTTACCCCATCCTGAGGAGCACGGCCGGGGCGTTACCCCGGACGTGCGTCTCGAAGGACGCCCGATAGTCGTGCAGCCTCTTCGCCCTACCCTTCCTCCTTGAAGGTCTGGCGGCGGCCCGGGCCGTCGCCGTTGCGGCTTTCCATGTCGAAGCGGTCGCGCAGGCGCTGTGCCACCGGCGCGCTGACGAAGGAGTTGATGTCGCCGCCGAGCCGGCCGATCTCCTTCACGAAGCGCGAGGAGATGAACTGCTGGCGTTCCGAGGCCATGAGGAAGACGGTCTCGATGCCGGCGTCGAGGCGGGCGTTCATCGCCGCCATCTGGAACTCGTACTCGAAGTCCGACACCGCGCGCAGGCCGCGCACCAGCAGGCTGGCGCCGACCTCGTGGCAGAAGTGGATCAGCAGGTTGTCGAAGGCGCGCACCTGCACCTCGGCGCCGTGGGTGTCCATGCTGGCGACGTCGTCGCGCACCATCTCGACGCGCTCCTCGGCCGAAAACAGCGGGCCCTTGCCGGCGTTGCGCGCCACCGCGATGACCAGGCGGTCGGCGACCTTGCAGGCGCGCCCGATGATGTCGCGGTGACCGTTGGTGACGGGATCGAAGGTGCCGGGATAGACCCCGACCAGCAGACGGCTCATGCTCGGGGGTCCCTCGTTTCCTTGTTGCCTTGCTGCGCCTAAGCCTCGCCCGGCCCTGCCTCGGTCGGGCCGTCGCCAGTGTCGTCGCCAGCGTCGGCGTCGGCGTCGGCATCGGCAGCGGCGGCGTCGCCCTCCTCGGCAGCCTCTTCCTCCGCCAGGTGGGCGACCGAGACGATACGCTCGCTGTCGTCGATACGGAAGAGCGTGACGCCGCGGGTGGTGCGCCCGGCGATGCGGATGTCGTCGACCGGGCTGCGGATCAGCTTGCCGGCGTCGGTCACCAGCATGATCTGGTCGCCCGGCGCCACCGGGAAAGCGGCCACCACGCCGGCCTCGCGCCCGCCCGAGCGCGTGAGGTCGAGGTTGCCGATGCCCTGGCCGCCGCGCCCGGTCAAGCGGTACTCGTAGGCTGAGGTGCGCTTGCCGTAGCCGTCGTCGGCCACCGAGAGAATGAACTGCTCGGCCTCGGCCAGCTCGTCCAGGCGCTGCTGCGACAGCTCTCCGCCGTTGGGACCGTTCTCGCCGTTGCCGCTCTCACCCGCGCCGCCTTCCCCGCCGTTCTCACTGCGCCGCTTGGCGTTGGCGTAGCGCAGGTAGGCGTCGCGCTCCTCGATGCTCTCGGCCTCGCCCGAGCGCAGGATCGACATCGAGATCACGCGGTCGTCCCCCTCGGCGCCCTGGGCGAGCTTGATGCCGCGCACGCCGGTCGAGGTCCGCCCGGCGAAGACGCGCACGTCCGAGACGCTGAAGCGGATGCACTTGCCGCCGGCAGTGGCCAGCAGAATGTCGTCGGTGTCGGTACAGGCCTTCACCGCCACCAGGGCATCGCCGCCGTCCTCGAGCTTCATGGCGATCTTGCCGTTGGCCATGACGCGCACGAAGTCGGACAGCTTGTTGCGGCGCACGTCGCCGGCGGCGGTGGCGAAGACCACGAACATCTGGTCCCAGGTGTCCTCGTCCTCCGGCATCGGCATGAAGGCGGTGATCCACTCGCCCGCCTGCAGCGGCAGCAGGTTCACCAGCGCCTTGCCGCGCGCCTGCGGCGTGCCGACCGGCAGGCGGTAGACCTTCAGCTTGTAGACCATGCCGAGCGAGGAGAAGAACAGCACAGGCGTGTGGGTGTTGCAGACGAAGACCTTGCTGACGAAATCCTCGTCGCGCGTGGCCATGCCGGCGCGCCCCTTGCCGCCGCGGCGCTGGGCGCGGTAGGTCGACAGCGGCACGCGCTTGATGTAGCCGCCGTGGGTGACGGTGACCACCATGTCCTCGCGCTGGATGAGGTCCTCGTCCTCCTGCTCGAAGGCCTGCTCGACGATCTGGGTGCGCCGTGGCGTCGCGAAGCGCGCCTTCATGTCGAGCAGCTCGCCGCGCAGCACCTCCAGGAGGCGCGCCCGCGAGCCGAGGATCTCCAGGAAGACCTTGATCTCGCCGGCGATCTCCTCCAGCTCCTGAGCGATCTTGTCGCGCTCCAGGCCGGTCAGGCGCTGCAGGCGCAGCTCCAGGATCGCCCGCGCCTGCGCCTCGGAGAGGCGATAGGTGCCGTCGGCCTCGACGCTGCGGCCGGGCTCGTCGATCAGCGCGATGAGCGGCGCCACGGTCTCGGCCGGCCAGGCGCGGCCCATCAGGCCTTCGCGTGCCGCCGCCGGGTCCGGCGCCGCGCGGATCAGCTCGATCACCGGGTCGATGTTGGCGACTGCGATGGCGAGGCCGACCAAGAGGTGGGCGCGATCGCGCGCCTTGCCGAGGCGGAAGGCGGTGCGCCGGGTGACGACCTCTTCGCGGAAGTCGATGAAGGCGGAGATGATCGCCTTCAGGTCCATCAGCTCCGGGCGGCCGCCGATCAGCGCCAGCATGTTGCAGCCGAACGAGCCCTGCAGCGGCGAGAAGCGGAAGAGCTGGTTCAGCACCACCTCGGGCTCGGCGTCGCGGCGCAGCTCGATGACCACGCGCAGGCCCTGGCGGTCGCTCTCGTCGCGGATGTCGGCGATACCCTCGATGGTCTTGGCGCGCACCAGCTCGGCGATGCGCTCCTGCATGCGCGCCTTGTTCACCTGGTAGGGAATCTCGGTGACCACGATGGCCATGCGGTCCTTGCGGATCTCCTCGACCGCGGTCGCGCTGCGCACGCGCAGCGAGCCGCGCCCGGTGTGGTAGGCGTCGCGGATGCCGGCGCGGCCGAGGATGATGCCGCCGGTCGGGAAGTCCGGCCCCGGCACGTGCTCCATGAGGCGGTCGATGGAGATCTCGGGATCGTCGATGTAGGCGCAGCAGGCGTTGATCACCTCGCCGAGATTGTGCGGCGGGATGTTGGTCGCCATGCCGACGGCGATGCCGCCGGCGCCGTTGACCAGCAGGTTCGGAAAGCGCGCCGGCAGGACCACCGGCTCCGTGGTGGTCTCGTCGTAGTTGTCCTGAAAATCGACGGTGTCCTCGTCGATGTCCTGCAGCAGGGCGTCGCTGGCGGCACGCGCCAGCCGCGCCTCGGTGTAGCGCATGGCCGCCGGCGGATCGCCGTCCATGGAGCCGAAGTTGCCCTGGCCGTCGATCAGCGGCAGGCGCATGGAGAAGTCCTGCGCCAGGCGCACCATGGTGTCGTAGATCGCGCTGTCGCCGTGCGGGTGGTACTGACCCATGACGTCGCCGACCACGCGCGCCGACTTGCGGTACGGCCGGTTCCAGTCGTAGCCGGCCTCCTTCATGGCGTAGAGGATGCGGCGGTGCACGGGCTTCAGCCCGTCGCGCACGTCGGGCAGCGCCCGCGCCACGATCACGCTCATGGCGTAATCGAGGTAGGAGCGTTTCATCTCCTCCTCGATGGTGACCGGTGTGATGTCGAATTCGGAAGACGGCGGTGACGGGTCGGACAAGTAGATTGCCTTGGCAAGGGCCCGGCCCCTGGCAGGTCCAGGTCCCGGACGACAGGATCGCGGCCCGCAGGGGCCGGCTCGGATCGAAGAAAAGCGGCCGGCCTGGAGGGTCTCTCTCCGGCCCGCCGCAACGCCCGCGTAGACCGCAAGGAGCGCCTTGGAAAGCACCGGAGAAACCCGCAGGCAACGCGCCGCGAATCGTCGCCCGAACTATAGCAATCCCGCCCGCCGCCGACAACACCCGCGCGGGTTAAGGCGCTTGATATTTCTCTTTTATATCAATGGATTACAAATGTCGATCCGGCTTTTCCCGCAAACCCCGCGGGGCGGCGGCCCGGCGGCCCCGGCAGGGGCTCGATTCTAGCGTTTGCCGGCGCCGGCGCGGGCCCCGAT
>DATCXZ010000399.1:0-3173 GCA_036570545.1 Kiloniellaceae bacterium
GCGCAGGACGCTGCTCGAAGAGGCGCTGCCGCCGCTCGAGATCGCGCTGCCGGCCGAGGGCGAGCGGCTGGACCCGGCGACGCTGCTCGATCCGCTGCCGTCGGCGCTGTTTCTGGAGATCGGCTTCGGCGGCGGCGAGCACCTGGCCTGGCAGGCGCAACGCCACCCGGAGGCGGGCTTCCTTGCCGCCGAATACTTCATCACTGGCGTCGCCAGCCTGCTCGGCCAACTCCGCGCCGCAGGCGACGCTCCGTCGCTGCGACTCTACATCGGCGACGCGCGCGACCTGCTGGATTGCCTGCCGGATGGGGTGCTCGACCGGATCTTCATCCTATTTCCCGACCCCTGGCCGAAGCGGCGCCATCACAAGCGGCGCCTCATCCAGAACGCCACGGTGGCGCAGCTCGCGCGGGTGCTGAAGGACGGCGGCGAGCTGCGCTTTGCCACCGATGACGCCAGCTATCTCGGCTGGGCGCTCGAGCGGCTGACCGTCGAGCCGGCGCTCGCCTGGCAGGTGGCCGGGCCCGCTGACTGGCGCCACCGGCCCGACGACTGGCCGCCCACACGCTATGAGGAAAAGGCGCTGGCGGCGGGGCGGAAGCCGGCCTACCTCCGCTTTCTAAGGCGCCCGCGCCAGGCTTCCGAAGGGTAGAAAAAGCCTTGCAGGCTGCGGGTCTCGAGCGTACAGTCGCCGCCTATCAAAGTGGCGGTATCGGCCAAAAATGATACCGCCGGGCTACCGAAGGGTGGGCCTCTGGCCCGCCTTTTTTTATTATCGCAACCGCAATGGAGGTTGGGCTTTGTCCCAGGCCTTGCAAAAGGCTTCTACAGGGCTGGCCGCAAGCAGCGCGATGAGCAGTGTAGAGTCCAGCGCCAAGACGAGCGCCAAGACGAGCGAGGGCAAGGCGGCCGAAGTCGAGCGCCTGATCGCTCCCTCCATCGAGGCGATGGGCTACGACATTGTGCGGGTGCAGCTTTCCGGCGGCGACTGGCTGCGGCTGCAGATCATGGCCGAGCGGCGCACCGACGGCGGCATGGACGTCGACGATTGCGCCGAGGTCAGCCGCGCGGTGGCGGCGATCCTCGACGTCGAGGATCCGGTCGACAGCGCCTACACGCTGGAGGTCAGCTCGCCGGGTATCGACCGGCCGCTCACTCGCCTGGCCGACTTCGACCGCTTTGCCGGCTTCGAGGCGCGGCTGGAGACGGCGCTGCCGATCGAGGGCCGCCGCCGCTTTCGCGGGCGCCTGCTGGGCTCGCGCGGCAGCGACATTGCGATGATTTGCGACGACGAAGAGATCACCCTGCCCTTTGCCGAGGTGCAAAAGGCGAAGCTGGTGCTGACCGACGAGCTGATCGCCGCCAGCCGGCAGGCCGACGGGCCGACCGATGCTTCGGGGGCCGGACAGGACTAACGACGAGACTTCTTGGGAACGAGACGAGCTATGGATACCAGCGCTCTTGCACGAACCGAACTTCTCCAGGTCGCCGACGCGGTGGCGCGCGAGAAGTCGATCGAGCGTGACGAAGTTCTAGAGGCGATGGAGCAGGCCATTTCGAAGGCCGGCCGCGCCAAGTATGGGCATGAGCACGACATCCGTGCCGAGATCGACCGCAAGTCCGGTGAGGTGCGGCTGCGCCGCTACCGCGAGGTGATCGACGAGGTGGAAAACGAGTTCACCCAGATCCTCACCAAGGACGCCCAGGCGCGCAAGGAAGGCATCCAGCCGGGCGAGTTCATCATCGAGGATCTGCCGCCGATCGACCTCGGCCGCATCGCCGCGCAGACCGCCAAGCAGGTCATCGTGCAGAAGGTGCGCGAAGCCGAGCGCAAGCGACAGTACAACGAATACAAGGACCGCGTCGGCGAGGTGGTGAACGGCATCGTCAAGCGCAACGAGTTCGGCAACGTGACCGTCGATCTCGGGCGTGCAGAGGCGCTGATGCGGCGCGACGAAAGCCTGCCGCGGGAATCGTTTCGCACCGGCGACCGGGTGCGCGCCTACATCTACGACGTGCGCGAGGAGCAGCGCGGGCCGCAGATCTTCCTGTCGCGCACGCACCCGCAGTTCATGGCCAAGCTGTTCGCCCAGGAAGTGCCGGAGATCTACGACGGCATCATCGAGTTGAAGGCGGTCGCGCGCGATCCGGGCAGCCGCGCCAAGATTGCCGTCATCTCGTACGACAGCTCCATCGACCCGGTCGGCGCCTGCGTCGGCATGCGCGGCAGCCGCGTGCAGGCGGTGGTCAGCGAGCTCCAGGGTGAGAAGATCGATATCATTCCATGGTCTGAGGACACGGCGACCTTCGTGGTGAATGCGCTCGCCCCCGCCGAGGTGACCAAGGTGGTGCTCGACGAGGATGCCCATCGCATCGAGGTGGTGGTGCCGGACGACCAGCTTTCGCTGGCGATCGGGCGGCGCGGCCAGAACGTGCGCCTGGCCTCGATTCTCACCGGCTGGGACATCGACATCATGACCGAGGAGACGGAGTCCCGTCGCCGCCAGGAGGAGTTCCGCGCCCGCTCGCAGATGTTCATCGATGCCCTTGATGTCGACGACGTGATTGCCCATCTCCTCGTCACGGAAGGCTTTACCGCGCTGGAGCAGGTCGCTTTCGTGCCGGTCGAGGAACTGGCGCAGATCGAAGGCTTCGACGAGGAAGTGGCGGAAGAGCTGCGCGCCCGCGCCCGTGCCCACCTGGAAGAGATGGATCGCCGCAACGAGGAGCGCCGCCGTGAGTTGGGCGTCGCCGATGAGCTGACCGAACTGGAGGGCCTGACGCCCGCCATGTTGGTTATCCTCGGCGAACAGGGGGTGAAGACGCTCGACGATCTCGCTGACCTGGCCGCCGACGAGTTGCGCTTCGCCTGCAGCAGCCAGCGCGGCGAGCACAGCCTCGAGGACATGGGCAAGCTGACCAACAGCGAGGTCGACCGCATCCTGCAAGGCAGCCCGATGGGCCAGGACGAGGCCAACGCCATTATCATGGCGGCGCGCGCCCACTGGTTCGCGGACGAGCCGGCGCCTGCTGCCGATGAGGCGGCCGACAACCCGGCGGAGGCGCACGACTGAGCGCCATGGCACGCAGCACGGCCGGGCCCGGCGATGGCTCTGGGGGCGCTTCTCCAGGCGGTCCCGGGGGGCGGCAACGCGGCGGTCACCGCCGCGGGG
>DATCXZ010000400.1:0-1748 GCA_036570545.1 Kiloniellaceae bacterium
CCCGCCGGCTGCCAGGCCGCCGGCCGTCCTCGCCTCGGCCAGCGAGACCCAGGCCTCGGCCCAGCGCCTTGCCGCCGGCGCCACCACCATCGAGGGCATCCGCCAGGCGCTGGAGGCCTTCGAAGGCTGCCCGCTGAAGGCCACGGCGACCAACCTCTGCCTCTACGACGGCAACCCCGAAGCCCGCCTCATGATCATCGGCGAGGCGCCGGGCGGCCAGGAGGACCGCCAGGGCAAGCCCTTCGTCGGTCCCGCCGGCCAGCTTCTCGACCGCATGCTGGCGGCCATCGGCCTCGACCGCAGCCAAGTCTACATCACCAACCTGCTGTACTGGCGCCCGCCCGGGAACCGCAATCCGACGCCCGGCGAGATCGCCTCCTGCCAGCCTTTCCTGGAGCGGCAGATCGAGATCCTGCAGCCCAAGCTGCTGCTGCTGGTGGGTGGCATGTCGGCCAAGACCCTGCTGAGCCGCAGCGAAGGCATCCTGAAGCTGCGCGGGCGCTGGGCCGACTATCACCACCCGCGCCTGCCGCATCCGATCCCCGCCCTGCCGACCCTGCATCCGGCCTACCTGCTGCGCCAGCCGGCCCAGAAGCGCGAGGCCTGGCGCGACCTGCTGTCCTTTGCCGAGGCCATGGAGCGCGAAGGGCTCGGCCCCGCGGCAGTGCGGCCGCCGGCCTGACACGCCGCTCAGCCATGCCGCTTATCCACAGGGAGCGCAGCCCGTGGCCGGGAAACCTGCCCGGCGCGCTGCCGGATAGGCCCTAAATCCCCGTCACTTAACGTCGACTTAACCCGCGTCGTGGCTTCCTGGCCCGGCAGTTGCGGCACGTTCAGCACTTGGTTAGGGTCGATGGAAAAAGCGGGGGACGCTTTGCACACCAGGAGTAGCGCCCGGCGCCGGGCCTGCCGCCTTCCCCGGAAGGCGCGCGCCGCGCTGTTCGCCTGCGCCGCCGGCCTCGGCACGGCGCTGCTGGCTGCCGTTCCGGCGCAGAGCCTGCGCGCGGAAGTGCTGCAGCCGCAGGACCTGCGGCCGCACGCCACCGCCGGCACCCTCCAAGGCAACCTTCCCGCGGCGACCCATCATCTGCCCACCACCGCCGACGGCCTGCCGGCCGTGCTCACCCCGCACGATGCCGACCTCTACCGCCGCATCTTCGTGTTGCAGGAGGACGGGCGCTGGCCGCAGGCCGACCGCCTGATCGCCGAGCTGTCCGACAAGCGCCTGCTGGGGCACCTGCTGGCGCAGCGCTACCTGCACCCCACCGCCTACCGCTCCAAGTACAGCGAGCTGAAGGCGTGGATGGACAGCTATGCCGACCATCCCCAGGCCAAGCGCATCTACGCGCTCGCCCTGAAGCGCCGCCCCGCCAACTACCGCCGCCCGCAGCCGCCGATCACCGCCGGCAGCGCGGCCTGGGCCGGCCAGCGCGCGAGCTATGACTACGTCTCGCCGCGCCAACGCAGCAAAGCGACGCGCAGCAAGGTCTCGCGCGTGCTGCGCCAGGTTCGCAAGAACGTGATGCGCCAGCGCTTCACGGTGACCGAGGAACTGCTCGCCCAGCGCTCGGTGCAGGAACTGCTCGACCCGGTCGAGCTGGATCGGGCGCGGGTCCTGGTGGCGAGCGGCTGGTTCTACTATGGGAAGCCGGAGCGCGCCTACGCGCTGGCGGCCCCGGCGGCCGAGCGCTCCGGCCGCGCCGCCCCGCTGATCAACTGGATCGCCGGCCTCGCCGCCTGGCGCCTGG
>DATCXZ010000401.1:0-3964 GCA_036570545.1 Kiloniellaceae bacterium
GGCGCGTCCTTGCCCGCGACCAGCGGCAGGTCCATCACCTCGGCGCAGGTTTCGGCGTGGTCGCGCTCGGACACCAGGCCGAGCCTGCCCAGCAGCGACAGCAGGTTGCCGCCGGTTTCCTCCTGCAGGCGCCTGGCGCGGACGAGGTCGGGTTCCTTCAGGCGACCCTTGTCGAGCAGGGCGGCGACGATACGCTCGTCGACCCCCGCTTCGAGGCCAGGGTTGTTTTCAAGGGTGTCGGCAGCCGCGTTCACGTTCCACTCCGGCAGGGGATGTCGACTTTAACAGCTTGCCGGGCGTGCCGGCCGGGTGTCTGAAGGCCTGTACGCGGGCTTCGGAAACGGCATCGCTCCGGCGTGCTTTCCGGACGGCGAACAGCCGAAGCTGCGCGGTCGATCAGGTGGCGCCCCCGCTGACAAACGAAGAACCAAAAAAAGACCCCGGCCGAAGCCGGGGTCGGGGTACTGCTGTGATCGGTAACCCGATCGTTGACGACTACTGGCGCGCGACCAGGGTCAGGCGGCTGTAGTTGCCGGTCAGCTTGATGAAGTACGTCCCCGCCTCGGGAGCGAAGAAACGCACGGTCTCGCTGTTGCCGCGCCGGGTCGACCAGCTGTCGTTGCTCTCGGGGGTCGGCTCTTCGCCCAGGCTGACGTACATCGACACGTTGCCCGTGCCGCCGTAGGTCATGATGCTGAGTACCGAACCGGCCTCGGCCTCGAAGCTGTACAGCGCTTCGTCGCCACTGCCCGACAGACCACCCACCGGGACCTTGTTGGTCAGCGGGATGGCGTCCGGACCACAGTCCTCGGTTTCCGGATCGCAGGGCACGCCGGTGTCGCCGTTGCCCCACTCCTCGAACTGGGCAGCGGTGGCTTCGTCCGTGAGGCAAGCAAGCACCGAGGTGTGCTGGTCGGGCGTGATCACCTCACCGTCGGCGAGCACGTCGGCATGGGCGCGAATCTCGTCGCGGTAGACCAGCAGGTTCTCCGCACCGCCGGCGAACGCCCTGGCGCTGGCGTAGATGTTCGCACCCGCGATCAGGCCGCCGGCAACGCTCGTCGGCACGCCGGTGTCGCAGGCGAGCAGCATCTGGTTGTTGCCCGGGATGGTCCAGCCGATGTCCTTGAACAGGGCCGGGGTCAGGTCGACCAGCACGTCCGCCGACAGCGAATCGTTGATGAACGGCTCCATCAGGGCGTTCATCGTCAGCCTCGTGTCGTAGTGCGAGAACGACGAGCCGGTGGCGAGCGTGGTCGGCGCATACAGCAACACGTTGCCGTCCTCGTCGGTGCCGCTCAGGCCCGCCTGCTGCACGAGCCCAGCGGTGACCGGCAGGTTGGCCTTGAAGGTGTTGCCGGCCGACAGGGTCACGCCGATCACCGGAATCGTGATCGACGGATCCTCGCCCGCCGGGATGATTCCCACGTCCTCGTTGTTGGCGATGATCAGGCCGGTGGCTCCGCCGGCCCGGGCATTGGCCGCCTTTTCGACGAAGGCGCAGGTGCCGCGGTCGATCAGCGCCAGCTTGCCGGACACGCCCGGGATCGGCGTCGACACGCCGCAACCCAGGTTGTCGGCGCCGGTGGAGACGGCCATTTCGCCGGAGAAATTCGCCGGCGTCGGCGCGGCCCCGAACTGCGCCGCGTTGTAGGCGTACTCACCGGCAATTCCGGCCGGCGCCGTCACCTCGAACGTCACCGCCGCATCCAGCACCAGCGGCGCCTCGGCCGTGACGGTTGCACCGGTGAAGATCAGGTGCGTGTCGTCGACCGCCGAAGCCTGGCGCCCGGCGTCGGTCATGTCGATCCAGGCCTCCCCGGTGCTGTTGTTTGCCACGAAGGTCGAATAGATGTCCGGCACGCCCTGGAAGAAAGCACCCGTGCTGAGATTGTTGAACCCGGAGAAACCCAGGCCGTGCGACATCTCGTGCATGATCACGTCGAGCAGGCTGATCTGCTCTGCGGGCGCATTGCCGTCGATGCCGAAGTACCAGCCCGAAGCGCTCATGCAGCCGGGCTTGCCGAGGTCACCGTTGAAGCGGCTGATGATGTCGGGCTCGTCGGGCGGAAGGTCGTTCTCCGTCCCGGCGTCCGTACCCAGGAGCGCATCGGTCAATGCGGAGTGGTACCAGGTATCGGCGATCGCGCCGTCCGGTGCCGGGTCGTTGAAGCTGAAGATGTAGTTGGTGCCGGACGAACCCAGCACGCCCGACGTCTCGGTGCAGCTGAGCGGCTGGAACGTGACCGTGTTGTGGATCGGCACGTCGCTGTCCAGCACCGAGCCCCACAGGTCAGCGGCGAACTGGAAGACGATCTGCGCCTGTTCGCCGCGGGTCGTGCCCGGGTTGCCGCCGATCGGCGTCGCCGGCGTCGGATCGTCGAGACCCTGCCCGGTACCTTCGTCGAGGTTGACGATGTTGATCGTGGCGTCGGCGTGGGCGACGTTGGCATGCATCATGCCGCCGGCGGCGAGCAGCGCGGTGAACAGCAGGGTGCGGTTCATTGCGTCACCTCCTGCGGGGCTGCGTCGTGGTCGGCGTCACCTTCGTGCCGGATGCTGATGCTCCCATCGGCATTGCGCTGCGCGGTGAGGTAGTTGAACTGGTTCTCTGGCACCTGCACGGACATGTTGATCCGGCCCTTCCTGTGGACCCGGAGCGTGGACAACGCCTCGCTTTCGTTGCGGGGCCGCTGGCCTGCAACGGACCCGGTCGACTGGCTGGTCATTCGGGCGTTGCCGAGCGCCTGACGCTCGGCGGCCGTGGGTGCGCGCAGGCGCCCGGTAACCGGATCGATCGCAGCCTGCACACCCGGCTGGACCGCGGGCGCCGGCGTGGCCTTCGACATCCTGGACACCGGCGGCCCGGCCATGGCGGCGCTGCTTGCAGCGAGCGTGGCGACAGCGGCCAAGGCCACCGCGCGCATCAGTTTCTTCTGCATCACTGGATTCCTCCCGTTGAAAGAACGTACTGAAGCGGATCGGCTTTCCCAATGCCCCTGCCAGGGGGATTGCCGGGTATTGCGGGAGCCGGCCAATGCCGGCTCCGATTTCTGCGTTACCAGCCGAAGCCGGCGCCCACGCCGACCGAAGACTCGTCGCCGCTGAACGCGCCGCCGATGGTGATCACCGCGCGATCGCTGATCGCACGCTGGTAACCGACCGAAAGCGCGCTCTCGCCGCCCTGGAAACCGACGCCGACGCCGACGCGGTTCTGGGTGCGGATGCCGGCGGCACTGGTGGCCATGTTGAGCATGGCCGCGCCCATCGCACCCTGCTTGTCGATGCGGCGGTCCTGCTCGGCCAGGCGGTGGTCGATCTCGCCCTGGAACGCGGCGAACGTGTCGTCCCATTCCGCGAACTGGGCGTCTGTGTAGGCATTGGCCGACGACAGCGTCTGCGTGGCGGTGGTGTCGGTGTAGGCCTTGGCGTCGGCGATACCGGTGTCGAGCTGGCCCTTGTTCACCGCATCGGTGGCTGCGACGCCGTCGGCCACGTTGGTGATCTGGCCTTCGTTGCCGACGCTGCCCACCGAGACGGTGTTGCCGTTGCCATTGTCGGTGGTGGAGCCATCGCCCAGCGCGATGCTGTTGCCGCCGGTCACCACGCCACCTTCCCCTACGTCTGTTCCACCCGTGCCCGCGACCGCGGTTTCGGATGTGCTGCCTCCGGTGGAGCGGCCGCCGCTGCCAGTGTTCCCGCTCCCGTTGTTGCCGTTGCCGGGGAAGGACTCCAGTTCGGTGACACGGCTGTCGAGGCCACTGATCGCACCATCGAGCGCACTGAGCGCATCGCCGACGTTGAAGTAGTTGCCGCCCTGGACCATGTACGTCGGCGCCGAGATCGTGCCGAAAGCCGTCACCGCCGCACCGCCGCCCAGCATCTGGGCGGTGCTGTCGAGTGCACCGTACAGCTGGCCCCCATTGATCGCGTCCATGCTGGTGGCGCTGACCGAGCCGGCGGC
>DATCXZ010000402.1:0-5915 GCA_036570545.1 Kiloniellaceae bacterium
CGGGCGAAGGTCTCCGCCTGGGCGCGGCCGCCGGCCTTGCCGGCATCCATGGTGATCAGCAGGCTGCGGGCCTCGGCGAGGCGCGCGCAGGCGCAGAGCTTGGCGGCGGTCACGGTCTTGCCGGCGCCGGAGGGGCCGATCAGCATCACCGGCCGCTCGGGGCCCAGGTCGCCCAGCGCCTTGAAGCTCAGCGTATGGTCGAGCGCCGCGGCGAAGGCCATGGTCCAATCTCCGGCGGCATGGCCGGCGGCGAGGTTGAGGATGCGGTCGGCAAGGCCGCGCGGGACCCGGTGATGATCGAGCACGTCGGCGACGCGGTCGGCGGCCTCCAGCTCGGTGGCCGGCGCGGTGGCGCTGTGCGGCGCCGACGCCGTTTCCGTGGGCTCCAGCGCGGCGGTGATGCGCACGCCGCCGTCATCGTCATCCTGCGTCGACAGGATGATCGCCTCGTCGCCCAGCGCGCGGCGGACCTGCGCCATCGCCTCGGCGGCGGTCCTGGCGGTGAAGGTGCGCAGCAGCATCAGATCTGGCCCAGCGTCTTGATCCGCGCCTTGGCGTGGATCTCATTCTGCGACAGCACCACCGTCGAGGGTCGGAAGCGCTCGACGATCGAGCGCACGAAGGGTCGCACCGGCGGCGAGGTCAGCAGCACCGGGCTCTCGCCCATCATGGCGTGGCGCTCGAAGGTTTGCCGCACCGCGCCGATGAACTCCTGCAGGCGGGATGGCGCCATCGAGAGCTGGCGGTCCTCGCCGTCGCCGACGATGGCCTCGGCGAAGGCCTGCTCCCACTGCGCCGAAAGGGTGATCATCGGAATGAAGCCCTCCTGGTTCGCCTGATCGTTGGAGATCTGGCGGGCGAGGCGGGCGCGCACGTGCTCGGTGATGGCGGTCACGTTGCGGGTATAGCCGCAGGCTTCGGAGACGCCTTCCAGGATGGTCGGCAGGTCGCGCACCGAGACGCGCTCGGCCAGCAGGTTCTGCAGCACACGCTGCAGTCCGCCAACGGTGATCTGGGTGGGGATGAGGTCGGCGATCAGCTTTTGCTGCTCGCTGTCCTGCTCGTCGAGCAGCTTTTGCGTTTCCGCATAGGACAGCAGCTCGGCCATGTTGTCCTTGATCAGCTCCGTCAGGTGGGTGGTCACCACCGTCGGCGGATCGACCACGGTGTAGCCGCGGAAGAGAGCCTCCTCGCGGCTGGCTTCGTCGCACCACATGGCGGGCAGGCCGAAGGTCGGCTCGACGGTGTCCTCGCCGGGCAGCGGGATCTTTTCGCCGCGCGGGTCCATCACCAGCAGCATGCTGGGGCGCAGCTCGCCGCGGCCGGCCTCGATCTCCTTCACCCGGATCACGTAGGTGTTGGCGGGAAGCTGCAGGTTGTCCTGGATGCGCACCGAAGGCATGACGAAGCCGATCTCCTGCGCGAGCTGCCGGCGCAGCGACTTGATCTGGTCGGTCAGGCGCTGGCCGCCGGAGCCGTTGATCATCGGCAGCAGGCCATAGCCGAGCTCGAGGCGCACCTGGTCGATCTGCAGCGCGTTCGCGATCGGCTCCTCGGCCACCGGCACCGCCGACTTGGCGGCGGCCGCCTCGGCTTCCGCGGCGGCGGCGTCGGTCTTCTTCCTGCTGGCGAACCAGGCGCCAGCGCCGGCAAGGCCGGCGAGCGCCAGGAACGGCACCGCCGGAATGCCCGGCAGCAGCGCCAGCGACAGCATGAGGAAGGACGACAGCCCGAGCGCGCGGGGATAGCCGCCGAGCTGGCCGATCAGCGCCTTGTCCATCGAGCCGGTGGCGGTCGACTTGGAGACCAGCAGGCCGGCGCCGGTGGAGACGATGAGGGCGGGGATTTGGGTAACCAGGCCGTCGCCGACGGTCAGGATGGTGTAGGTCTCGGCGGCCTCGCCGAAGCTCAGGTCCTGCTGCGCGACGCCGATGATGATGCCGCCGATCACGTTGATGAAGGTGATCATCAGCCCGGCGATGGCGTCGCCGCGCACGAACTTGGCGGCGCCGTCCATCGAGCCGAAGAAGTTGCTCTCGTCCTCCAGCTCCTTGCGCCGGCGGCGCGCCTCGGCCTCATCGATGAGGCCGGCGGAAAGATCGGCGTCGATCGCCATCTGCTTGCCGGGCATGGCGTCCAGGCTGAAGCGCGCCGACACCTCGGCGATGCGCCCGGAGCCCTTGGTGATGACCACGAAGTTCACGATCACCAGGATGCCGAAGATGATGACGCCGATGACGAAGTTGCCGCCCATCACGAAGCTGCCGAAGGCCTCGATCACCTGGCCGGCGGCGTCGGTGCCGTTGTGGCCCTCGGCCAGGATCAGCCGCGTGGAGGCGAGATTCAGCGCCAGGCGCAGCATCGTCGAGATCAGCAGGATCGTCGGGAAGGAGTTGAAGTCCAGCGGCTTGGTGATGAAGACCACGGTCATCAGGATGAGGACCGACAGGGTCATAGACATGGCCAGCAAGAGGTCGAGCAACCAGGCCGGCAGCGGCAGGATGAGGACGACGAGGATCGCCGTCACGCCCAGCGCGAGCGCGATGTCGCCGCGCTTGAGCGCGGTCACGATGCCGGCGAAGCGGTCGCCGGCGCTGCCTTGCAAGTTGGCTTCAGCCATCTTCGGGCTGGCTCCCTCTACCGCCTAAGCGGGCTCAGGCGGGGGCCCGCTCGGCCTCGCCCGGCAGCGGCACCGGCACACCTTCCTCGTTGTACTGCTTCAGCTTGTTGCGCAGCGTGCGGATCGAGATGCCGAGGATGTTCGCGGCGTGCGTGCGGTTGCCTAGGCAGTGCTCCAGGGTGTCGAGGATGAGGTCCTTCTCGACGTCGGCGACGGTGCGCCCGACCAGGCGCTTGGCCACGCCGGCGCTGGCGGCTGCTGCTGCGGTGGCGCCGGGCGCCGGGGCGGCCTGCGGGGCAGGGTTCAGGGCCTGGCCCGTCAGCATGATCGCTTCCGGTCCGATGCGGCCGTCCTGAGCCAGCAGCACCGCGCGGTGCATGGTGTTCTCCAGCTCGCGCACGTTGCCGCGCCAGCCGTGCGCCATCAGCAGCTCGAGCGCCTGCGGCGTGACGTCCAGCCTCGGCAGCCCGTTGGCCTCGGAATACTTCGCGGCGAAGTGCTGCGCCAGGGTCGGAATATCCTGCGGGCGCTGACGCAATGGCGGAAGCTGGATGTTCACCACGTTGAGGCGGAAATAGAGATCCTCCCGGAAGCTACCGTTGGCGACCGAAGCCTCGAGATCGCGGTTGGAGGTGGCCAGCAGGCGGATGTTCACCTTGATCGGCTGGCCGCCGCCGACACGGTCGATCTCGCGCTCCTGGATGGCGCGCAGCAGCTTGGCCTGCAGGCGCGGATGCATTTCGGAGATTTCGTCGAGCAGCAGGGTGCCGCCGTTGGCCTCCTCGAACTTGCCGATGCGGCGCGTCACCGCTCCGGTGAAGGCGCCCTTTTCGTGGCCGAACAGCTCGGACTCCAGCAGGCTCTCGGGGATCGCCGCGCAGTTTACGGAGATGAAGCTCTGCTGCGCGCGCTTGGACTTGGTGTGCAGGAAGCGCGCCATGACCTCCTTACCGGTGCCGGATTCACCGGTAATCAGGACGCTGGCGTCGGAGGCGGCCACCTGCTCGGCAAGGCGCAACACCGGCGCCATGACCGGGTCGCGGAAGACCACGGTGCTGGTCTCCTCCGAGACCGCGGCCAGCACGGCGGCGATCAGCTCGGCGTCCGGCGGCAGCGGCACATACTCCTGCGCGCCGGCGCGGATCGCGTTGGCGGCGGCGGAAGGTTCCGGCCCGATGCCGCAGGCGATGACCGGCACGGAGATGCGCTCGGACTTCAGGCTCTTGCAGAAGGTGGCGATGTCGAGGTTCACCTCGACCATCACCATGTCTGCGCCCTGGCCGGAGCGCAGCGCGGTCAGCGCAGACGCGATGTCGTCGACGTGGGCGACTTTGGCGCCACTTTCCAGCGCCAGCTTGCCCGCCGTGACGATGTGTCCGTCTAGTGTCCCAACAATGAGAAGCCGCATGCCTTCTCTCCAAGTCCCTAAGGTTAAGTCCGGTACGTTTCTGCTAGTCGAAGAACGCCACCCGACTATCGGGCGGCAGAATGGTGTTCAGCATCATCTCGAGGCGGCGCGGGTTCTCCTGCCGACTGATCGAGGCGGCACCGATGGTGTAGATCTGGCACACCATCGCTTCGATGTGGGCGTTGCGCTCGAGCTTGCCGGCCAGCGGGTTGAACACCATGTTGGCGAGCACCGCGCCGTAGAAAGTGGTGAGCAGCGCCACCGCCATGGCCGGGCCGATGGAGGAGGGGTCGTCGAGGCTGCCCAGCATCTGCACCAGGCCGATGAGGGTGCCGATGAGGCCCATCGCGGGCGCGACTTCGCCGGCGCGGCGCAGGATGCCGGCCGAGCGCTGGTGGCGCTCGAAGGCCGCCTCGGCATCGCGGCTCAGCATGCGCTCGACCTCGTCCGCCGGCAGGCCGTCGACCACCATGCTGATGGCGCGGTGGAGGAAGGGCGCATCGCGCAGCTCTTCGGTCACGTTCTGCAGCGCCAGTCGGCCGCGCTTGCGCGCCAGATCGGCCAGGTAGAGCGCCTGCCAGACGGCATTCTGCGGCTGCTCGGCGTGATAGACGGCGGCGCGCAGCATGAGACCCTGGGCGGCGGCGATTTCGCTCAGGCTGAACGAGATCGTGGTGACCAGGAAGGTGCCGCCGACGACGATGAGGATGGACGGCACGTCGAGGAAAGCGGCTGCCTGGCCGCTCAGCATCATGGCGCCCGCGATCATGACGAAGGCACCGCCGACGCCGAGCAGCGTGGCGAAGTCCACGGTGGTGCCGATCCGTGGAGCCTGGATCTCCACGGCGAGCTGTCCGCCGGTGCTTTGTGCCTGGATGTCTGCCATGATGCCGGTGCCTGCCGGTCGCCTCTATTGCCGCGTCAGTTGCTGCTGCGGTCGACTTTGATGATCTCGGTCATGGTGACGCCGAGGTGCTCTTCCACCACGACCACCTCGCCGCGGGCGACCAGCCGGTTGTTCACGTAGATGTCGATCGCCTCGCCGACCTTGCGGTCGAGTTCGACGATGGCGCCGCGCCCGAGCTTCAGGAGCTGGCTCACCTGCATGTTGGCCTTGCCGAGCACGGCCGAGACCTGGACGGGGATGTCGTAGACCGCCTCCAGCTCCTTGGCGTTGGTCGGCGGCTTGGTAGCCTCCGGGAGGCTGCCTTCGTTCTCATCCTGCAGCTCTATGCCGGCAGTGCCGACGTCGAGTTCCGCGAGATCCAAGCTATCGTCCTGGGCCATCAAGACCTCCTGATTGCGCGGCTAGGCGCTCTGTGCCCGCCGAAGCGGCTGGACCGCGGCCGGCCTGTCCGGCCGCGGCGTGGGGGAGGCGGCACCCTGGGGCGCCGCCGATTGCGGTGTCTGCTTGCCGTCGCCGGCGGTTGGGGCGAGCACGCGGGCGATCACGGCATCGATCTCCTGCCACAGCGCCTTCTGGTTGCGCTCGGCGCCGCCATCGGCCCATTCGACGCGGAGATCGCCGGTTTTCAGGCGCTCGTCCGCGAGGAAGACCAGCTTGCCCTCGAAGCCGCTGCGGGCAGCGGCCTGCTCGGCGCGCGTCTGCAGGGCATCGAGATCGGCGTCGGCGCAGCGGATGACCACCCGGGGCTCGTCGCGCAGGCGCTCCAGGCACTGCTCGACGACGGCGTGAAGCTCGTCCAGCCCGTGGGAGCGGGCGAGCTGAGGAAACAGCTTGCGAACCACCGTCAAGGCCGCTTCCAGGCTGTCGCGCCGGCGCGCATCGGCGTTGGCAGCGGCGTCCTGGGCGAGCTGGGCGACCTGCGGCGTCAGCGCCTCGACGGCGCTCGCCAGGCGCGCGGCTTGGCAGGCCTCCGCCTCGGC
>DATCXZ010000403.1:0-2448 GCA_036570545.1 Kiloniellaceae bacterium
CGGCCCAGCTCCGCGCCGCCGAGCGCACCGCCGCCCCGGCCCGAGGCCCGATTGGGGGGCCGGTCGCATGAGGCGCTTCGTCATCCTCTGCTGGCTGGTCGCCGGCTCGGTCACCGCCCTCATCCTGTTCCAGATCAAGCAGGAGGTGCGCGTGCTGGAAGAGCAGGTCGCCGATACCCGGCGCACCATCCTCGAAGACCAGGAGGCCGTGCATGTGCTGGAGGCCGAGTGGAGCTACCTGAACAGCCCCGCGCGCATCGGCGCCCTGGCCGAGCGCCACCTCGACCTCGCACCGATCCCGGCCGAGCGCATCATCGGCTTCGATGACCTGCCGATGCCCGGCGCGCCCGAGCAGGCGCCCGGCGAGGCACCAGACGCCGAGGACCCGACGCCGCGCCCGCCGGCAACGCTGGTGACCCTTCCCGCTGCAGGAGCGCTGCGCCCATGATCCGCCGCTTCATCAGCAAGCCGCTGCGCCAGCCACTGCCCCCGGTGCTCCCCGCCGCAGCCGGAAGGCTGCCGCTCGACCTGCCCCACCGTGACCTCATGGGAGGCCGGCCGGCGATCCGCCTGGAAGGCAGCCGCAAGCAGGTGCTGGAGACCGGACGCACGCGCCTGCTGGTCGCCGCCATGAGCTTCACCCTCGCCTTTGCGCTGATCGGCGGGCGTTTGGTCGACCTTGGCCTGATGTCGACCGAGCACGAGCCGTCGCTCGCGCGCAGCCTCGCCTCCGACGCGCTGGAGACGGGCCGCGCCAACATCGTCGACCGCAATGGGGTGGTGCTCGCCACCACCATGCCGACGGCCTCGCTCTACGCCAATCCGCAGCACGTGCGCGATCCGGAGACCGCCGCCGAACGCCTGGCCGAGGTGCTGCCGGGCCTCAGCCCTGCCGAGCTGCGCGCCAAGCTCGCGAGCGAGCGCAGCTTCGTGTGGCTGCAGCGCAACCTGACGCCGCGCCAGGAATACGCTGTGAATGCCCTCGGCATTCCGGGCCTCTACTTCCAGGGCGAACAGCAGCGCTTTTATCCGCACGGTGCGCTGACGCCGCACGTGGTCGGCTTCACCGGTGTCGACAACGAGGGCCTCGCCGGCATCGAGCAGTCGTTCGACGATGTGCTCCGCGGCTCTGCGCAGCCGCTCAGCCTCAGCATCGATCTGCGCGTGCAACACCTGTTGGCCAGCGAGCTGGCCGGCGCGATGCAGGAGTTCAGTGCCATCGGCGCCGCTGGCGTCGTGATGGACGCGCGCACTGGCGAGCTCCTGGCAATGGTGTCGCTGCCGACCTTCGATCCCGAGCGCCCGGCCGCAGCCGCTGACGAGGCGCGCTTCAACCGCGCCAGCCTCGGCATCTACGAGATGGGCTCGGTGTTCAAGATCTTCACCACCGCGATGGCGCTCGACCGCGGCGTGGTCAGCCTCAGCGACGGCTACGACGTAAGCGAGCCAATCCACGTGGCGCGCTACACCATCCGCGACTTCCATCCTATGAACCGGTGGCTGTCGGTGCCGGAAATCTTCATGTACTCCAGCAACATCGGCACCGTGCACATGGTCATGGACGCGGGCACGCCGGTGCAGCAGGATTTCCTCGGGCAGCTCGGCCTGCTGCAGCCGGCCGCGGTCGAGCTGAGCGAGGTCGGCGCTCCGCTGGTGCCCTCGCCGTGGCGCGAGATCAACACCATGACGATCTCCTACGGCCACGGTCTCGCGGTGTCGCCGCTGCAACTCACGGCAGCGGTGGCCGCCATCGTGAACGGTGGCAGCGCGGTGCGCCCCACCCTGCTGCTGCAGGACCCGGCCAACCCGCCGCACGGCGAGCAGGTGATTTCCGCGCGCACCTCCGAGCAGATGCGCGACCTCATGCGTCTCGGCGTCGTCAAGGGCACCGGCAGCAAGGCCAACGCCAAGGGTTACCTGGTGGGCGGCAAGACCGGCACGGCGGACAAGGCGATGGGCCGCGGCTACGCGCGCAATGCCCGCATCGCCTCCTTCGTCGGCGCCTTTCCGATGGACGACCCTCGCTACGTGGTCTTCGCCATGGTCGACGAGCCGAAGCCGACCAAGGAAACCTACGGCTATGCCACCGGCGGCTGGGTTGCAGCGCCGTTGGCGGGCCGCGTGATCGAGCGCATCGCGCCCCTGCTCGGCATCCAGCCGCGCGAGGACGACGCGGCAATGATCCAAGAGATGATCGCCGACATCGAGATGCGAGCGGAAGGGCGCCAACTTGCGTCTAACTGACCTGTTGGAAGGAGAAAGCGGGAGCATGCAGCCGGGCGCGGCTTTTTCGGAGGTGGAGATCAGCGGCCTGACGGCGGACAGCCGCAGGGTAGCCGCGGGCTACCTCTTCGCCGCGCTGCCTGGCACGCGCGCCGACGGCCGCGCCTTCATCCCGCAGGCCATCGACAAGGGCGCCGCCGCCGTGCTGGCGCCGGAGGGAACGCT
>DATCXZ010000404.1:0-5711 GCA_036570545.1 Kiloniellaceae bacterium
TACGATGGGCGCTGGCGCGACCGCGACCCGGCCGAGGCGCCCGCCGGCGTCGATCCGGTCGTGCGCCTCAGGATGCCGCAGGACGGCGAGACGACCATCGAGGACCTGGTTCAGGGCGCGGTCACCGTGCGCAACGACCAGCTCGACGACATGGTGCTGCTGCGCGCCGACGGCACCCCGACCTACATGCTGTCGGTGGTGGTCGACGACCACGACATGGACGTGACCCACGTGATCCGCGGCGACGACCACCTGACCAACGCCTTTCGCCAGCACCAGCTCTACCAGGCGCTGGACTGGGAAGCGCCGGCCTTCGCCCACATTCCGCTGATCCACGGGCCCGACGGGGCCAAGCTGTCGAAGCGCCACGGCGCCCTCGGCGTCGACGCCTACCGCGACCTGGGCTACCTGCCGGAGGCGCTGCGCAACTATCTGCTGCGCCTCGGCTGGGGCCATGGCGACGACGAGATCATCTCCACCGAGCAGGCCATCGAATGGTTCGACCTCGACGCGGTCGGCAAGTCGGCGGCGCGCTTCGACTTCGTGAAGCTGGAGAACCTCAACGGCCACTACCTGCGCGAGGCGGCGGCGCCGCGCCTGGTGGACGAGATCGCCCCCCGGCTGGAGAAGCAGCTCGGAGGTCCGCTCACGGAGCAGGCGCGCAGCCGCCTCGCCGCCGGCATGGACGGCCTCAAGGCGCGTGCCAAGACGCTGGTGGAACTGGCGGAAAACGCGGCATTTTATGTCATCGAACGGCCCCTGCCCCTGAACCCCAAGGCGGCGCAGATCCTGGCGCCTGCCGCCCGCGAGCGGCTGGGCCGCCTGCACGCCCGCCTGGAGGCCGCGACCGGCTGGAGCGAGGGCGAGCTGGAGGCGGCGGTGCGGGCCTTCGCCGAGGCCGAAGCCTGCAAGCTGGGCGAAGTTGCGCAACCTCTGCGCGCAGCCCTCACCGGCTCCAACACCTCGCCCGGCATCTTCGAGGTGATGGTCGTGCTGGGGCGGGCGGAATCGCTGGCGCGCATCGCCGAGCAGGCCGCCCCTGCCCCCTGAGGGCGGCCGGTTGAACCGCCTGTCGGCATTATGTTGCGCCGCGGCAATTGATTGATTTGAGCCGAAACACTATGCTCGCGCCCCAACAGGGGACGCAGTTTGCGAGCCTTTCAGAGCCGAGGGATGGGAACATGAACGACGCCAAGCGGAGATCCAACCAGGAAACCGTCACCCTGACGGACAACACGACGGGCAAGAGCCTGGAGCTGCCCATCCTTTCCGGCAGCACCGGCCCGCGCGCCATCGACGTGAGCCGGCTCTACGCCGAGACCGGCTGCTTCACCTACGATCCGGGGTTCACCTCGACGGCGAGCTGCGATTCCGACATCACCTACATCGACGGCGAGGAAGGCGTGCTGATGCATCGCGGCTACCTCATCGAGGATCTCGCCGAGCACAGCGACTTCATGGACGTCTGCTACCTGCTGCTGTATGGCGAGCTGCCAAACGCCAAGGAAAAGACGACGTTCGAAAAATCAATTACTTACCACACCATGCTGCATGAGCAGATGAACTATTTCTTCCGTGGGTTCCGGCGCGATTCGCACCCCATGGCGGTCATGGTCGGCATGGTGGGCGCGATGTCGGCCTTTTACCACGACTCGACCGACATCAACGATCCGCACCAGCGCATGGTGGCCTCGCACCGCCTGATCGCCAAGATGCCGACCATCGCCGCCATGACCTACAAGTATTCGGTCGGCCAGCCCTTCGTCTATCCGCGCAACAACCTGGGCTACGCCGAGAACTTCCTGCACATGATGTTCTCGGTGCCCTGCGAGGAGTACAAGATCAGCCCGGTGCTGGCGCGCGCCATGGACCGCATCTTCATCCTGCACGCCGACCACGAGCAGAACGCCTCGACCTCGACGGTGCGCATCGCCGGTTCCAGCAACGCCAATCCCTTCGCCTGCATCGCCGCCGGCATCGCCTCGCTGTGGGGCCCGGCGCACGGCGGCGCCAACGAGGCGGTGCTGCAGATGCTGACCGAGATCGGCTCCAAGGACCGCATCCCCGAGTTTATCGAGCGCGCCAAGGACAAGGACGATCCCTTCCGCCTCATGGGCTTCGGGCACCGGGTCTACAAAAACTACGACCCGCGCGCCAAGGTGATGCAGAAGTCCTGCCACGAGGTGCTCGGCGAGCTCGGCATCGAGGACGACCCGCTGCTCGACATCGCCATGGAGTTGGAGAGGATCGCGCTGGAGGACGACTATTTCGTCGAGAAGAAGCTGTTCCCCAACGTCGACTTCTATTCCGGCATCATCCTGAAGGCGATGGGCATCCCGACCTCGATGTTCACCGTGCTCTTCGCCGTCGCGCGCACCGTCGGCTGGGTCGCCCAGTGGCGCGAGATGATCGAGGATCCCAAGCAGCGCATCAGCCGGCCGCGCCAGCTCTATCACGGCTACACCCAGCGCGACTACCTGCCGCTCGACAAGCGCTGAGGGCGCGCGGCTCGGGTCAAGCCCCATCAGAGTTACACATCTCTCGGTACGGTGCGCAACGGCTATAGGGAATACACACCACTGTCGTCCCGGGACTTGTTCCCGGGACGACAGCCTTGGATGTGGCAAGGGCGAGCCCTTCCTGACAGCAGAGTCGGTGGCCTAGATCGGATCGTGGTCAGATGGAACCGCGCCGCGGTTCCGTCTGACTACGTGAATCCGATCTACTTCAAAAGGGTAGAGCAGATTCACAGGGTCGGTGGATCGCCTCCGGCGATTCCATCCGACCCTGATCTGCTCTAGCGGGGGCAGCAGCCCACCAAAAGCAAAGCCCGGCCGCTTCCGCGGCCGGGCTTCTTCGTCATCGAGATGGCGAGGGCTATTAAGAGCCTGCCGCCTCACGCGCTGTGCTCAGCCAGCCGTCGACCTCCGACTGGTGCTGCTCGATCCAGTCGGCCGCCTGCTGCTTCAGGTCCTCGGGGCTGTCGGCACCTTGGTTCATCTGGGCGTTCTGCGAGAAGATGTCCCCGATCGGGATGTGCACGTTCTCCAGCAGCGCGCGCACCGCCGGGTTCTCGTCGAGGAACGCCGAGTTGGCCACAGGGCGGATGTCGTTGGCCGGCCAGCCGAGATTGCACGGCTGCTCGCCGCGGCAGCCGGTGAGGTTCTCGACCACGGTGGCATCGGCCAGGTCGCGCTGATCCTCGGGCAGCCGGGTCTCCTTCATCTGCAGCCAGACGACGTCCTCACCCGGCTTCAACTCGCCGACCGTCCAGTTCGGCGTCCAGGTGTAGAAGAAGATCGGCTCGCCGTTGCGATAGCGGCCGACGGCGTCGGCCATCGAGGCGGAGTAGCCGGCCTTGATGGCATTGAAGTCGTCATCCCAGTCGTAGGCCTCGAAGTGGTAGGCGATCATCTCCTCGCAGCCCCAGCCCGGCGGACAGGCGACCAGGTCCGCCTTGCCGTCGCCGTTGGAGTCGAAGAGCTTCTGGATGTCGTCCTTCGTCATGTCCTCGACGTAGTTGATGTCGTGCGCCTCGGCGGTCTTCTTGTCGATCAGGTAGCCCTGCAGAGCGCCGCCCTTGGCGAGGTAGCCGACCTTCTCGGCGCCTTGCGAGAAGGTGTCCTCGTAGGTGTTGTGCAGCGGGAACCAGCCGTTGACCCAGAAGTCGACGTCGCCCTGGGCGACGGCCTGGTAGAACGGCGGGTTGTCCAGCGTGGTGACCTCGCCGACCTCGTAGCCGAGCTTCTCGAGGAGTTGCTTGTAGATCTCGGCCGGCCACCAGCCGGTGTCCCAGGTGGCGCGCGCCATGTGGACCGTGGTGCCCTCGCCGGGCATGTCCTGCTGCGCCTGGGCCGCCAGCGGCACAGCGCAAAGCACTGCCACCGCGGCTGCCGTCGCAAGTCTTGGCATCAAGGGAGTCGCATTCATGAAAGTCTCCTTTCGCAAGGGATTGTCTCGCCGAGATGTTCTCCCGGCGAGAAGGATGAGTTGCACTAAGCCCGCGGGGCCGGCCCCGCCGCCGGCTCCGGCGCCGGCATGCGGGACCGGAACAGCGAGCGGAAGGTCTCGAGCAGCGACGCCCGCGCCGTCCGCTGCTCGCCGAGCGCCTGGGTGATGCGGTCGAGGATGATGGCGATGAGCACGATGCCGAGGCCGCCCTCGCCCGCCGTGCCGACGTCGAGCCGGCCGAGGCCGGTGTAGACCGTGAGACCGAGACCGCCGGCGCCGATCAGCGCGGCGATCACCACCATCGACAGCGACAGCATGAGGGTCTGGTTGAGGCCCGCCATGATGGTGCGCAGCGCGAGCGGGATCTGCACCTCCCACAGCACCTGGCGTGGCGTCGAGCCGAAGGCGTAAGCGGCCTCCACCAGCTCGCCCGGCACGCCGCGGATGCCGAGGTTGGTGAGGCGGATGACCGGCGGCAGCGCGAAGATGATGGTGGCGACGATGCCCGGCACCATGCCGACGCCGAACAGCATGACGATCGGCACGAGGTACACGAAGGGCGGGATGGTCTGCATGATGTCGAGAACCGGCCGCAGCGCGGCGGCAAAGCCGTTGCTGCGCGCGGCCAGGATGCCGACCGGGATGCCGGCCAGGGCGCAGAACACGACCGCGGTGAGGACCATCGCCAGGGTCGTCATGGTCTCGGGCCAGACATGGATCAGGTCCAGCACCACCAGCGAGACGAGTGTGAAGATCGCGACGCCGCGGCCGGCGACGCGCCACGCCACCAGCACCAGCGCCACGGTGAAGAGCGTCATGGGGATGCTGTTGAGCAGCAGGTCGAGTCCCTCGAGGACCTGGCGCACCGGCCACTGGATCGCCCGGAAGGCGTCGCGAAAATTGGGCACCAGCCAGCCCTTCACGGCGGCGTCCACCCAGTCCCCGAGCGGGAGGTTGAAACTGTCGGATGGCTGCCACACGGCAAGGCCTCCTTCTCTGGCTTAAGGGGCTGGCGGGATGGCCCGATCGTCCGGTGCCGCCGCCGCGTCCACGGCGATCTGCGCGAAGACCGCCTGCGGTTCGGCGATGCCCGCAAGACGGCCGTCGTCGTCCAGCAGCGCCACCGGCAGGCCGTCTGCGCAGAGGCCGTAGAGGCGGTAGAGGTGCGCGTCGAGCGGCGCCGCCGGCACCTCGCGGATCAGGGCCTCGGCGAGACCGCCGCCGTTGCCTGCGCCGCGCTCGGCAAGGCCGCGGTAGGTGACCATGCCGACGAGCCGGCCGCTGTCCAGCACGTGCAGCGCGTCGCGCTCGAGCCGCGCCATGCGCTCCATAGCGCTGGCCGGCGTGTCGGTCGCAAGATCGAGCGCATGCGCCTCCGCCACCACGCTGTGGCCGGTGAACACGCGGGCGCGGTCGATGTCCTGGGTGAAGGCCGCGACGTAGTCGTCGGCGGGACTGCCGACGATCTGCTGCGCGGTGCCGACCTGCACGAAGCGCCCCGCCTTCATGATGGCGATGTGGTCGCCGAGGATGAGGGCTTCGTTGAGATCGTGGGTGATGAAGATGATGGTCTTCTTCAGCTCGCGCTGGAGCTGGACCAGCTCGGCCTGCATGTCGCGCCGGATCAGCGGATCGAGCGCCGAGAAGGGCTCGTCCATCAGCAGGATCTCGGCATCGACGGCGAGCGCGCGGGCCAGCCCGACACGCTGCTGCATGCCGCCGGAGAGCGCGCGCGGGCGCCGGTCGGCCCAGGCCGCGAG
>DATCXZ010000405.1:0-4016 GCA_036570545.1 Kiloniellaceae bacterium
TGCTGCCACGGCGTCCGCGACCGCGGCGTCTGCGGCCGCGGAGCCGACGCCGCCGAGCCAGATCACCAATCTGCCCACCGACATCTTCAAGATGACCGACGAGGAGATCGCCCTCCTGCAGTCGCTCGCGCAGCGCCGCGAGGAGATCGAGCAGCGCGCCCGCGAGATCGACGAGCGGGAGGTCCTGCTCAAGGCGGCCGAGCAGCGCATCGACCAGAAGATCGGCGAGCTCGAGAGCCTGCAGAGCTCCATCGAGGCGCTGCTGGTGACGCACGACGAGCAGAGCGAGGCGCAGATGCAGAGCCTCGTGAAGATCTACGAGAGCATGAAGCCCAAGGATGCCGCGCGCATCTTCGAAGAGCTCGACATGGAAGTGCTGCTTGAGGTCGTCGAGCGCATGAAGGAGCGCAAGACCGCGCCGATCCTGGCCGAGATGAACCCGGAGCGTGCCAAGACGGTGACCCTCGAACTGGCCCAGCGGCGGGCGCTGCCGCTACCGCGCAACTAGGGCTAAAGTTACGGATTTCTTGAGCTTTTTACCGAGTGTTAACGCCGACTGGCTAGCTTTTCGGTGAACTTGGCCCGAACCGCCGACGGGCCCGATCAGCCATACGGGAGTGAGAGAGATGTCGTCAGTCGACATGAGCATGCCGATCCTTATCGTGGACGATTACAAGACCATGTTGCGGATCATCAGGAACCTGCTGAAGCAGCTCGGCTTCAACAACGTCGACGAGGCCACAGACGGCAGCGCGGCGCTGCAGAAGCTGCGCGACAAGGAATACTCGCTGGTCATTTCCGACTGGAACATGGAGCCGATGAGCGGCATGCAGCTCCTCACCGAGGTTCGTGCCGACACCAAGCTGAAGAGCCTGCCCTTCATCATGATCACCGCCGAGAGCAAGACTGAGAACGTGATCGCGGCGAAGCAAGCCGGCGTCAGCAACTACATCGTGAAGCCGTTCAACGCGGCGACCTTGAAGACGAAGTTGGCGGCCGTTCTCGGCAACTTCTGAGCCCTCGGCACGATACTCCCGTAGAGAGGGGCAAGGAGGCGGGTCATGGCTGTCGCGGCAGTCAAACAGCGGATCGCAGCGCAGCTTGACGAGTTGCAAAAGGCCAACGGGTCGATCGATCCGGAGAGCCTGGTCGGTGTCGTCGAGGCCGTCATCGACAGCATCGAGGGCGACATGACGGCGGTCGGCCTCAAGGTCTATGCCGACATCGAGGCGCTGGCGCGCTACATCAACGTTGCGCGCGCCGAGATCGCCGAGCTGCGGCCGGACGACATCAATTCGGAGCACCTGCCGGCGGCGACTGACGAGCTGACGGCAATCGTCGGCTCGACCGAGCAGGCGACCCACACCATCTTCGAGGCGGTCGAGGGCATCGAGGCACTCACCGAGCAGATGGACACCGAGGTGGGGGCGCAGGTCTCCGCGGCGGTCACCTCGATCTTCGAGGCCTGCGGCTTCCAGGACATCACCGGTCAGCGCATCACCAAGGTGGTGACCGCGCTGCAGAAGATCGAGACCAAGGTGGATGCCCTGCTGAACGCCTTCGGTGACGATATCAAGCGCGATGGCGCGCCCCGGTCGCCGCAGAAGAGGGCCACGACGCCGAGCGGTGCGCCCGCCCGCCCGGACGAGCATCTCCTGAACGGGCCGCAGTTGCCCGACAACGCCATCAGCCAGGACGACATCGACGCGTTGTTCAAGTGAGGCGGTGATGGCCGGCGCCGCACCGCAACCTAAGAACCGGCAGAGCAACAGCCACATCGTCGCGCTGCTCAGCCTGAAGATCCTGCTGCTGGCCTTCTTCATCCTGCTGAACGCCCTGGCCACCTTCCAGGAGGAGCGGAGCAGCGCCGTGGTCGATAGCGTGCGCGATGCGTTCCAGGGCCTGCTGCCCGTGGGGCGCCGCGGGGCCGCCGATCCTGGCGGCGTCGGCCTTTTTGACGGCGGCGAGGACATCGTCGACAACCTGATGCGGCTGTTCGGCAACGATCTACCGCTGGTCGAGTTGCCGGCTTCCTCGGGCGCGCGCGTGCTGCAGATCGACGTTCCCGTCACCGATCTCTTCGATGCAGAGGGCAGCGCGGTCAGCCCGGAGGGCGCCGAGACTCTGAGCCTCGTCGCCGGCGTGCTGGCGGACCCGCGCTTTGCGGACCAGCAGGCCCGCGTCGACGTCCTCTATGGCCTGTCCGGCGCCGCCAGCGGCCTTGCCGACAACCGTGGCGCGCTGCTGCGCGCTGCCGCCCTGGTGCGGGTGCTGGAGAGCCAGAGCGTGGCGCCGGCGCGTCTTTCCGCCGGGTTGCTGCCGAGCTTTCCGGGTAAGGTCCGACTCCACTTCACCGTCGCCGTCGCGCCGGCGCCCGGCGGGGAGAACCAGCCATGATCCCGGACGCCCTCGAAGGCCAAGCGCAAGCGATGCCGGTCGGTGCCGGCTGGCATCGCATGAACGGCTCACTGCTGGTCTACCGCGGCCGCAACCAGTCGGATGCCCAGGCGTGGCTGCTCACCTTCACCGACCTCACCGCGCTGATGCTGACCTTCTTCGTGCTGCTGTTCTCGATGTCGACGATCGAGAAGCCCAACTGGCAGAGTCTGGTGAACTCGCTGGCGCCCCGCCTCGACCGCCTGCAGGAGGTGACGGTTGCGCTGCCGCAGAGCGAGAAGGCGGCCAAGCCTGTCGAGCGCGCCCCGGGGCTGGACCTAGACTATCTGGCTGCGGTGCTGCAGCAGCAGATGCGCTCTGACCCGCTGCTGCAACAAGTCCGCGTCGTCCGTGAAAGCCGTCGTCTGGTGATCGCGGTTCCGGGCGACCTGCTGTTCGCCTCCGGTTCTACCGAACTCGGCGCCGCCGGCGAGAAGTCGGTCTTCGTGCTGTCGGGCGTGCTGCGCCGCCTGCGCAACGTCATCGAGGTCGCCGGCCATGCCGATCCGCAGCAGCCGAAGGCGGGCGCCTGGCCAACCAACTGGGAACTGTCGCTGGCCCGCGCGGCGGCGCTCTCCGGCCTGCTCACGAAGCTTGGCTATCAGGGCGAGATCCTGGTGCGCGGCTATGGCCATGCCCAATACGACACGATTGACCCCAGCCTGTCGGCCGGGGAGCGCATGGCGCAGGCGCGGCGTGTCGACATCGTGATCCACGACTACAGCGCGAAGCGGCGTTGATGGCGCGCATTCTCCTTGCCTTGCTGCTGCTCGCCGTTGCCACGGCCCCGCTGCGCGCGGCCGAGCCGGTCGCGGTGCCGGTGCGCGTGGGCCTGCACGAGGGCTACGGCCGCATCGTCTTCGACTGGACCCGCGACGTCGACTACCAGGCGCGCATCGACGACGGCCGGCTGATCGTCACCTTCGGCGAGGCGGCCGCCTTCCAGGGCGCCGTCCTGCGCAACGGCCTCGACGGCTATGCGGGCGCGCCGCAGGTGGCCAAGGATGGCCGCAGCCTCATGCTGCCGCTGACCGGCAGCTCTCGACTGAAGCATTTCCGCCTCGGAACCAAGGTGGTCATCGATCTGCAGAAGGCAGCGCCGGCAGCGGCTTCCCCGCCTGCGGCGGTGCCGGCGGAAAGCCTGCCGCGGGTGAAGGTGCGCGGCGGCCGCCACGACGGCTTCAGCCGGCTGGTGTTCGACTGGGAAAGCCCGGTCGGCGAGTTGCTGGAGGAAGCACCGGGACGCGCCCGCCTGCTGTTCGACCGTCCCGCCGAGTTCGATCTCTCGGCCGTGAACCTCGCACGCCTGCCGCAGATCGCCAGCCTCAGCGCCACGCAGGAAGGCGTCACCCTCGAGGTCCCGCCCGGCAACCGCCTCGAGGTCGAGCGCAGCGGCACCAAGGTGGTGCTCGACGTCATCGGCAGCGTCGAGGCGTCGGCCAAAGAGTCCTCAAAAAAGCCTACCAAAGAGGCTGCTGAAGAAACCGGCAAAAACAGCGCCAAGGAGCCTGCCAAGGCGCGCGTCGTGGAGGACCTGACGCCGCGCCGACAGACGCCGCCATCGTCCGCCGCGCCAGCCG
>DATCXZ010000406.1:0-3640 GCA_036570545.1 Kiloniellaceae bacterium
GGCGGCGCTGACAGGCCTCGCCGAGGCCGCCGCCGCCGCCCGCCGCGCCTATCTCGCCGCAGCGGAGAGCTTGTCGAAGAAGCGGCGCAAAGCGGCCGCCGCACTCGACCGGGCGGTGATGGCGGAGCTGCCGCCGCTGAAGCTGGAGCGCGCCCTCTTTCGCACCACGCTGGATCGCCTCGACGAAGACGCCTGGTCGGCCAACGGCCTCGACCGCATCGCCTTCGAGGTGGCGACCAATCCGGGCAGCGCGCCCGGCCCGCTCGGCCGCATCGCCTCCGGCGGCGAGCTGGCGCGCTTCCTGCTCGCCATCAAGGTGGTGCTTGCCAGCGTCAACCCGGAGCGCAGCCTGGTGTTCGACGAGGTCGACAGCGGCGTCGGCGGCGCCACCGCCCACGCCGTCGGCGAGCGCCTGGAGCGGCTCGCGCGCGACCGCCAGGTGCTGGTCATCACCCATAGCCCGCAGGTCGCCGCCCGCGGCACCCACCACTGGCAGGTGCTGAAGCGCACAACCGGCCAGCGGGTCGCCACCCAGGTCAGCCATCTGAGCCCCGGTGACCGCCGCGAGGAGATTGCCCGCATGCTCTCCGGCGCCGAGATCACCGAAGAAGCGCGCGCTGCCGCCGAACGCCTGATCGGCACCGGCTGAGCCAGACCATGGTAAAGTGACATACTATCGCGCCTCATCCCGATTGGTGGACTCGTGGACCTCGTGATCGCGCCGACACATCTCGCAGGATGGTATGACAGCGGCCATACTGACTGCTGTCGTCCCGGCACTTGTTGCCGGGACCCCTTGGCGTTGGCCCTAGACGATGGCCTACGACGTTTACATCCTTGCCAGCGGCCAGCAGGGAACGCTCTTCATTGGCGTCACCAACGACATCATAAGACGCGCCTGGAAACGCCGGCTGATCGAGCGCGGCTATTCGGAGTGCGACACCCTCTACGATCCTTTGAACGGCTAAGGCATTGGGTCCCGGGGACAAGCCCCGGGACGACAGTGGTGTGTACGTAGCCGTTGCGACATCCACGATATGTGTGAATCGAACGCAGCCCAGTCCGTCTCAGCAACTATCACCCCCAATGCCCAAGAAAAAACCTTCGACAGATGACTCCTTTGCCACGGCTCCGGTCGACAAGCTGACCGCCGAGCAGGCAGTGGTCGAGCTGGAGCGCCTGGCTGCCCTCGTCGCCCATCACGACCGGCTCTACCATGAGCAGGACGCGCCGGAGATCAGCGACGCCGACTACGACGCCCTGCGCCGGCGCAACGAGGCGATCGAGGCGGCCTTTCCGGAGCTGATGCGCGCCGACAGCCCCTCGCAGCGCGTCGGCGCCGAGCCGGCGGCGGGCTTCGGCAAGGTGCGGCACAAGGTGCCGATGCTCTCTCTCGCCAACGCCTTCGAGACCACCGACGTCGAGGAGTTCCTCGCTCGCATCGCCCGCTTTCTCGGCCTCGCGAAGGAGGAGGCGGTGGAGATCATGGCCGAGCCGAAGATCGATGGCCTGAGCTGCGCGCTGCGCTACGAGCACGGCAAGCTGGTGCAGGGCGCGACGCGCGGCGACGGCACTACCGGCGAAGACATCACCGCCAACGTGCGCACCATCGCGGACCTGCCGAAGCTGTTGAAGGGCAAGGGCTGGCCCGATCTGCTGGAGGTGCGCGGCGAAGTCTACATGTCGCGTCGCGCCTTCATGGCGCTGAACGCGCGCCAGGCCGAAGCCGGCGACAAGATCTTCGCCAATCCGCGCAACGCCGCCGCCGGCTCGCTGCGCCAGCTCGACCCCAAGATCACCGCGTCGCGGCCGCTGCATTTTTTCGCCTACTCCTGGGGCGCGCTCTCCGGCGATGCCGCCAAGCTACTCGGCGGCACCATGCAGGAGGTCCGCGACAGCTTCCGGCGCTGGGGCTTCACCCTCAACGAGCCGGCACGGCTCTGCCGCGGCCCCGACGCGCTGCTCGCCTACTACAACGACATCATGGCGCAGCGGCCGGAGCTGCCGTTCGACATCGACGGTGTGGTCTACAAGGTCAACCGCCTGGACTTGCAAAGCCGCCTCGGCTTCGTCAGCCGCGCGCCGCGCTGGGCCATCGCGCACAAGTTCGCGGCCGAGCAGGCGCAGACCATCCTGAAGGAGATCACCATCCAGGTCGGGCGCACCGGCGCGCTGACGCCGGTCGCCAACCTGGAGCCGATCTCCGTCGGCGGCGTGGTGGTCGCGCGCGCCACCTTGCACAACGAGGACGAGATCGCGCGCAAGGACATCCGCGAGGGCGACCACGTCGTCATTCAGCGCGCCGGCGACGTCATTCCCCAGGTGGTCGAGGTCGTAAAGGAGAAGCGGCCGAAGGACAGCAAGCCCTATGTCTTCCCGGACCACTGCCCGGTCTGCGGCAGCAAGGCGGAGCGCGAAGAAGGCGAAGTGGTGCGCCGCTGCACCGGTGGCCTCATCTGCAAGGCGCAGAGCTACGAGCGCCTGCGCCATTTCGTCTCGCGCGACGCCTTCGACATCGAGGGGCTCGGCGGTAAGCACATCCAGGCCTTCCTCGACGATGGCCTGATCGCCACCCCCGGCGATATCTTCCGCCTCGTCGCGCATGAAGCGGGGATCGCCGAGCGCGAGGGCTGGGGTCCGCAGTCGGCGGCGAAGCTGGTGAAGGCGATCCAGGACCGCGCCACCATCGGCCTCGATCGCTTCATCTATGCCCTCGGCATCCGCCAGGTCGGCCAGGCCACCGCCAAGCTGCTGGCGCGCAGCTACGGCGACCTCGAAAGCTGGCGGGAGGCGATGCGCGTGGCCTATCAGGAGCGCAACAAGGCCCCCGAGGCGCGCAAGCCCTCCGAGGTCGGCGAGCACTACGCAGAGCTCTGCAACATCGAGGGTATCGGCATGAGCGTCGCCGACGACCTCGTGTTCTTCTTCGGCGAGGAACACAACCTGAAAATCCTCGACGACCTCGAGAAGGAGCTCACCATCGAGGCGGTGGAAGCGCCGGCGACGACCGACTCGCCGGTTGCCGGCAAGACCGTCGTCTTCACCGGCACGCTGGAGACCATGACCCGCAGCGAGGCCAAGGCCCGCGCCGAATCGCTGGGCGCCAAGGTGGCCGGCTCGGTCTCCAGCAAGACCGACTACGTGGTGGCCGGCGCCGATGCCGGCTCGAAGGCGAAGAAGGCCGCGGAGCTGGGCGTCACCACGCTCACCGAGCAGCAGTGGCGGGAACTTATCGGCGGCTGAGGCGTCGAATCGTCAGACCATGAGTCTGTCTGACGAAACGGAGGACCAATGCCTGACGGAGCCGGAGCCCCTTCCACCCGCACCGAGGCCGTGGCCGTCTTCGACGCCGCCGAGCAGATGCAGGCGGCCATCGACGAGCTGCTGAACAGCAGCTTCGATCAGGCCGAGATCAGCCTGCTCGCCAGCGGCAGGGCGGTCGAGCAGAAGCTCGGGCATCTCTACGAGCGCGTTCACCAGCTCGAAGATGCCGAGGACGCGCCCCGCAAGGAGTATGTTTCGACGGCGGCGCGCGGCGATGCGCAGGGCGGCCTGATCGGCGGCCTGGTGTACGTCGGCGCCCTGGCCGCGGCCGGCGCCGTCTTCGCCTCGGGCGGCACCCTCGGCCTCGCCCTTGCCG
>DATCXZ010000407.1:0-2038 GCA_036570545.1 Kiloniellaceae bacterium
TGGCGGCGGGCGTGGCGGTCGGCCTGCTCGCGGATATGCGGTCCATCGAGCTGCTCTACGAGCGCGCCCCGAGCGGCCACTTCGCCATCTGGCAGCAGGCGTTGACGGCCATCGCCGAGCGGCCGTGGCTCGGCTACGGCAGCCTTGCCGACATCGAGTTCGCCACCAAGCACGGCCCCGGCCGCTCGCCGCACAACCTGCCGCTGGCCAACCAGTTCTATGGCGGCCTGCCGGCGACCCTGCTCCTCGCCGCCCTCCTGCTGCTGGCGGCTTGGCAGGCCTGGCAGACCGGGCGAGCCGAGCAGAAGAGCAGGCCGGTGCTCCTCGTGCTGCTGGTCTTCGGCCTCACCGCCTCGCTCTTCGACAGCCGCAGCCTGGTGCAGAACCTCGGACGCGAGTGGATCACGCTGTGGCTTCCCATCGGCCTGCTGGCGGCCCGGGAGTCGCTGCGGGCCTCCGCCCCAGCCACCGCCACCGCCCCAAGCACCTTGCCACGGTGACAGCGGCTGCCAGAGCAAAGCGCACCGCTCCTGGGACAGAAATCGCCGCCGCCGCCGTGCCACGCTCCGAGAATGGCACCAGACTAAAGAAGGCCGCCTCGAGAGAGCCGTCCGCAAGCAGGGGAGAACATCATGGCCGCATCCTTCGACCTCGTCGCCAGTCGGCTGCGCAACATGCTGACGCGCATCGCCGCAGCCGATTCCGGGTTTCAGGACCTCTGCAACCGGCACGCCGAGCTGACGTCGGACATCCGCCGGCTGAACACCATGGAGGATCCGGCCCACGCGCAGCGCGACGACGAGCTGCGGCGGCGCCGCGCCCAGCTCGAGCAGGAAATGTTCGCCATCATGCAGGCCAACACGCGGGTGTGACAGGTCGCGGTGTTCCCCCTTGCCACACGCGAGGCTGTCGTCTCGGCATTCATTGCCGGGCCCTCTTGTCCTATCCGCGTGGTGTTGCGCCCTCTCCTCTCGTCACCCTCGGGCTTGACCCGAGGGTCCAGGGCAAGCGACGGAGCGGTCGCCCTGGATTGCCGGGTCAAGCCCGGCAAAGACAGGTTTTGGGGGAGGGGCAGCGGTGTTGCGCCCTCTCCTCTCGTCGCCCTCGGGCTTAACCCGAGGGTCCAGGGCAAGCGACGGAGCGGTCGCCCTGGATTGCCGGGTCAAGCCCTGGATAACAGCGCGGTGTAAGCCGCTTACTGACACCATGCTGTCAGATGCCATCCGCTAGAGTGCAGCATCAGCCAGCGTGAGGGGGTCGAGTTGAGCACAGCACCCGGCGAAGCGGATCGCCATCTCGCCGGCGTCGTTCTGGTGACGGCGTCGGCGATCGTCTTCAGCCTCGCGGGTGTGCTGACCAAGGCGATCTCCGCCGATGCCTGGACCATCGTGTGCTGGCGCGGCCTGGTCGGGGGCCTGCTGGTCGTCGCCTACGTCGGCTGGCTGGAGCGGCGCAAGCCGCTGCGCCGGCGCTTCCACCTGGACCGGCAGGGCTGGCTGCTCGCGGGCGTCGGCAGCCTCGCGAGCCTGGCCTTCATCTTCTCGTTCAAGCTCACCTACGTCGCCAACGTCGCGGTGATCTATGCGACGGCCCCCTTCATCGCCGCCGCCCTCGGCTGGCTTCTGATGCGCGAGCGGCTGCGCGTTCAAACTGCGATCGCGGCCACGGTCTCGATCTTCGGGATTGTCGTGGTGTTCGCCGGCAGCCTCGGCACCGCGAGCCTGCTCGGCGATGGTCTCGCCCTGCTGATGACCTTCGGCAGCGCGCTCTACATGGTGCTGATCCGGCGCTTTCGCGACAGCGCCGTGGTCCTCGCCGGCGGCGCCACGGCTTTGCAACTGTCCGCGGTGAGCTGGCTCATGACCGACCCCCTGGCGGTGACGCGCCAGGACGCGCTGCTGCTGGCGCTGTTCGGCCTCTCCTACGCAGCCGCGCTGATTCTGTGGACCGAGGGCACGAAGCTGGTCACCGCCGCCGAGTCCGGCTTTCTCGGCACGGCGGAAACGCCCTTTGCGATGCTGCTGGCGTGGATCTTTCT
>DATCXZ010000408.1:0-1993 GCA_036570545.1 Kiloniellaceae bacterium
AGATGATGCGGGTGATCGATCATCCGACCATGCTGAAGGACGGCTCGGCCATGGGCGCGATGGCGGGCGTGAGCGCCGCACTGCTGGCCGCCGCGGGCTTCACCGGCGCCCCGGCCATCACGGTGGCCGACGCGGCGGTGGCGGAGGTCTGGGGCGATCTCGGCGAGCGCTGGCGCATCGAGGAGCAGTACGTGAAGGCCTACCCGGTGTGCCGCTGGGCGCAGCCGGCGGTGGAGGCGGTGCTGTCGCTGCGCGACGACGGAGCCAGGCCCACGTTCACGCCGCAGGAGGTGAAGCGGGTGACGATCCACAGCTTCGCCGAGGCGGTGCGGCTGGCCACGCGGCAACCGGCCACCACCGACGAAGCACAGTACTCGCTGTCCTTTCCCGTCGCCGCGGCCCTGGTGCACGGCCGGCTGGGCGTCGCGGAGATCGACGGCACCGGGCTGCGCGACGCCGAGGTGCTGGCGCTGAGCGATGCGATGGTTCTGGTCGAAGAGCCGACATACAGCAGGCGGTTTCCCGCCGAGCGCTGGGCCCATGCGGAGATCGAGCTGCGGGATGGTCGCCGCCTGCGTTCCGAGCCCTGCCCGGCGCGCGGCGATCCGGAGGCGCCGTTCAGCGACACGGAGCTGCTCGCCAAGTTCCACGGCCTGGCCGATCCGATGCTGGGCACCGCGCGCAGCGGCGCTATCGCAGAAGGTTGCCTCACCATCGACGAAGCCGCCGATCTCGCGCCTTTCCTGGACACCGTCCTGGCGGCACCACTCGAGGCTCGGCAGGCAGCCAGCTAGAGCAGATCAGGGTTGGATGGAATCGCCGGAGGCGATCCACCGACCCTGTGAATCTGCTCTACCCTTTTGAAGTAGATCGGATTCACGTGGTCAGATGGAACCGCGCCGCGGTTCCATCTGACCACGATCCGACCTAGTTCAGGGCGCTGAGGTTGCTACGCTTGAGCCGCTGGCGGTAGCTGGCCATGAAGTCCTGCGCGACCGCGATCTTGCCGAGCTTGTCGGCGATCGAGCTGACAGCGGTCCCGGCGCCTTCGCCGGCCAGCAGCGCGAAAGTCTCCGCCCGCGGGCTGCCGGCCATCGCCGTGCCGTAGCGGCGGTCGAGGTCCTCCAGGGCAGCCTTGTCGCCCGCCAGCAGCAGGGCGGTGGCGAGATTCACCACCAGGCCGCTCTCCTCCTCCTGCAGCGCCCGGCGCGGCGGCAGCAGGGGGATCATCTTGGACAGCGCCGCGGCCGCCTCGGGCCAGGCGCGCCGGCTCCAGTGGATGTCGGCGCGAAGCTGCTGGGCATCGAGGCTGTCGTCGTCGTCCAGCGTCGCCAGCGCCTCGTCGCCGCGCCCGAGGTCGGCGAGCGCGCGCGCCGCGAGCTGACGGCGTTGTGCGGTAATCGCCTCGTCGAGGCCTTCGGCCGCGCTGCCGTCGAGCGCCGCCAGGCTGGCCTCGGGATTGCGATTGAGGAGCTGCACCAGGGCGAGGCGCGCGCCGATGCGCGCCTTGTCGGCGCCCTGCAGGCGATAGCGGACCTGGCCCTCCAGCAGCTCGGCCGCGCGGTCGAGCAGGTCGACCTCGACCAGGCGGTCGGCAAGGCCGGCGATGATCCTGTCGCCCTCGGGACCGGCCGGCGTCAGCTCCATGAATTCCTGATAGAGCGCGAGGGCGCGCAGCGGCGGCACTTCGGGATCGCCGGGGCCGTGGTAGATCGAAGCGAAGACCTCGCGCATGCGCTGCGCCGCGTTGCGCGCCACCGGACCATCGGGAAAGTTGGTTACCGCCTCGCGCAGCGCCAGCAAGGCATCGCGCTGGCGGTTCTGCTGAACGTAGAGATCGGCCAGCTTGCGCAGCAGCGTGAACTCGAAGAGGTCGCCGCGCCAGGCAAAGCGCAGGCGCTCGAGCTCCTCGGTGGCGGCCGCGAGCGACAGCTCGCCCTCCGCCAGGCCGAGCTCGATGAGCGCGAGGCGGGCGCGCGCCTGCGAGGGGCGG
>DATCXZ010000409.1:0-2837 GCA_036570545.1 Kiloniellaceae bacterium
TGTTCAGCACCACGCCTGTCACCGCCACAGCCGGATGAAAGCCGGCGAAGCCGCGCGCCAGCGCGGCGACCGAGGCACCCATGCCGCGGCAGTCCACCACCAGCACCACCGGCCAGCCGGTCAGCGCGGCGAGCTGCGCGGTAGAGCCGGCGGCAAGGCCCCTGGCGTCAGCGACCGGCGCACCGTCGAAGAGGCCCATAACCCCTTCGCCGATCACCAGCTCCGCCCCCTCCGCAGCGGCGGCAAGGGCGCCGGCCAGCGTCTCCGGGCGCATCGCCCAGCCGTCGAGATTGACGCAGGGCCGCCCGCTGGCGGCGCGATGGAAGCCGGGATCGATATAGTCGGGCCCAACCTTCACCGAGGCGACGGCGATCCCCGCGTTGCGCAGATGGCGCAGCAGCGCGAGGGTCAGGGTGGTCTTGCCGCTGCCGGAGGCCGGCGCGGCGAGGAGCAGGCCGGGGGGTGGAGCGGTCATGCGGCAACTGCCACCGTTCTCCCCCTCACCCAGCTTCGCCTAAGCTCGCTCTGCGAACTCGCCAAGGCTGCGCAACCCTCTCCCACGAGGGGAGAGGGACAATAAAGCGCCCCTCTCCCCTTGCGGGAGAGGGAGGGGCCCGCGGTGCGGGAGGGTGACGGGGCCGGCGGGCAATGGCGGAGTGCCACGCTCATCCCGTCTCCTGGCGGCGCGACGCGCTGAGCGGATTCGGATCGAGCGTGCGGCCGTCGGCGAGGCCCTGCCAGTCGAGGCCGGCGCGCAGGCGCACCACCTCGCCGACCACGACGATGCAGGGCGGCTCTATGCCGGCGGCGGCAGTGTCGTCGGCACAGCGCCCCAGCGTGGACTCCAGCACGACCTGGGCCGGCAGGGTCGCCTGGCTGACGACGGCGACCGGCTCGGCGGCGGCGCGGCCGTGCTGCTGCAGCGTGGCGGCGATGATGGCAAGGTGCTTCAGCGCCATGTAGAGCACGATGACCGGCGAGCCCTTGGCGAGCGCCGCCCAGTCGATGCCGTCGGGCACCGCGCCGCCGACGCCGTGGCCGGTGATGAAGGTGACGGCGGAGTTGGTGTCGCGGTGGGTCACGGGGATGCCGGCGTAGGCGAGGCCGCCGATGCCGGCGGAGATGCCGGGGATGATGCGGAACGGCACGCCGGCGGCGACCAGCGCCAGCGCCTCCTCGCCGCCGCGGCCGAACACGAAGGGATCGCCGCCTTTCAGACGCAGCACGCGCTGGCCGGCCTTGGCGAGGCGCACCAGGCGCTGCGAGATGTCGGCCTGCACCGGCGAGGGCTTGCCGCCGCGCTTGCCGGCGTAGATGCGCTCGCAGTCCGGCCGCGCGAAATCGAGGATGTCGCTGCTCACCAGGGCGTCGTAGACTACCGCGTCGGCCTGCCGCAGGCCGTTCACCGCGTGCAGGGTGAGCAGCCCCGGATCGCCCGGGCCAGCGCCGACCAGCCACACGCTGCCAGCCTCGAAGACCGGCAAGCAAAGATCATCAGGTTCCATGGAGCGCACCCTAGAGCAGATCAGGGTCGGATGGAATCGCCAGAAGCGATCCACCGACCCTGATCTGCTCTACCCTTTTGAAGTAGATCGGATTCACGTTGCCAGGTGGAACCGCGCCGCGGTTCCACCTGGCAACGATCCGATCTAGACGGCCCGGGCCGGCCGTCCTAGTCAGTGACCCGGCCTAGTCAGTGAAAAGCCTCACCTAGTAGAATAGCGACATGACACGCAAACCGGAAGGCGCGTTGCGGCGCGGCTGGACCACGGGAGCCTGCGCCACGGCCGCCACCAAAGCCGCCTACACGGCCCTGCTCACCGGCCGCTTTCCCGACCCCGTCAGCATCACCCTGCCGAAGGGCGAGCAGCCGGCCTTCGCCCTGGCGCGCGAATCCCTGGCCGACGACACGGCCAGCGCCGCCATCGTGAAGGATGCCGGCGATGACCCGGATGTGACTCACCTCGCCACCGTGCAGGCAACGCTGCGCCGCGCGACGCCCGGCAGCGGTGTCGTCTTCAAGGCCGGCCCCGGCGTCGGCACGGTCACCAAGCCGGGCCTGCCGCTGGCGGTCGGCGAGCCGGCGATCAACCCGGTGCCACGGCAGATGATGCGGGCGGTGGTGGCCGAGCTCGCCGCCGCGCACGGCGAGGCCGGCGACGTGACGATCGAAGTGTCGGTGGACAATGGCGAGGAGCTCGCGCGACAGACCTGGAACCCGCGACTCGGCATTCTCGGCGGCCTCTCCATCCTCGGCACCACCGGCGTGGTGGTGCCGTTCTCCTGCGCCGCCTGGATTCACTCGATCCACCGCGGCATCGACGTCGCGCGCGCCACCGGCATCGACCATGCCGCCGGCTGCACCGGCTCGACCTCCGAGGCGGCGGTGCAGCGGCTCTACGCGCTGCCGGAAGGCGCGCTGCTCGACATGGGCGACTTCGCCGGCGGCCTGCTGAAGTACCTGCGCAAGCATCCCCTGCCGCGCCTGACCATTGGCGGCGGCTTCGGCAAGCTGTGCAAGCTGGCGGCAGGGCAGCTCGACCTCCACTCCGGCAGAAGCCAGGTCGATTTCGACCTGCTGGCGACGATCCTCGCCGAGCTCGGCGCCGATGCCGCTCTTCAGGCGGAGGCAAGAAATGCCAACACCGCCAAGCAGGTGCTGGAGATCGCCGCCGCGGCCGAACTGCCGCTGGCGGATGCGGTGGCTGCGCGGGCGCGCAGCGTCGCGCTCGGCATGCTAGGGGGCGAGACGGCCGTCGAAGTATTGATCTTCGACCGCGCGGGCAACCTCGTCGGCAAGGCGGCGGGCTGGCCGCAGTGACCGGAGAGGCGATCAC
>DATCXZ010000410.1:0-1514 GCA_036570545.1 Kiloniellaceae bacterium
GAGCCGAGCGCGCTGGGCACCGGCAGGTTGTTGGGGACGAGGGCTTGATTGAGCGTGGTAGCTGTCATGGGCGTCATTTTAGCAGTGTCCATATGCGACTGCTAACGAAAGGAGAAGTTCCCAGTGTTCCGTTCATGGAACGGCGGGGCGGGTCTGGATGCCGTGCAGCCTGAAACGGGGACTGCGGACGCCGGGGGACAGGCATGTGCCTGCCGAGGCGCCCCGGGGACGTGGGCCGGTTCGACCCGCCCGTCGCCGGGAGGTTCCGCTCCCGGACAAAAAGAACCCCGGACGAGGCCGGGGCTGAAGGAAGAACTAGGGACGTGGTCCGCGTCGCCGGTGGCCGCGCCGGGAGAAGGCTCGGCCAGGCCGGAGGCGTGCGTCGCGCCGCCGGTGGGACCGGCGACGCGGGCCACGCGGGGCGCTACAGGTCGAACCCGAAGCCGATGCCGGCCGAGTTGTCGCCGTTGCTGAAGGCGCCGCCGATCGAGAACGAGCCGCGCTCGCCGATCTGCTTCGAGTAGCCCACCGACAGCGCGCTTTCGCCGTTCTGCCAGCCGGCGCCGACCGCCACCCGGCCGCGTTCGCTGCGTCCGCCGGCGGCGTTCATCGCCATGTTCATCATCGCCGAGCTCATCGCGCCCATCCGGTCGATGCGCTCGTCCTGCTCGCTCAGCCGCGCGCCGAGGTTGTCGCTCAGCTGCTGGAACTGGTCGTCGAGCGCGGTGAACTTGCTGTCGGTGTAGGCATTGGCCGAGGCCAGCGTCTTGGTCGCGGTGGTGTCGGTGTAGGCGTTGGCCGAGTCCAGGGTTTCCTGGTCGATCGCCGCCGGCACTGGAGCCTGCGCCACCGGGGCCGACTGGCCGCCGGTGGACGGCGCCTGCGCTCCGCCATTACTGCCGGCGTCGCGGGATGGGCCGGCCTGCACGTCACCGCCGGCGACCCGGTCGTCGACCGGCTGCCGGGCGCCTCCGCTTGCGGCGGTTGCAGGCGTGGTGGCATCCGTTGAGCCGGCTCCGGTTTCCAGCGCACTCAGGCGGCTGTCGATGCCGCTGATCGCACCGTCGATGGCACCGAGCGCGTCGCCGACGTTGTAGTAGCTGCCGCCCTGGATCAGGTAGGTCGGGCCGCTGAAGCCCTGCGCGCCCATCGACGCGCCGCCGCCGAGGAACTGGGCCATCGAATCGCCCATGCCGAACAGCTGCGCGCCGTTGACCGCCTCGGTGCTGGTGGTCGACAGCATGCCCGGCGCCACGTTGGCGATGGTGGTGCCGCCGTCGCCGGCCAGGGTCAGGGTCGACTTGTCCTCGTCGTCGTACTTCACCGCGCCGGCCAGGTCCGCGTCGACGTTCTCGAGCGCGGCGTTGAACTGGCCGAGGTTGACCGCGTCGGTGTCCTGCGTGCCGGCGGCGACGTTGGTGACCTGCCGCTCGCTGCCCGCGCTGCCGACCGAGACGCTGTCCACGCGGTCGGCCACGGAACCGGCGCCGAGCGCGACCGCGCCGGCGGCCGTG
>DATCXZ010000411.1:0-14175 GCA_036570545.1 Kiloniellaceae bacterium
CTCGTCGCGCGCGTCGGGCGGCTGCTGGAGTCCGCCTGACCTTGAGGAAAGCCACATTGACGATAAAGCAAGCATTTTTGCATAATGGCGATGGGCCTACGTCACATCTCCTGGCCGTTCCCCACGCCGTAGACAGCGGCCTGACACCGGCCCTTCGCAACTCTCAGTCGCCTGGGTCCATTGTCCGATAAGCCTTCATCGACGACGGCCGGCTCCCGCGAATCCGCTCGCGAGGGACTGCGTGTCCGCCTCGGTCAGGTCCGCTTCAATGGCGAGCGCACCTGCTGGCTGTTCGGCCGTCGACAGGAAGACTTTGAGGCGGTGGCCGACTTGGTCACCGCCATAGTGGCACGCTACCCACGGCTCGAACTCCTCTTCACGGCACCCCAGCCAAGCACGCGGGCTTGGCTGCGCGAGCGTTACCCGAACGCTGTCGTGCTGCCCCCGCCCCTGCCAGCACCCTTTGTCGCCAACCGCTACGTGCTCAAACTGAACGTGCGCGCCCTGATTGTCCTTGGCGATGTGGCCTCTGCCTCCCGATCAATCTTGCGCGCCGTCAACCGGCGGGCCGCCCCGTCGGTGGTTATCGAGAACTCCCCTGTCACCAACGATGTCTTGACGGCCGCCCGCAGCGCAGTGCCCGAGCGGATCGAGCACTATTTCGTTACATCACCTGCAGCCCGAGAACGTTTGCTCGCAGCCGGCATTGCCACTGACAGGATCACGGAGTTGCCGGCCGCCCCTGCAGAGCGCACGGCGGCGACCATGACTGTGATGGGCCGCCTGCTGGCGCAAAACCTGAAGCTGATCCGTAGCGAGTCCAGTCCGATCCGCCGCCGGCTGGAGCAAATGGCTATCGGAGCGATGGAGATCCCACGTCTGCGGCGGCTCCTTTGCGCCAAGGTGGAGCGCTACGACGACGTTCCGGCGCTGCGAGAAGCGCTAGGGCATCCAGACACCATCCTCTGCCTTGGCAACGGGCCCTCATCGGAAGACCCTGACGTGGCGAAAGTGCGCTATGACGCACTGTTCCGGGTTAATTCCCTCTGGTTGAAGCGCGGCTTTCTGACCACACCGGACATGGTGTTCACGGGCTCGAGTTCGACGCTCTCCGCCGTGCGGGACGCCATCTTCGGCCTGGAAACCATCCGTTCAGAGGCGCGTCTCCTTGTAAGCCGCCTTCTGCCGCCTCGCCTAGGGCGCTTACGCTATGCCGCAATCGAGCGGCTCGGGCTTTTTCTCTATGAGCCCCGCCTGCGCGACGTTCGACCGACCAATGGGGCCATCATGCTGGCGACGGCTGTTGCCTTGCAGCCGCGGCATCTCGTCGTCGCCGGGGTCGACCTCTTCAATCACCCGGCTGGTGCCTATCCGGGCGACGCGGTGACGCCCAACGCCTACACTGCGGCTCACGAGCCCGGAACCGAGCTAGCTCTGCTATTGGAAGCGCTCAGCCTTTATGAGGGCGATTTGACGATCCTCAGCCCCGCACTGCGAGAGCGCTGGAAAGAATTCCAAAGCGGCCGCGGGGGACACCGAGAAACCGGCTGAGAAGCCTGGCGGGTCGCGACGCCGCAGCTTGCCTGAACGGCAGCGTTGATTTAAAGGTGTCCCGGGCCGCCAGTTGACCGGCTTGCTCCTTCCCAGGCTGAACGATACTGACGAAGGAATCCAGCGCCGCCGGCCTGTCTGCAATCGGATTTGTCATCTGTTGAGAAGGCGCATTTCCGTGACCCTCGCCGACCCCGTCTTCAAGACCCGCTACTATCACAAGCGGATCGGCCACCTGTTGCGCCTGGACCGCAGCCGGCCAGCCGGCACCCGCGACGAGCCGGAACTGGTGGCCCTCGACCCGCTGTCCGGCGTCACGCCCAGCGAGAAGCCGCCGGTGCGCATCTTCCTCGGCACCGAGCCGGCGCAGCATCGCGCCGAGCGGGTCTTCGTGTGGTCGATCCTGCAGGCGCGCGACCCGGCGCGCCGCTACGAGATCTACCTGATGAAGGACCTGAAGGGCTTCGACCGCGACCGCTGGAAGACCGGCTTCACCAACTACCGCTACGCGATCCCCGATCTCGCCGGCAAGGCCGGCCGGGCCATCTACAACGACGTCGACCAGGTCTACCTGGCCGATCCGGCCGAGCTCTTCGACATGGATATGCAGGGCGCCGGCCAGCTTTGCATCAGCGAGCGCGAAACCGCGGTGATGCTGCTGGATTGCGAGAAGATGGCGAAGATCTGGCAGCGCCCGGAAGCCGAGCGCGGCCACAAGAAGATCTACTTCCACGACAGGGTGCAGAGCACGCCCGGCATGTGGCGTCGGCTTTCCGGCGTGTGGAACGCGCGCGACCACGAGTATGAGCCGGGGGTCTCGAAGGTGCTGCACTACACCACCTTGCAGACGCAGCCCTGGCGCCCCTTCCCCAAGGTGCTGCGCTACAGGGACAACCCGAACGGCGACGTGTGGTTCGAGATGGAGCGCGCGGCCGACGCCGCCGGCTTCACCCTCTTCACCGAGGAGCGGCCGAGCCGCGGCTATCGCCATCTGCTCGAGATGTACCGCACCATGCACGAGGACGGCTGGGCGCAGGCGAACTGGTCGGGCAAGCAAACATTCGACGGCAAGTCGCTGAGCCGCCACATCCAGCCGATCGCCGTGCTGGTTCGCGAGACCGGCGCCGGAACCCTCCTCGACTACGGCTCGGGCAAGGCGAAGGCCTACGCCCCCTACCCCGGCGAGCCGGCAGACTCGCGCTTCAAGTCGCTGCCGGATTGGGGCGACGTGAAGGTCACCTGCTACGATCCCGGCTACGAGCCCTTTTCCGGCCCTATCGAGCCCGCCTACGACGGCGTCATCTGCACCGATGTGCTGGAGCACATCACCGGCGACGACATTCCCTGGGTGCTCGACAAGCTGTTCGGCCATGCGCGCCACTTCGTCTACGCCGTGGCCGCCTGCTACCCGGCGCGCAAGCAGCTCCCAGACGGGCAGAATGCGCACTGCACGGTGCAGTCGCCGGCTTGGTGGCGCGAGCAGATCGAGGGTGCCGCCCGCCGCAACCCCGGAATTCGTTGGCAGCTCTGCGCGCGGGTCAAGGGTCCGCTCGGCAAGAGCGACCGCGTGTTCCAGGGCTGAGCAGCGACACACATGCACCCATGCTGAAGTTCGAGAACGTCGCGTTCGACTACGACCCCTACCCCATCGGGCTCGCCCGCGGCGCCTTCTCGCCCGAAACCTACCGCGAGCTGGTCGACACCCTGCCCGACGACAAGGTCTTCGTCGCCAAGGAGTATCTCGGCACCAAGCTGTCGCTGTCGCAGCTCAACAACCGCGCCGGCTACCATGCGCACCTGAAGCGCAACGCGGCCTGGAAGCGCTTTTACGATTACGTGAAGAGCGAGCGCTTCGTCGCCGAGACGCTGGCGATGCTGAAGGCGCACAACATCGATCTCGGGCTCTCCGACCTCGGCTGGCGCGACCGCCTGGGTCGTCGCTACAAAGCCTTCAAGCGCGGCGCGCCGCAGCCGCACTTCCCCAAGCTGCGCGCCCGCTTCGAGTTCTCTTCCATGCCGATCACCGGCGGCAGCATCCGCCCGCACACCGACGCGACCTCCAAGCTGGTCACCATGGTGATCCCCATGCTGCGCGACGGCGAGTGGCAGGACGACTACGGCGGCGGCACCAGCGTCGTGTGGCCGAAGGATCGCAGCCGCACCTTCAACCTGGTGAACGGCTATCTCGACTTCGACGAGGTCGACTGCCTGAAGACCTATTCCTTCGAGCCGAACCAGTGCCTGGTCTTCGTGAAGACCTACAACTCCTGGCATGCGGTCTGGCCGATGACCGGCAACGACCCGGCGATCCTGCGCCGCACCCTCACCATCAACATCGAGAGCAGCTGACACTCACGCCGGCCGCTTCAGCCCCCGCCCATCCTTCAGCAGCCCGACGGTGCCGTCCTCGACGCGGTAGGTGCGCTCGGCGATCTCCGTCCACGCCTCGCGGTGGGTAATCGCGAGAACGGTCATGTCGTGGCTGAGGGTGTCGATGTTGCGGCAGATGTCGCGCTCGGTCTGCGGATCGAGCGCGGAGGTCACCTCGTCGAGGATGAGCAGCTTCGGCCGGCCGGCGAGCGCGCGGGCAAGCGCAATGCGCTGGCGCTGGCCGCCCGACAGCTTGGCGCCCTTCTCGCCCACCACGCTGTGCACGCCCTCGGGCAGCGCCGCGACGAAGTCCCAGGCGCCGGCCGCTTCCAGCGCCTCCCGCGCCTCCGCCTCGCCCAGGCGCGGATCGCCCAGCGTCACGTTGGCGAGCACGCTGTCGTGGAACAGGATGAGTTCCTGGGGCACGTAGCCGATCATGCCGCGCCAGGCCTGGAGGTCGATCTCGCTGAGCGGCACGCCATCCACCAGGATGCGCCCGGCCTGCGGCTGGTAGAAGCCGAGCAGCAGGTCGGTCAGCGTCGTCTTGCCGGAGCCCGAGGCGCCGGTGATGACGGTGAGGCCGCGCGCCGGGATCTCCAGGCTCGCCCACTCCAGCACGGTCTCGCGCCCATAGCCGAAGGATATGTTTTCGAAACGGCAACCCTGCTCGAGGGTCGGCACCGCCTTGCCGGGGTTGGGTTCGCGCGCCGCAACTGCCTCGTCGATCAGCTTGCGGATCGACCAGTAGGCACTTTCGAAGATTACGGCCTTCTGGTACTGCCGCTGCATCTTGCCAACACTGGACACCGCCTGGAACAGCAGCAGGCCCATGACCAGCAGTTGGGAAATCGGAACTTCCCATCGCGTGGTGGCCAGGAAGAATCCGAGTCCGATGGCGGCAGCGACCAGCATCTCCTCCAGGTTCTTCAACGCATACTGACTGATCACCTGGCGGCGCAGGGCCCTCCTCAACTGCTCGATCTTAACGTGGAACAGGTTCTCGAACTTGCCCGCCTTGGCCATCGCCTTCAGCGGCTTGATGTTGCTGAGAGCATCGCTCAGGTAGATCACCAGCTCCGATGTCCGCTGGGTCTGGCGACGGCCGGCCTTCTTGCTGGACTTGACCAGGAAATTCAGCGCAAAGGCGATTGTTCCGCCCAACACCAAGGCCGCCACGGCTAGTTGCCACGACACCAGCATGGCGACGATGCTGTAGACGACGCCCTGAATGGCGAGTGCTTGGAAGTTCGCGGCCATAAGGTAGGCCTCGCCCGAGCGGGATGCCTCGATGCTGACGGCGTTGGCGATGCGCCCCAAGGGTTGGTGAGTGAAGTAACCCCAGCTCACGTTCAAGAGGTTCTTGATGAGTTCGGCGCGCACCCTGGTTGCCACCCCGGCGACTTCATTGCCGACGTAGCGCATGGCCGTCATGATCAACACGCACTTAAGAACGATGCCGCCAACCACCACCGAAATCAGCAGGGACAGCGTCGGCGTCAAGTCGAAGAAGGCGAGCACCTCTTGGACGTAGTACGCGGCCGACGAGCTGTCTCCCGCACCGTCGTTTATCGCAAGGGTCAGAAGCGGCAACAGCGTTGCCAAGCCCACGCCCTCGGCAACACCCGCAAGGAGAAGACAAGCAAGGACGAGCCAAGGCCGCGTGCCGCTGGCACCATAGAAGATGCGAAGGATCCCGATCATCCGCCATCTATTTGCAGGAATCCCGGGTGGGTCAAGGCAAAATGGCCAAGTCGGCACCGCCTCAGCCGACGTCTCCAGGGCAGGATTCCTCGCCACACCAGGCCGCCTTGCCAGGACGGCAAGCCGGTGTGACCGACTAGGCGACTTACGCTTCGGCGCCCGATGCCGCCCGTTTCGCCGTCACCAAGGTATGGCGGGCTGTCTTTGGCGCATTACAAGTACGCTTCGGCCCACATCTGGAACACCAGCACGGCCCAGATCGCTTTCGTGTGCTTGCGCCAGCCGCTGCGATGCTGGTCCCAAAGGCGACGGACCTGCGCGGGCTCGAAGAGGCCCTGGCGCCGCAGGCGCCCCTCGGCCAAATAGTCCTCTGCCCACCCCTGGAGTGGCCCGCGCAGCCAGTCGGCAATGGGCACCGAGAAGCCCTGCTTCGGTCGCTCGGTCAGGGCCGGCGGCACATAGCGGGCGAGGACGTCGCGCAGGATGCGCTTGCCGCCCTTGGCGTCGATCCGCATGTCTCGCGGCAGTCGCCAGGCGAATTCGGCCACCCGATAGTCCAGTAGCGGGCAGCGCGCTTCCAAGCTGGCAGCCATGCTGGCGCGGTCCAGCTTGACCAGGATGTCGTCCGGCAGATAGCCGACGAAGTCCAGATGCATCAATGCCTGCAAAGGATCCCCGACCTGGGCCCATTCGCCCGGCGCATCGAGCACCGAGGATGCCGCTTGTCCCTGCACCAGCAGGTCGTGCGGCCGCGCCAAGGTCGATAGCCGGCGCGCCAGCAGGTCGCGGGGCGAGCCGGCGGCAAACCGCCACCCATCGCGCTCCCAACGGCTGCCGACCCGTGATCGGCACCCGTTCGACAACGGCCAGGCTGCGCGCCCAAGTGCCGCCAGCGCATCACCGGCTGCCGCCCGTGCCGGCGCCGGCAGCCAACCCCAGCGGCGCCAGAATGCCAGGATTTGGTGGTAGCGACCATAGCCGGCGAAGAGTTCGTCACCGCCATCGCCGGACAACACCACTGTCACCCGCTCCCGCGCGACCCGGCTAATGAGATAGGTTGGTATCTGGGAGGAATCGGCAAAGGGTTCGTCGAAGATGCTCGGCAGGTCCTGGACGACATCCAGGCAGTCGGCGGGCTTCAGGTAGATCTCGTGGTGGTCGGTCTTCAGATGACGAGCGATGCGCTTGGCGTGGGGGGCCTCGTCGTACCGCGGCTCCTCGAAGCCGACCGAGAAGGTCTTCACCGGCCGGTCGCTCAGCGACTGCATGACCGCGACGATGAGGCTGGAGTCGACGCCGCCCGAGAGCAGCGCCCCGAGGTCGACGTCGGCGACCATCCGGCCGGCCACCGTCTCGCGCAGCAGACTGTCGAGTTCGTCGACCGCCTCGCCATAGTTGCCGCGGAAGGGAGTCCGTTCGCCGGCCTCGACCCCTTCCCGTGCCGACCAGTAAGAGCGTAGGACCGGGGTGCTGCCGGGTTCGCTCGCATCGACAAGGAGCAGCGAGGCCGGTGGCAGCTTATGGATGCCGGCATAGATGGAACGCGGCTGGGCGATCCAGCCGCAGCGCAGCAGTTGGCTGAGGGCGCCGCGGTCGACCTGCGCAGCAAAGCCCGGATGCGCTCTCAAGGCACGCAGTTCGGAGGCAAAAACGAAGCTGTCACCGAGCCAACCGTAGTAGAGCGGCTTCTTGCCGACGCGGTCGCGGCAGAGCACCAGCTTGCGCTCGTATCGGTCCCACAGTGCGAAGGCGAACATACCGTTGGCGCGCCGTAGAGTCTCCTCGAGGCCCCAGGTGTCGATACCGGCCAACAGCACTTCCGTGTCGGAGTGCCCCTTGAAGCTCTGGCCGTGCTGTTCGAGGATCTGTCGCAGGGCCTGGAAGTTGAAGATCTCGCCATTGTAGCTGATCACATAGCGGCCCGAGGGCGAGAGCATGGGCTGCGCCCCCGCCGCGGAGAGATCGACGATCGACAACCGACAGTGGCCGAACGCCAGCCCCGCCTCTGGGTCGATCCAGGTCCCCTCTGCATCGGGTCCGCGATGCCGGATCGCCAGCGCCATCGCTTCGGCGGTTTTCCGCAGGAAGTCAGGGCTGGGTCGGGACCTGCCACTCAGGAAACCGGCTATTCCGCACATGGAGCCCTGGTTCTGCGCACCGCCATATTCGCTCGGCCTCTCATACGGCAACAGCCGTCCGGCCGCAAACTATCTCTCTTGCTCGCTACAAGCCGTGCTAAGGTCCCGCCCGCCGAATCGGCAGGAACGGCGGAGAGTGAAAGAAGTTTGGATAGCGCGACGACGATGCCCGCGGCCAGGCCATTGGCGTTCTACATCCACTCCGTAAGGTCCGGGCTTGGCGCCGAAAAGGTGGTGCTGAACGTCGTCTCCGGCTTGGCTGGCCGCGGCCACGAAATCGATCTCCTGATTGAGGACGCGGAAGGCGATCTGAGCGAGAGGCTGCCGGCTGGCGTCAATCTGGTAGACCTCGGCCCGGCCACCCTCAATCCAGTAATGGAGGCACTTCTTAGCACCCTCAGCCTCCTGATAAATCTCTTCCGCCGTGCCAAGGCCGATCCTTGCGGCAAGGAATCGTTCAGAGTGGCACTTGCCCGCTTTCTGTTCAAGCGGCGCCCACCGCTCTATGCCTTGCGGCGCTACCTTTTCCGGCGGCGCCCGCAGGCGATCATCTCCTTCCTCAACTATCCGAACATCGCCCTCCTCCTGGCCGCCCAGTTGGGCAAGGGTGACGCGCGGATCTACGTCAACGTGCGCAACAACATCTCCGGCGAGGTCGCCGGCGCAAAATCCAGGCGCATGCGGGAGATGCCTGTCCTCATGCGCAACCTGTTCCCTCTGGCCGACGGAGTGGTGGCGGTGTCCGGGGGCGTGGCGGCCGATACCGAGCGGCTGATGGACATGCCGGCGGGCCGCGTAACCGCCATCTTCAACCCCGTCTACCGCCCGCAAATACTGGCGCTAGCCGACGCTGCGGCGCCGCATCCGTGGCTCCAGACGGATAGCCTTCCCGTCGTGCTCGGCGTCGGAAAGATGAAGCCGCAGAAAGACTTTCCGACACTGCTCAAGGCCTTTGCGCTGCTGCGCCAGGAGCATCCCGCCAAGCTCATCATCCTCGGAGACGGCGCCGGCAAAGAAGGCCTGGAAGCACTTGCCGAGACGCTCGGCATCCGGGCCGATGTCGCCTTTCCAGGCTACGTCGCCAACCCCTATGCCTATTTCCGCCATGCGTCGCTCTTTGTCCTGTCGTCGGCCTGGGAAGGTCTGCCGAATGTATTGATCGAAGCCATGGCCTGCGGCTGTCCGGTAGTCAGCACCGACTGCCCGAGCGGGCCGTCGGAAATTCTGGACGGCGGCCGCTTCGGTCGCCTGGTTCCGGTCGGCGACTATGAGGAGATGGCAAAGGCAATACGGGAAACGCTCGAGCAGACGGCGGCGCCCGCGGCGCTCGCCGAGCACGCGCTGCGCTTCAGCTTCGACCGGGTCATCGATCGCTATGACCGACTGCTCACTCGCGGGAGTGTTGAGGACCGGTGAGCACTGCCGAGCTGAGCAGAAAGAAGAACCCCGCTACCGCTGCAGAGTAGAGTCGAACACGGTAGCCCACTGCGCCGCGATCGTCTCGATCGTCCAGTCACGATCGATGATCGCCCGAGCCGCCGTGAGGTGGCGCTGCCGCAGGCTGCTGTCCGATAGGTAACGTCGCAAGCCCGTTTCCCAATCGCCCAGAACACAGGCCTCGGAAAAGGCTTGGTAGCTCGGAATCGGGTCGGCCACGACAGGAAGGCCGAGGTGCAACGCAAATACCAAGCGATTGTTGGTCTTGCAAACCGTGTAAGGGTTGGAAACGACTGGAATTACCGCAACGTCATGTTCTGCGATGATCCTGGCGGAACTTTTCAAATCCCATTCGACGTACTGGGTCGGCACCGACCAACCGTTAACGACCTCCCGATAGACGTCCCTTCTGTTGCTGACGACGCTCAGGGAGAGGGGAATTTCGCGATTCACTGCTTCGAGGGCGGCACGGATCTTTGCTATGTCGCGTATTCCGCCTGTATAGGTGCTGCCGCCATTGCCAAACCACACGACGGCGCGCCGCCCCTGGCGCCGCTGTGCCCGGAGACGGCGCGTCCAACGCTGTGCCTTCATCGAGCCGACCCAGGATCGCCAAAGCGGCACGGTCACCTTCTCGATATCCTGCTCCACCGCATCGCCGATAATGCTCACCGGCGCCGAAGGCTTCGCCTCGGCAAGAACGACCTCGGTCAGCGCTTCGGTGGAAACCACGACCTTGTCGGCCATCTCGATGAACTGACGGAGTCGGTCTGCCTTCTCCTGCCGCTTCAACTTCTTCATGGGGTTGTGGAAGTGGTTGTCGCAGAGGTCGAAGATGATGCGCACGCCGCTCTGCCTCAGCTCCTGCGCCGCATGCAGTGACTTCTGGCTGAGATGCTCGGAGAAGAGAACAGCATCATAGCTGCTCGCGTTCTTCGGATTGAAGAACTCAACGGGGTAGCCGTTCCGTCTCAACTGGGCGAGAGGGTGGAGACAACGGATACGGACGCTAGCGAACGAAGCATCGTAGCTATACGGCCACCAGCCGACCTTGGGGACATCGGACGCCGCGGCGGCATTCGGGCGTCGCACTCCCGCGTCACGCCCCTCCTCCTGTCGAATGCCCTTGGCGTCCACGTCCATCGAGCGCTGCATATTAGCTCGGCCTTGCCCAGACCGTGATGCGGCCGCTCTGGCGCAGCAGCCCCAGCAGGATGCCGAGCGCCTTGCCAGTTGCCCTGAGCCTGCGCCGCTCGGCGGCGTCGCGGAAGAAGTCGGCGGCACGGGAGAAGCCGCGATCGGAGGCGAGGTAGGAGAGGCTCATCAGGGTGTTCGTGGCGCTGCCATGCCAGAGGGTGCGGTCGACGGCCCAGCCCGCCGCCGTCAGCATCCGCGTCAGGGTTTCCGGCGAGAAGTGATGGAGATGGGTGGGAAGCTGCAAGGCGTACCAGCGATCTCCAAACAGCCTGAACTCCAGCCCGCCGGCATCCGGCACCGATAATACGAGCCAGCCGTCCGGCCGGACCCAGCTTCTCAGCTTTTGCAGTACATCCAGCGGCTGGTGCAGATGCTCCAGGACCATCCAGCCGACGATGAGATCGAAGGGAAGCTGCGGATCGCCGGCGGCCTCCAGGGAAACGTTGCGAACCTTGTAGCCAGCTTCCATCGCCTGGTGGGCGGCATGCGCCGAGGGCTCGATCCCCTCCACCTCCCAGCCGGCGCGCGCCATCCTGTGGAGGAAGTTGCCGGACGCACAGCCGAGTTCCAACAGCCGCCCGGGCGTAGCAGCAGGCGGCAGCGCATTCGGCTTCACCCGGTCGCGCAGGACTCTCCGCCGTTTCGCGCCGCTCTTGCGCGGCGCCTTATCCTTGATCCTGGTCTGGGAATAGGGCTGATAGTCGTCCGGATAGTAGTACCCCATCGTCGCCGCATCGGGCCGTGGAGTGGTTCGCATCAGCTTGCAGGTGTTGCATCTGACAACGGTGAACCGGCCGGGCAGCCCGTGCAGGCGGTCGTGGCCGGTCAGCACAGCCTCGTCGCCCCGCGGGCAACCCATGGGGCAGGCGACACCCTCCAGGACCACGCTGCCCGTGCGATCGAGAAGGGAGGCGCCAGTGTCCATCCGCGAGTCCGAGTGAAACCTGCTTGACGGCCGGGGCATTGCGACCCCCGAGCCCGATGCGCGAAAGTAGAGCGCTGGCGGCGCCGCAACAAGCCCCTTCCCTCCCCCTTGCGCCTGTGGCTTCAATGGACGCCCCCACCGCCGCGAGCCCCGTTCCCCCCATGGATCAGCACGAAGTCCTCGTTCTCGCCGTCTTCCTCGGCGTCTATCTGGGCATGGCGCTGGGGCGCTGGCCGGCGCTCGCCATCGACCGCACCGGCATCGCGCTCTGCGGCGCCATCGTGCTGCTGTTCTTCGACGCCGAGACCGGCGCCTCGGCCGCCGGCATCGACACCGGCACCCTGGCGGTGCTGTTCGGCCTCATGGTGCTGTCGGCGCAGTTCGCCGCCTCGGGGCTCTACGAATGGTGCGCCGCGCGGCTCGCCACCGCCGCCGCCTCGCCGGCCGCCCTCCTCGCCCTGGTGGTGGCGGTGACCGGCGCGCTCTCCAGCCTGCTCGCCAACGACATCGTGGTCTTCGCCATGACGCCGATCCTCTGCCGCGGGCTCGCGCGCAGCGGCCGCGATCCGCGCCCCTATCTGCTGGGGCACGCCGGCGCCGCCAACGTCGGCTCGGCCGCCACCCTGGTCGGCAACCCGCAGAACATCCTGATCGGCGAGCACGGCGGCCTCGACTTCTGGCACTACCTGGCCTTTGCGGCACCGGTCTCCGCCCTCGGCCTGGTGGTGGTCTTCCTTGTCGTCTGGGCGGTCTGGCGGCGGGCGCTGGGCAGCACCCCGACGGGTGACGCCGTCCTGGAAGGCGCCGCCCTCGACCGGCCCAACCTCGACCGGCCCGCATTATTGAAGGGCCTCGGCGCCACGGTCCTGCTGCTGGCCCTCTACGCCACCGACCTGCCGCGCTGGCAGAGCACCTTGCTGGTGGCCGGCCTCCTGCTCGTCAGCCGCCGCCTCTCGACCCGCGAGATGCTCGCCTCGGTCGACTGGCACCTGCTGGTGCTGTTCGGCGGCCTCTTCGTGGTGACCGGCGCAATCGGCGCCACTAGCCTGAGCGCCCAGGCCGTCAGCCTGCTGCAGGCCGGCGGCCTCTCCTTCGAGGACCCGCTGCTGCTGGCCGGGCTGTCACTGGTCGGCAGCAACAGCGTCGGCAACGTGCCGCTGGTGATCCTGCTGCTGCAGGCGCTGCCGGGCCTGTCACCCGACGCGCTCTACGCGCTTGCCCTCCTCTCCACCTTCGCCGGCAACTTCCTGGTCATCGGCAGCCTCGCCAACCTCATCGTGGTCGAGCGCGCGCGCCGCGAGGGCGTCGTGGTCGGCTTCCTCGACCACCTGCGCAGCGGCGTGCCGATGACCCTGGCGACCCTCGCGCTCGCCTATGGCTGGCTCACCCTCTTCGGCGGCTGACGCGGCGCCTCAGCCCGCCTTGCCGTACAGGGCGCGCTCGAGAAATTCGCCCATATCGCGGTTGGAGCGCGCGCGCACCGCGTCGCTGCGGCCGATGAGATAACCTTCGCTGTCGGCGCAGAGCCCGAGAATGACCTTGCGGTAGAACACGCTCGACATCGGCAGCCACAGCGCCTTGTCGCGCACCGTGCCGTCGCGCTCCACATAGAAGCGGCACCCCGCGATGTTGCGGCCGATCTCGCGCTCGGCGGCGAAGCGGCCGTCCCACTGGTGCACCGCGTCGGGATAGACCGCGGTCTCCACCGCGCTGCCGCCCGCCTCGAGCTGCCGGGCGACCCGGGCGCAGCGGCCGGGATCGACGATGGCGTCGCGCCCGCCCCACAGCATCATCACCGGCGCCCCGGTGGCGCGACCGTCCTCGAACTCCGCGATGCAGGGGGCGTAGAAGGCGACATGGGCGGCAAAGCGACGGCCATTGGGGGCATAGCGCTCGGCGACCTGGGCATAGGCCGCATAGGTCGCCACCATGCCGCCATAGGAGAAGCCGACCAGCGCGACACGCCCGGCGTCGATTTCCGGCCGCGTCGCAAGGTAGTCGAGGGCGGCGTAGGCGTCGGCCAGGAACATCGCCTCGGTGATCTCCAGCAGGCGATTGATGAACCCGCTGGCGCGCTCGCGGCGCGGCGCAAAGACGTCGACCGCGAGCGCCGCCACGCCCTGGGCCGCGAACTGCCGCGCATAGGTCAGCTCCCGCACCGACTGCACGCCGGAGGCACCGTGCAGCAGCACCACCGCGGGCACCGGCGCCGCGGGGGAGGCGCCAGGCGGCAGGAAGAGCGTGCCGATGGCCTCGGTCGCGGGCGCCTCTTCCTCGCCGGCACCGTTGCCGACGTTCGAGAGCGCGAAGGGGCTCGAGCTGTCAAAGGTCACGCGCTCGCCCGCCGGGCCGGCAGCTTCGCCCGACTCCGGCCAGGGCAGCACCAGGTCGGGCGCCGCCGCGGCCGGTGTCGCCATCAGCAAGGCAAGGCCGGCAGCGACTCCGAGAACCCGGCGGCGGAGCCGGCCGGCGCTTTCGAGCATGGCTTCTCCCCCTTCTTCTCCGAGCGGCTTGCTGCGGGCAATGGGCCACGCTTCTTCTACCTAGAGCAGATCCGGGTCGGATGGAATCGCCGGAGGCGATCCACCGACCCTGTGAATCTGCTCTACCCTTTTGAAGTAGATCGGATTCACGTGGTCAGATGGAACCGCGGCGCGGTTCCATCTGACCACGACCCGATCTAGGCGGCGCCGGTGCCGGCGGCAAGCGCGCGCCCCGAGCCCGGCCATTGACCCCCGGGAAGCAGAGGCTCTAGTTTCCTGCCATGAAGGCTTCCCCCGACCCAACCCCTCGCCAGGCCGCTCCGGCGCCCCTGGCCCCCCCGGAGCAGCGCCGCGAGCCGCCGCCGCAGATCAA
>DATCXZ010000412.1:0-20991 GCA_036570545.1 Kiloniellaceae bacterium
TGGCCGACGGCCGGCCGGTTGCAGCTGTCGCAGGCGAGGCCGCCGAGGTCGAGCCCGGCGTTCCGGCCCCGGCCCAGCTCAGCGCCAGCGTGCTTGCCTTCATCGAAGTGCGGCGCAGCGCGCAGCGGGCGGCCAACCAGCACATCGACCGCCCGGCCGCCTAAGCGCGGCCGACGGTCGGACCAAAGGCTCGTTCCGCTCCAAACCAAGCCACGGGATGGACCTGCCGCCAGGAACGGCGGTGCCCGGCGGCGCATCCAGGCAGGAGGCGCCGCCGATTTTGTCTCTGCCTTTCCGTCAGATACGACGCAGCGGGATCGACCACGCCAGGACGAGGGCGAGCGCCGCGAAGCCCGCGATGGTGAGGAAGGCGGCGCGGAAGGCGTCGGCGATCTCGTCGTGGACGAGGGCCTGCGCGGCCGCAGGGAGCGCCGCCAGGCGCTGGGTGTCGCCCTGCAGCAGGTCGCCGAACAGCCCTGCCACGGCCGGGTCCTGGCCTGCCAGGACGGCGAAGAGGACGGCGCCGACGACGGCCGTGCCCAGCCCCGCCCCCAGCGCCCGTGAGAACTGCACCGTGGCGGCTGCCGCGCCCAGCTTGCCGGGACCGGCAGTGATCTGGATGGTCACCTGCACCACGCCCATCACCGTGCCCATGAAGATCGCCGTGACGCCGAGGAAGCCGGACAGCTCCATCCGGCTCATGTGGCGCGACCACAGCGCGACGACGACCAGGCCGAGCACCACGAAGATGAGCCCCAGCGAGGGAAAGATCGCGGTGCGCCCGGTGCGGCTGATGGCGCGTCCTGTCACCATCGAGCCGAGGCCGACGCCGATCGTCATCGGCAGCAGCAGCAAGCCGGTCTCGGCCGGCGAGGCGCCGCCGACCACGCGCAGGTAGATCGGCAGGAAAGTCAGCAGCGAGACCAGGACGGCGCCATGGCAGGCGGCCAGCGCATCGCTGCGCCAGGTCGTGGGATCGCGCAGCAGGGTAACCGGCAACAGCGGATCGGGCGCCACCTTCTCACGCCAGATCAGCAACAGCAGGGCGACCAGCACCGTGGTGCCGAGCCCGATGGCGAACGGCATGGTGGCGGCGTCGAAGTGCCGAAGCTGCTCCAGCAGCACCAGGCTGGACGCGATGAAGACGGCGAACAGCAGAACGCCCAGCAGGTCGAAGCGAAAGGGCGCGCCCGAACCGGGCCGCTTCGGCAGGCGCACCGCGAGGACGATCGCCAGCAGGCCGATCGGCAGATTCACCAGGAAGACCGACTGCCAGCCGAAGTGCTCGGTCAGGAAGCCGCCGGCGACCGGACCGAAGGTGCTGGAGGAAACCGCCACCGCCGCCAGATAGCCCTGGTAGTGCGCCCGCTCGCGCGGCGGCACGGCCTCGCCGACCAGCGCCTGCGACAGCGTCATCAAGCCACCGCCGCCCAGGCCCTGCAGAATGCGCATGGCGGTCAGCATCTCGATGCTGGTCGACAGGGCGCAGAGCAGCGACGCCGTCATGAACACCACCAGCGCGATGACGAGCAGCAACCGTCGCCCCAGCAGGTCGCCGAGTTGCCCGTAGACCGGCGCTGCGACCGTCGTCGCCACCAGGTAGGCGACTACGATCCAGGAAATCCGCTCGACGCCGCCCAGCGTCCCGGCGATGGCCGGCAGCGCGGTTGCGACGATGGTCTGGTCCACCACCGCCAGGAACATCGGCAGCATGATCGAGAAAAAGATGCGGAAGAACGGCGTGCGCGCCGGGGCGGGCGGCAGGGGATCGCCCAGGGGCGGAGTGGCCGGCGGAGTGGCCGGCGGATTGGCTGACGAATCGGCCGGCGGACCGGCTGGCGGGGCGGGGTCGCTCGGGGTTCGGGGCATCGGCTGATCAGGAGACACAAAGGAGGAAGGTCTTTTCTCCCCGTGCAATCATAGCCACAATGGCGCTGTAAGACGAGGAGGGTTTGGGACCATGAAGACGATCCTCTTGCCGGTCGAGGAACAACCCTCCGTCGAGCCGACCATCGACACGGCGGTTCTGCTTGCCGCTGTCTTCGGCAGCTATGTCGAAGGCTTCGCGCTGACGCCTGACCCGCCGCTTCTGGTCTCCGCCGATGCTTTCAGCGGCGCCATGATCACCACCGATCCCGACCCGCGCTCGCAGGACGAGCGGGTGCGTGCCTGCCGCACCTCGTTCGAGGGCCGCATGGCGGCGCGCGGCCTCGCCCGCCAGCGCGAAGGTGCCGACGGGGCGTCCTTCGGCTGGCTCGACAGCCACGGCATTACCGGACGCGACTTCCTCGCCAGCTACGCCCGCGTGTTCGACACCACCGTCATCGCCCGGCCGGAATCGGTGTCGGACGGCCCGCGCATGGGCGCCCTGGAGGCGGCCCTCTTCGAGAGCGGCCGGCCGGTGTTGCTGGCGCCGCCAGGCGGTGCGACCAAGATCGGCGAGAACATCCTCATCGCCTGGAACGGGACGCCGGAGGCAGCCCGCACCGTCGCCTTCGCCAAGCCGCTGTTGCGGCGCGCGCGCCATGTCACCGTCGTCACCGTGGCGGGCACCCAGGTGTCGGAGCCGAGCGGCGAGCATCTGGTGCGCTATCTGCGGCTGAACGGCATCTCCGGCGAGGCCCGCCACGTCGAGCCGGCAGGCGAGCGGGGCGCCGCCTTCCTGGCCGAGGCGGCGCGCATCGGCAGCGACCTGATCGTGAAGGGCGCCTACACTCAGAGCCGCCTGCGCCAGATGATCTTCGGCGGCGCCACCCGCCACATCGTGACCGAGGCGACCGTGCCGGTGCTGCTGGCCCATTGATCCGGCGTCGCGGCGGCCATCATCCCACCGATGGCGGCTTGCGCGGCAGAGGAGATGTGCTCTAATCCGCCCTCCCGCCGCAGCCGCACACCCCGCCCTGATGAGTGCCTTCAGACCCATCCTGTTCATCATCGGCATCTTCGTCGTGACAATGGGACTCGCGATGATCGTGCCGGCGATCACCGACGCCATCGCGGGGCACCGGGATTGGATCACCTTTGCCATCAGTGCCGGTTGCGCGGCTTTCGTCGGCGGCCTGATGGTCACAGGCTCGATGGGCAGCCCGATCACGCTCACGCTGCGTCAGGGCTTCGCGCTGACGACACTGAGCTGGATTGTCTTTTCAGCCGTCGGCGCGCTGCCTCTCGCCTTCTCCGGCCTGGGCCTCAGCTACGCCGACGCTTTCTTCGAGGCCGTCTCCGGGCTGACGACCACCGGATCGACCGTGCTGGTCGGCCTCGATACCCTACCACCGGGCATCCTGCTGTGGCGCGCCATGCTGCAGTGGGTGGGCGGCATCGGGATCATCGTGATGGCGATCGCCATGCTGCCCTATCTGCGCATCGGTGGCATGCAGCTCTTCCGCATGGAGAGTTCCGACAAATCCGAGAAGGTCCTGCCGCGCATCGCGCAGATGGCCACAGCGACCTCCGTCGCCTATGCGCTGCTGACGCTCGGCTGCGCGGCGGCCTACGCCTTCGCCGGGATGACCGGCTTCGAGGCGGTGACCCATGCCATGTCCACGGTGTCGACCGGCGGATATTCCACCTATGACGCCTCGCTGGGGCACTTCGCCAACCCCGCCATCGAATGGGTAGCAATGGTCTTCATGCTGCTGGGAGCGCTGCCCTTCGTCATCTACATCCAGATCGCGCATGGGCGCGGCGCGGCGGTCTGGAACAACAGTGAGGTGCGGGCATTTCTGGGCATCGTGGTGGCGGTGTCGCTAACGGTGACTGTCTGGTTGTGGCTCGTGCGTGACGAGCGCCTCGTCGATGCTTTCCGCCTGGTCACCTTCAATGTCGTGTCGGTGGTGACGACGACGGGCTTTGCCACGACCGACTATGGACAGTGGGGCGGCCTTGCCGTCGTCGTGTTCTTCATCCTCACCTTTATCGGCGGATGCACCGGATCGACGGCCGGCGGCATCAAGATGCTACGGCTCGAACTCGCCGCGCTCATGGTGCGGAATCAGTTTCAGCGGCTCTACCAGCCGCACGGCATCCTTATCATACGCTACCGGGGTCAAGCCGTGGCAGACGACGTGGTGAAATCGGCGATGAATTTCATCTTCATCTTCATTTTGTCCTTCGCCGTCCTCAGCATCTGCCTGTCCGCAGTCGGGCTCGATTTCATCACGGCGGTGAGCGGCGCGGCGACGGCGCTTGCCAACGTCGGCCCGGGCCTGGGCCCCGTCATCGGCCCGGCGGGCAACTTCTCGACCCTGCCGGACGCCGCGAAATGGCTGCTGTCGGCAGGCATGCTGCTGGGAAGACTGGAGTTCCTGACCCTTCTGGTCATGCTCAGCCCGCGGTTCTGGCGCGACTGGTAGGCTGCCGCGATCGCCGCGCAGGTGCCTCGGCTCAGCCCCGCAGCACCAGCGTCGACCACTCGGCAAGGCGATAGCGTCTCTCCAGCGTGAGGCCCGCCGCGCGGTAGCGCGTCTGCACCTGGCGCTCCTGCGCGGTCAGCAGGCCCGAGAGCACCACGAGGCCGCCGGGCGCGAGGTGGCGCTGCACATCCTCGGCCATGCGGCAGAGCGGCTCGGCCAGGATGTTGGCGAGGATGAGCCGGTAGGGGCCGTTGCGGCGCACGCGGGCGTCGCGAAAGCCGTCGGCGAGCAGCAGGGTGACCGCGTCGGCGACGCCGTTGGCCTTCAGGTTCTCCGCGGCGACGGGGATCGAGGGCGCGTCGTTGTCGACCGCCAGCACCCGGCAGGGCCACAGCTTTGCCGCCGCCATGGCGAGCACGCCGGAGCCGCAGCCCATGTCGAGCACCGGCGTCACCGGGCGGCGCGCCGGCCGCCGTCGGGCGATGTCCTGCAGCGCCAAGAGGCAGCCGCGTGTCGTCTCGTGGCGGCCGGTGCCGAAGGCGGCATTGGCGTCGATCAGCAGGTCGATGGCGCCGGGCGGCGCCGGCTCCGTCACGTGCGAGCCGCGGATGCGAAAGCGCCCGGCGGTGATCGGCGGCAGGGAGCGCTGACTCTCCGCCACCCAGTCGGTATCCGGCAGCCTCTCGAGGCTGTAGCGCGGCAGTGTGTGGATGCCGGCGACCTCGCCGGCGATCTCGACCAGGCGCCTTACCTCCGCGTCGTCGGGCTGCCCGGCGAGAATGAGCTGCCAGGGCACCAGGCCGTCACCATCAGGCCCGCCCGTAACGATGGCACCTTCAAGGGGCTCAAACACCGCCTCGAAGGCCGGCAGCGCCTGCACCGGCAGGCTCATGGTCAGGCACCAGGCGCTCAAGGGAAGCTCACCCCGCCTGGTCCGCGGGCACGACGAAGCTGGCGATCACCTTCTTCTCCCCCGAGTGGTCGAACCTGATGATCAGGCGCTCGCCCTCCACCGAGGTGATCTTGCCGTAGCCGAACTTCTGGTGGAACACGCGGTCGCCGCGTTGGAAGCTGCCGCCCAGCGTCTCGACCTTCGTCGGGATGACATCGATGAAGGGCGCGGCGCCCTGGCCGCGCCGCGCGCGCGCGCGCTGCAGGCCGGGGCTGACGCGTGCCTCGCTCCAGGCGCTGCGGCCCCAGCCGTCCCCCATGCCGCCGAAGCTGGCGGCAGCGGCGCCGTAGACGCCGGTGTCGCTCTCCACCTCGACATGCTCCTTGGGCAGCTCGTCGACGAAGCGCGAGGGAATGGCGGCGGCCCAGGAGCCATGCATGCGCCGGTTGGCGGCGAAAGAGACGATGACCCGCTTGCGCGCGCGCGTGAGGCCAACGTAGGCGAGGCGGCGCTCCTCCTCCAGACCGCGCCGGCCGGTCTCGTCGAGGGCGCGCTGGTTGGGGAACAGCCCTTCCTCCCAGCCGGGCAAGAAGACGGTGTCGAACTCCAGGCCCTTGGCGGCGTGCAATGTCATGATGGTGACCACGTCCTGGCCCTCCTGGGACAGCGCCTCCATGACCAGCGAGACGTGCTCCAGGAAACCGGCAAGGCTCTCGAATTCGCCGAGCGCATTCACGAACTCCTTCAGGTTCTCGAGCCGCCCCGGCGCCTCCAGCGTCTTGTCGTTCTGCCACATCTCCACATAGCCGGATTCCTCCAGCACGATCTCCGCCAGCTCCGGGTGCGGCGTGGTATCGATCAGCGAACGCCAGCGCTCGAGGTCATCGAGCAGCGCAGTGAGGCTGCGCCTGGCAGCCGGGCGCAGTTCGTCGGTATCGACCAGTCGCCGCGCCGCCAGCGTCAGCGGGATGTTGCCGGCGCGCGCGGCCTTGTAGAGCGCCTGCAGGGTGGCGTCGCCAAGCCCGCGCTTCGGCTTGTTCATGATCCGCTCGAAGGCGAGGTCGTCGGCCGGCTGCACCAGGATGCGCAGGTAGGCGAGCGCATCGCGGATCTCCATGCGCTCGTAGAAGCGCGGGCCGCCGACCACGCGGTACGGCAGGCCGAGGGTAATGAAGCGCTCCTCGAACTCGCGGGTCTGCGCGCCGGTGCGCACCAGGATGGCGATCTGCTTCAGGTCGTGGTTCTTGTCGCGCGCGACCAGCGCCTCGATCTCCTCGCCGACGAAGCGCGCCTCGGCCTCGCCGTCCCACAGGCCGCGCAGGCGGAGCTTCTCGCCCTCCTCGTCCTCGGTCCACAGCGTCTTGCCGAGGCGGCCCTCGTTGTGGGCGATGAGGCCGGAGGCGGCGGCGAGGATGCGGCCCGTCGAGCGGTAGTTGCGCTCCAGGCGGATCACCTTGGCGCCGGGGAAATCGTCCTCGAAGCGCAGGATGTTGCCGACTTCGGCGCCACGCCAGCCGTAGATCGACTGATCGTCATCGCCGACGCAGCAGAGGTTCTTGTGGCCCTGCGCCAGGAGCCGCAGCCAGAGGTACTGCGACACGTTGGTGTCCTGGTACTCGTCGACCAGGATGTAGCGGAAGCGCCGGTGGTAGTCCGCCAGCACCTCCGGCTGGGTCTGGAAGAGCGTCAGGTTGTGCAGCAGCAGGTCGCCGAAGTCGCAGGCGTTCAACGTGCGCAGGCGCGCCTGGTAGGCCTTGTAGAGATCCACCGCGCGGCCGCGCGCGAAGTCGCCGGCCTCGCCCGCCGAGACTCGCTCGGGCGTCAGGCCGCGATCCTTCCAGCGCTCGATGATCGCCAGCATGGCGCGCGCCGGCCACTTCTTCTCGTCGACGTTCTCCGCCTGCAGGAGCTGCTTCACCAGGCGGACCTGATCGTCGGGATCGAGGATGGTGAAGTTGCTCTTGAGTCCCACCGCCTCGGCATGGCGGCGCAGGATGCGCACCGCGACGGCGTGGAAGGTGCCGAGCCACCAGCCCTCGACCGAGGGCCGGTTGAGCAGCGCCGCGACGCGGTCCTTCATCTCGCGCGCCGCCTTGTTGGTGAAGGTGACGGCGAGGATCTCGCCGGGCGAGCGCGCCTTGCCGGTGACCAGCAGGTGGGCGAGCCGGGTGGTCAGCACGCGGGTCTTGCCGGTGCCGGCGCCGGCCAGCACCAGCACCGGGCCGTCGAGCGCCTCGACCGCAGCACGCTGGCCTTCGTTGAGGGCGCTGAGATAGGGGTAGGGCCCCGCCGGACCGGGGTCCGGCCGCGAGGCCGCGAAGAGATCGGACATGCCCCCTATATAGCGCAGACAGCCGGCCGGCTCACGCAGTAAGGCATGGATTTTTCGCCCGCGCTTGACCTTGGCCGGAGCGCAGCTTTTCATGCCTCGCTCAGTTCTGCCCTGCCCCTTTCAGAGGATTTTCCGATGCCCGCGCGCTGCGACCGCCTGCCCCTCCTCACCGCCAGCCCCGGCACCTCCCGTGAGCTGGTGGTGCACCGCTTCGGGCAGGCCGGCGCACGCCCCAAGGTCTACCTGCAAGCCGCCCTCCACGCCGACGAGACGCCTGGGCTGCTGGTGCTGCATCACCTCTATGGCGTGCTGGAAGAGGCCGAGCGACGCGGCAGCGTTGCCGGCGAGGTCGTGCTGGTGCCCTACGCCAACCCCATCGGCCTCGCCCAGTTCGTGAACGGCGACCACGCCGGGCGCTACGAGCAGGGCGGCGGCGGCAACTTCAACCGCAACTGGCCGGACCTCGCCGCCGCGGTCGCCGAGACCGTGGCCGAGCGCCTGACCGAGGACGAGGCCGGCAACGTGGCGGTCATCCGCGGCGCCATGCTCGACCACCTGGCCGCGCAGCAGCCGGGCAGCGAGTTGCACTCCCTGCGCCTGGCGCTCGCCAGCCTCGCCGCCGACGCCGACGTGGTGCTCGACCTGCACTGCGACGACCAGGCGCTCATGCACCTCTTCCTCATCCCGGCGCACTGGCCCGCGGCCGCCGACCTCGCCGCCGACCTCGGCTGCCGCGCCGTGCTGCTGGCCGAGGATTCCGGCGGCAGCTCCTTCGACGAGGCCTTCTCCACGCCCTGGACGCGACTCGCCGAACGCTTCCCCGACTATCCCATCCCGCCGGCCTGCCTCTCGGGCACGGTGGAACTGCGCGGACGCTCCGACGTCGATGACGCCACCGCGCGCGAAGACGCCCAGGCCCTGTTCCACAGCCTGCAGCGCTTCGGCGTCGTCGCCGGCAATCCGCCGTCGCCGCCGGCTGCCCTCTGCGAGGCGACGCGGCTCGATGCCACCGACACCCTGCGCAGCCCGGTCGCCGGCGTGGTCGCCTATGCGGTGGAACTGGGCCAGGAGGTGGAGGCAGGCGACACCATCGCCTGGATCGTCGATCCGACGCGGCCGCCCGAAGCGACGCGCAGCGCGGTGACCACCCAGGCCAGCGGCCTGGTGCTGTCGCTGCGGAGCCACCGCTACGTGCGCCCCGGCATGGTGCTGGCCAAGGTGGTGGGCCGCGCCCCGCTGGCGCACCGCCAGGGCCAGCCCCTGCTGGAGGACTAAATCGGATCGTGGTCAGATGGAACCGCGGCGCGGTTCCATCTGACCAGGTGAATCCGATCTACTTCAAAAGGGTAGAGCAGATTCACAGGGTCGGTGGATCGCCTCCGGCGATTCCATCCGACCCTGATCTGCTCTAGTCGCCCGCTGGACCGGCCCCTGGACCGACGCGCCGGCAGCGCTATCTCCGATTCAGTGGTATCATCCGTCCAGCGAGGGGGAGACGCCGCACACTGATCAAGGAGGGCGGCATGGCAAAGCGTGATTCGGCGCCCCAGAGGGCCCGGCAGTCTGTGGCGCGTTGGACCGTTGCCCTTGTTTTCGGTTTCCTCAGTCTGGCTTTCGCGACGGCTCTGCCCGCCGCGGCCCAGTCTGACACCGTTCCAGCGGATCCGGCCCCCAAGGCCAACCCCCTAAGCGCCATCGTCGGCGTGCGCGCCAGCGTGCCTGCCACTGCCCGCTCGGCGGAAAGCCTGGGCCAGGAACGCGCGGGCGGCGGCGTGGTCATCGACCAGGACGGCCTGGTGCTGACCATCGGCTACCTCATCGTGGAGGCGGCCCAGACGGAGATCATCGAGCAGGACGGCCGGGTGGTGCCTGCCGATGTGGTGGCCTACGATTACGACACCGGCTTCGGTCTGCTGCGCCCGCTCACCCGCCTCAACGCGCCGCCCATCGAGCTCGGTGACTCGACCGCCCTCACCGAGAAGACCCGCGTGCTCGTCGTCGGCCCCGACGGGCCGAGCCCCGCCCTGGTGGTGTCGCGCCGCGAGTTCGCCGGCTACTGGGAATACCTGCTGCCGGACGCGATCTTCACCTCGCCGCCCTACCAGAGCTTCGGCGGCGCCGCCCTCATCGGCGGGGACGGCCGGCTGCTCGGCATCGGCTCGCTCATCGTCGCCGACGCTGCGGCGTCGGGCGAGCAGCTTCCGGGCAACATGTTCGTGCCGATCTCGGCGCTGAAGCCGATCATGGCCGATCTGTTGCGCGAGGGCCGCTCCGCGAAGGCGCCGCGCCCCTGGCTCGGCCTCTACGCGCAGGAGGTGGGCGGCCACATCTTCGTCAGCCGCGTCGCCCCCGGCGGGCCGGCCGACAAGGCCGGCGTCAGCGCCAACGCAATCATAACCTCAGTCGGCGGCAAGCCGGTCTCCAGCCTTGCAGAGTTCTATCGCGCAGTCTGGGGGCTCGGCGAGGCCGGCGTCGAAGTGCCGCTGACCCTGGTGGAGAGCAGCCTTGGAGAGCGGGAGGTGGCGGTCACCTCCGGCAACCGCTACGACTACCTGCAGCTCAACCCGACGTACTGAGCGCCACCCCTGGCAAGAGCAGCGCAAGGAGCGCGTGAGTCACACCCTAGATCGGATCGTTGTCAGGTGGAACCGCGGCGCGGTTCCACCTGACAACGTGAATCCGATCTACTTCAAAAGGGTAGAGCAGATTCACAGGGTCGATGGATCGCCTCCGGCGATTCCATCCGACCCTGATCTGCTCTAGTTGCAGCGCCCGATCGAGCCCTCGGCGCAGACGTGCTGGCCGTCGATCCAGGTGGCGCCGGAGAGATTGGCGCCGAAGAGATCGGCGCCTTCGAGCCTGGCACCGGTGAGGTCGGCGCCGCGCAGGTTGGCATCGAACAGCCGCGCCCGGCGCAGGTTGGCGCGGACGAGGCTCGCCTCCTGCAGGTCCGCCTTGGTCATGTCGACCTCGGCGAGATCGGCGTCGGTGAGGTCGGCGCCGGTCAGCGTGGTGTTGACGAACTTCGCGCGGAACGCGCCCACCTTCGTCAAGGTGGCGCCGCTGAGGTCCGCCCGGAGGAAGCTGGCGTCGCGCAGCTCCGCGCCGGTCAGATTCACGTTCTGGAATTCGAGACGGTCAAACACGCAGCGCCGCCAGGTGACGCCGGGGCCGGGCGGATCGGTGCAGTCGGCGACGGCTTGCGAGACTGGAACGAGAGCCAGCAGCAGGCCGAGCAGGCAGGAGGGTGCGCGGATCATGGCCCTAAGCATCCCCATCGTGCCCGACAGGGCAATGGAAAAAGCCGCCGCTCCTTTCCACGCGGCGCAACTCACGGCTGGCGCAGCGGCGGCTTGGCGATCGTGCGGCCCGCTTCCGGCGGCAGCGGCAGGTCGCGGTCGGCAGCGAAAACTGCCGCGAGGCGCTCGCGGATCGCGGCCGGAAAGGGTGCCACCCTGCGGCGCGCGAGATCGACGTAGAGCCCAAGGCTTTCCATGGTCGCGGCAAGGAAGCCCTCCTCGGCGTGGTACATGTGCTGAAAGAAGCGCAGGCGCTTCTCATCGAAGCCGAGGAGCTGCGAGGTGACGCGCAGCGGGTCGCCCTCTCGCAGCTCGCGCCGATAGGTCAGGTGGATGTCGCCGGCGAAGGTGCTGCCGCCAGTGGCGGCGCGGTGGGCCGCGCCGAGGCCAAGATGGTCGAAGAACAGGTCGGTCGCCTGATCGAAGGCCAGCAGGTAGTAGTCCACGTTCATGTGGCCGTTGTAATCGATCCACTCCGGCAGCACGACCGCGCGATGACGATCGAACGGTACCCCTGCCATATCCCCTCCTTCGCAACGCCGCTGCCGGCGCGCGCACGATAGAGCATTGGCCGCGGCGGTCAAAGCCGCTAGCGTCTCTGCGCCCCGGCACCTTTCTCCAGGGAACCTGCAAGGAAACCATGAGCCGACTGCTCGCCTTCCTCGGCGGCCACGCCACCTGGGTGCTCTTCGTCGGGGTCTTCCTCGGCCTTGCGCTGCCGTCCTTGGCGGGGCACGCGCGCCCATTGCTGGCGCCGGCCGTCGCGGTGCTGCTGACCGCGACCCTGGTGCGCATCGACACGCGGGTCACGCTCGACTATCTGCGACGGCCCGGACCGGCAGCGGCGATCATCGCTTGGCTGCTGGTAGGCTCCCCGCTCGCCACCGCCGGCGTGCTCGTCCTGCTGCCGCTGCCCGGCCCCTTGACCACCGCCCTGGTGCTGATGGCGGCAGCGCCGCCGATCCTCAGCGCCGCGCCGATCGCCATGATCCTCGGCCTCGACGGCGCGCTGGCCCTGGTGGTCGGCCTCATCGCCACCCTGCTGACGCCGCTCACTGTGCCGCCGCTCGCCTTCGTCCTGCTCGGCCTCGAGCTCGACCTCGGCGCCATGGAGTTCATGGCTCGGCTGGGGGTGGTGGTCGTGGTCGCGGTCGCCGCCGCGGTGGTGATCCGCCGCGCGATTGGCCGCGAACGCCTGCCTCGCGTCACCCGCCACCTCGATGGCGCGGTGGTGATCGTCATGCTGGTCTTCGCAGTGGCGATCATGGACGGCGTCACGGCCACCCTGATGACGCGGCCGGGGGTCGTGGCGTTTTGGCTGCTGGCCGCCTTCATCGCCAATCCGGTTCTACAAATCGTCGGGGCGCTTGCTTTCGCCTGGCTCGGCCGGCGCCGGGCACTCACCGTCGGGCTGATCTCCGGCAACTGCAATATGGGCCTGCTGCTGGCCGCCTTCCCGCCGGGCACCGATGGCGATGTCGTGCTCTACTTCGCGGTGGCGCAGATCCCGATGTACATGCTGCCCGCCCTCCTGCTGCCGCTCTACCGCCGCCTGGTCGGGGACCCTGCGGCGCCCGAAAGCCCCTCGATTTCCGCGCGTTAGGACAGGGCACCCAAGATGTCGGCGCGGCCCTGCGATGCCGCATGGGGATTGATGCAGATTTGCAACAGTGATGCAGAGGGATTACAGGGCGGCAATCCAGGTCACTAGTCACGGTCTGTGCGCTGTGATAGGGGAACTACAGTTAGCAAGGCCCCGCTTGGCAAGCGTATTCAAGGATTCGTTAAGGCAAATCCGCTAGTTCCTAGTGACACCGCAGTTATGGCGCGGGCTATTGAAACAGTGCCTTTTTTCGGGGGTAAGGTCGTGTTCAGCGGTGTAGTAAGGGCGTCGATTCCGCAGCATCTGCGGGCTGCGCTGGGCGTTGTCGGTCTGTCCATCTTCCTTGCGGCCTGCGCCGCGAATCCAGAAACCGCTGTCCATCAGCCGGGCGAGCCTGCGGCCGTGCAGCTCGCCCAGACCGGCTCCGATGAATGGTCCGACAGCGAGTCGGGGGACTTCGGCGCGGAGCCGGACTACAATGACCCGCTCGAGGTGCCGAACCGCATGTTCTTCGCCTTCAACGAGGCGCTGGACTTCATGGTGATCCGCCCGGTGGCGGTGACCTACCGCTACATCGTGCCGACCGGGGTGCGCAACACGGTGCGCAACTTCCTGCGCAACCTGCGCAGCCCGGTGACTCTGGCCAACGACCTCTTCCAGGGCGACCTGGAGCGGGCGGAGATCACCTTCACCCGCTTCTTCATCAATTCCACCATTGGCATGCTCGGTCTGTTCGACATCGCCGCCGATTCCGGCTTTCCCTACCACGAGGAGGACTTCGGTCAGACCCTCGGGACCTATGGCACCGGTGAAGGCTTCTACCTGGTGCTGCCGATCCTGGGCCCCTCTTCGCTGCGCGACGGGTCTGGCCGCATTGTCGATATCTTTCTCGATCCTCTCACCTATCTGGCGCCACAGGAGTTCAATCTCGGGCGCGCGGCGACCACAGGCGTAGACGCCCGCTCCCGCAGCATCGACGAGTTGGACTCGCTGAAGGCCGACTCGCTGGACTTCTATGCCCGTATCCGCTCACTTTACCGCCAGTACCGAGAGAACGAGATCAACAATGGCGTTCTCCCAGGGGAGTCGCCGACATTCAGCGAAGCCCCGGGAACCAATACGTCGTCGCTGGAGTAACGCTATGCGGAGCCCCCTCTCGAGAATTCTCCTCGCCCCCTTCTTCGTGATTTGCGCGGTCTGGCTGCAGCCGGCCGTCGCGGCCGTCGACACCAAGCAGGCCGCCGACTTCCTGGCCGACCTGCAGGAGAAGGCCGCCTCGCGACTGGCCGACGCCTCGGTCAGCACAGAGGAAAAGGAGCACCACTTCCGCCAGCTCTTCAACGAGAACTTCGACGTGCCGGCGATCGGCCGCTTCGTCATCGGCCGCTACTGGCGCGCCGCCTCCCCGGCCGATCAGAAAGCCTTCCTAAAGGTGTTCGAGGACGCCATGGTGCAGCGTTTCCTGCCGCTCCTGGCGGAGAACAGCAGTGAGCGCTTCCAGGTCGGCACCGTAACGCCCGACAGCGCCAATGCGAACATGGCGTTGATCGACTCTCGCATCAACCGCTCGCAGGGCGAGCCTTACCGCGTCGCCTGGCGGGTGCGCGAGACCGACGGCACCTTCAAGATCCTCGACATCGTGGCGGAGGGTGTCAGCATGGCGATCACCCTGCGCTCGGAGTATGGCGCGGTGTTGAAGAACAACGGCGGACAGTTGCCGCCGCTGACCGAGGCGCTGCGCGAGAAGGTGGCGCGCGGGGCCTTCGCTCCGCAAGTGAACTAACGACAGGCGGCGGTCTACCGCAAAAGAGCCGCAGCGACGCATCCCCTACTGGCTCGCCTACTGCTACGGCGCCGTCGACGAGTTTCTCGCCGACCACCTGACCGGCAAGCCGCCGCGCGCGCCGCTGACCAGTATCCGCCTGGCGCGCCATGCCATGCATTTCGACAACAGCCGCGCGCTCGCCGAACTGGGGCTAGGCGGCGCCGGCAGCCAACCCGCCGGGGCCGGGGCCCGCGATTGACCGCTTAGCGCGTCAGCGGCTTGTACTTGATGCGGTGCGGCTGGTCGGCGGCGGCGCCGAGGCGGCGGTGGCGGTCCTCCTCGTAGGCCTCGTAGTTGCCCTCGAACCACACCACCTGGCTGTCGCCCTCGAAGGCGAGGATGTGGGTGGCGATGCGATCGAGGAACCAGCGGTCGTGCGAGATGACGAGCACGCAGCCGGCGAACTCGGTGACCGCTTCTTCCAGCGAGCGCAGGGTGTCGACGTCGAGATCGTTGGTCGGCTCGTCGAGCAGCAGCACGTTGGCGCTTTCCTTCAGCATCTTGGCAAGGTGCACGCGGTTGCGCTCGCCGCCCGAGAGCTGGCCGACCTTCTTTTGCTGGTCGCTGCCCCGGAAGTTGAAGGCGCCGACATAGGCGCGCGACTGAGTCTGGTGCTTGCCGAGCTGAATGACGTCGAGCCCGCCGGAGATTTCTTCCCACACCGTCTTGTCAGCGGCGAGGGTGTCGCGGCTCTGGTCGACATAGCCGAGTTGCACGGTGTCGCCGACGCGCAAGCTGCCGCTGTCGGGCTGCTCCTTGCCGGTGATCATGCGGAACAGCGTGGTCTTGCCGGCGCCGTTGGGGCCGATGATGCCGACGATGGCGCCCGGCGGAATCTTGAAGCTGAGGTCGTCGATCAGCAGCTTGTCGCCGAAGGCCTTGCCGATGTGTTGCGCCTCGATCACCAGATCGCCCAGGCGCGGGCCAGCCGGAATGCTGATGCTGCCCGGCTCCGGCGCCTTGTCGGCGGCCTGCGCGACCAGCGACTCGTAGGCCTGGACGCGGGCCTTCGACTTGGCCTGGCGGGCGCGCGGGCTCTGACGGATCCACTCCAGTTCCTGCTTCAGCACCCGCTGGCGCCCGGACTCTGTCTTCTCCTCCTGGGCCAGGCGCTTTTCCTTCTGCTCCAGCCAGGACGAGTAGTTGCCTTCGAACGGCAGCCCACGGCCACGATCGAGCTCGAGGATCCAGCCGGCCACGTTGTCGAGGAAATAGCGGTCGTGGGTCACCGCCACCACGGTGCCGGGATATTCCTCCAGGTAGCGTTCCAGCCAGGCGACCGACTCGGCGTCGAGGTGGTTGGTCGGTTCGTCGAGCAGCAGCATGTCGGGCTTCTGCAGCAGAAGCTGGCACAGCGCCACACGGCGCCGCTCGCCGCCGGACAGCTTGGTGACGTCGGCATCGCCTGGTGGACAGCGCAGCGCGTCCATGGCGATCTCCACCTTGCGGTCAAGATCCCAGGCGTCGGCAGCGTCGATCTTTTCCTGCAGCTCGGCCTGCTCGGTGATGAGAGCGTCCATCTGGTCGGGGTCGGCCTCGGCGAAGGCATTGCTGACCGCCTCGAAACGGTCGAGCAGCGCCTTGGTCTCGGCGACGCCCTCGAAGACGTTGCCGGCAACATCCTTTGCCGGATCGAGCTGCGGCTCCTGCGGCAGGTAGCCGATCCTGATGCCGTCGGCGGGCCGCGCCTCGCCGGTGATCTCGGTATCGATGCCGGCCATCACCTTCATCAGCGTCGACTTGCCGGAGCCGTTCGCGCCCAGCACGCCAATCTTTGCGCCGGGCAGGAAGAACAGCCTGATGTCCTTCAGGACCTGCTTGCCGCCCGGGTAGGTCTTGGAAACGCCATCCATCTGGTAGACATACTGGTAGGAAGCCATGAATTCTCCGGCGCTGGGAAGGGTTGTCGCTGGGTCGGGTGGACAGGATGCCAGATTGGGTGTCCCGGCCGCGGTTTCTAGCCCATCGGCCGCGCGGGTGCAATGCGAGGGTGGGCGCCTCGCTACACCGCCCGCGGCATCGCCACCTGGCGGTGGGCCGGCAACGCCACGCAAAAGCGGGCACCGCCGCCGGGCGCCGACTCGACCCAGATACGCCCGCCGAAGTGCTCGATGATCTGGCGCGAGATGGTAAGGCCGAGGCCGGTGCCGCGCGGCCTCTCGGTGAGGTTGGTGCTGGCCTGCTGGAACTTCTCGAAGATCAGCTCGCGGTTCTCCGGCGGCACGCCGCGGCCGTTGTCGACGATGGCGATCTCGAGTCCTTCGGGGCCTGGCATCGTCGTCACCACCACGTAGCCCGCCTTTTCGTCGCAGAACTTGGCGGCGTTCGACAGCAGGTTCACCAGCACCTGGATGAGGCGGTCGCGGTCGGCATAGACCTGGGGCAGCGATGCAGCGACGCGCACCTCCAGGCGGGCAGCCTTGTCGGCGAACAGCGCCGAGGTCACCGCGATGGCCTCCTCGATGACGGCACGCGGATCGAGCTGCCGCATCTCCCAGTCGATGCTGCCGGCCTCCATCTTGGCGAGGTCGAGAATCTGGTTGATCAGGCGCGTCAGGCGCTCGCTCTCCTTCACGATGACCGCGAGGAAGCGGCTGCGGTCGCCGATATCGATCTCCGGATTATCGAACAGGATCTCGCTGAACGAGCGGATCGAGGTCAGCGGCGTGCGCAGCTCGTGGCTGACCGTCGAGAGGAACTCGTCCTTCATGCGGTCGAGCTCCTGGAGGCGCGCATTGGCCTCGCGCAGCTCGGCGGCCAGCGCCTCCAGCTCGCGCGACTTCTGCTCCAGGCCGTGGCTGTACTCGATGACCTGAGAGGTTTCCTGGAGGATCTCCATCACCTCGTGGATGCCGACCACCTCGCCCTTGGCCACCGAGGCGACCATGACACGGGCTGAAGCGGCGCCGATGGCACCCGCCAGCACACGCTCGGTGAAGCTGACCAGGCCGGGCTCCGCCTCGCGGAGTCCGGCGACGTTCAGCCCGTGGACGCGCCCATAGTCGGCGAAGGCCCGCTCCGCGCGGCTGCGGCCGATGAAGCGCGCCAGCAGGTTCTTGAGGTCCGGCACGGTGGCCGAGCCGCGCCAGAAATGCGACGACCCGCTCTGGGCGCCGGCATGGCGGAAGACGTCGACGAAGAGCACCGCCTGGATGCGCTCGATGGCGCTTTGATGGCTGAGCAGCGAGACGATGACATAGCCGCCGACGTTCGCCAGCATGCTCCAGAACAGTGCGTGCGACAGGCTGTCGAGGCCATTCAGCCCGAGCAGGGCGTAAGGCCGCAGCAGCTCGATGCCGAAGGGACCCTGCTCGATGAAGCCGGTCGGCAGCCAGCCGGGCCGCGCGAAGGACGGCAGCAGCAGCGTGTAGACCCACAGCACGAAACCCAGGATGAGGCCGGTCAGCGTGCCCTGCCGCGAGCCGCCCTTCCAGAAGATGCCGCCGATGATGGCCGGGGCGAACTGCGCTGCCGCCGCGAAGGACACCAGGCCGATGGTGACCAACGCCTCGGGCTGGCCGATGAAGCGGAAGTAGGCGAACGACAGCAGCAGGATGAGGACGATGGCGCCGCGCCGGATACCGATCAGCAGGGCCGAGAGGTCGCCGCGTTCCGTCAACCGCAGCCACGAGAGGCGCAGCATCGCCGGCATGATCAGGTCGTTGCAGATCATGGTGGACAGCGCGATGGTGGCGACGATGACCATGCCGGTCGCTGCCGACAGACCGCCGATGAAGGCGAGCAGGGCGAGTTCCTCGGCGCGCTCCTCCATCGGTATGGCGAGCACGAAGAAGTCGGCATGCAGCATGCCGGCGGGAAAGTGCAGCAGGCCGCTCACCGCGATCGGCAGCACGAAGATGTTTATGACCAGCATGTAGAGCGGGAACAGCCAGACAGCGCGCGCAAGATGCTGCTCGTTGACGTTTTCCACCACGGTCACCTGGAACTGCCGCGGCAGGCAGACGATCGCCGCCATGGAGAGCAGCGTGAGGGTGACCCATTGCAGATAGCTGCCGCCGGAGTCGATGACGAAGAGCTGGGCAACGGACTCCTGAGCGGCCGCCCGGTTGAACAGCTCGGCAAAGCCGTCGTTGACCCCGAAGGTGACGAAGACGCCGACCGCCAGGAAGGCCACCAGCTTCACCAGGGATTCGAAGGCGATGGCGGCGACCATGCCCTCATGGTGCTCGGCGGCGTCGATGTGGCGGGTGCCGAAAAGGATGGCGAAGGCGGCCATGACAAGGGCTACCCAGAGCGCGGTGTCAGCCAGCAGCGGCACGTTCTCGTGCAGCGGCATGGCGACGATCGGATACTGGCGCAGCACGTTGAACGAGGTCGAGACCGCCTTAAGCTGCAGCGAGATATAGGGAATGATGCCGACCACCGCGATGACGGTGACCAGCGCGCCGAGGCTGGTGGACTTGCCGTAGCGCGAGGAGATGAAGTCGGCGATCGAGGTGATACGGTTGGCCTTGCTGATGCGGATGATCTTGCGGATCACGAACCACCACATCAGGAATACCAGTGTCGGACCGAGGTAGATCGGCAGAAAGTGGATGCCGCCGGAGGCGGCGCGGCCCACCGATCCGTAGAAAGTCCAGGAGGTGCAGTAGACGGCGATGGAGAGGGTATAGATCCACGGGCTGCGGATGATGCTGCGCCCGCTGTCGGCCCGCTTGTCGGCAAAGTAGGCGATGGCGAAGAGCAGGCAGAGATAGGCGAAGGCGAAGGCCACGATGCTCCAGGTCGAGAGCATGGCTAGCGCTCCTCCCGGCCGCTGCGGTCAGCCTCCTCGGGCGGCGTGTCGCGTGACGCCGACGCCGCTCCGTCGGCCATCAATCGGGGCACATTGACTGCCAGCAGTGCGATCACCCCGCCCCAGGCCACGAAGATGTAGAGGTAGAGCGTGGGGACGCCGAAGATCAAGTCCGGCACCGAGAAGATCGACAGCATCGGCGGATTGAAGGCGAGAAGCGCCATCACGAACAGCACCACCGACCACTCGACGTTGCGCCGCGGACGATTCATGACGGCAGGCTAGGCCTGTGGCAGACCGAGCAGGGCGCGGGCCCGATCGATCAGCTCCCGGGTCGAGAACGGCTTCGTCACGTAGTCGTCGGCACCCAGATCGAGGCCCTTGCGGCGGTCGAGCTCGCGGCCCTTGGCCGACAGCATCATGATCCTGACACCGTCGAGCCGCCGGCTGGCGCGGATCGCCTTGCAGACGTCGTAGCCATCGCGCCGCGGCAGCATGACGTCGAGCACCACCAGGTCCGGCAGGTCGCGCTCCACGATCTGCAGGGCCGTGGCGCCGTCGGTCGCCACCTGCACGTCGAAGCCTTCCCGTTTCATCAAGAAGCTCAGCGATTCGACTATGTTCGGCTCGTCCTCGACGACAAGAACCCGCTGTCCCACCCCCGTCTCCTCCCCGCTTTGTTGCGGTTTGTCCCGAGCATAGCACGAAGGCGCCGCCCGCCGCCGCCCCTTTAGATACCGCTAATCCGAAGCCTGGAGGGCGCCCGCCGGCCCCGGGCGGCGCGGCGGGAACACCAGTCGTTGGTAGAGCAAGGGAATGCCCAGCAGGCTGAAGCCCAACGCCGCGAAGGAGAAGAAGCGGGGGAGCCCCTCCAGCGTGCCCCAGTCGAACAGCAGCACCTTGCCGGTGGCGACGGCCAGCACCGCCAGCGACGCATAGCGCAGGCTGGCGTAGCCAGTTCCGATCCCGAGGCCGAGCAGCAGCCAGGCATAGCCGAGCCAGGCCAGGGAGTAGGCCAGCAGCTCGCCGTCGCCGGTGCCGCCGAAATCCAGCACCGGCCCGTGGAAGGCGCGGCGCACCTCCAGGGTGAGCCAGGCGAAGACCAGCAGCAGGGCATAGATGGCAGCCGCCATGGCGGTCTTGCGAAGGCCGTCGGCCCGCAGCTCGCGGGCGAAGGCCAGCGCGAAGCCGGCCGGGACCAGGTAGGCGAGCGCCAGCAGGTTGACCAGCGGCCAGGCGCCCACCGGCTCGCCGCTCCACAGCGGGTTGTAGGCCAGGAGCTGGAGCAGAGGCGACTGCACGGCCGCGAGCCCGGCCAGGAGACGCCAACCCCACAGCAGGGCGCTGCGTCCACTGCGCCGATAGAGGCGCAGGCAGGCGTAGGCGATGGCGAGCCAGGCCACCGTCTGCAGCGACTGCTCGGGGAGCTGGTATTGGCCGCTGTCGAGGCTGTCGACGACCAGGCTGCGGATCTCGAAGGTGACCAGCAGCCAGAACAGCACCAGCCCGCCGCCCTCCAGCAGCGTGACCAGGCGGTCGTCGCGCTGGGCGCGGAAGCGGCGCGCCGCCCACCAGAAGGCCAGCGCCGGCACGCCGTAGCCGTAGAGGATCCAGCTCACGCCCGGCAGCGCGCCCAGCGGATAGTCGAGCACGTTCCAGTTCAGCACCAGGCGCGCCAGCACGACGGCGGCGACCGCCACAGCGACAGGCCTGAGGCTGGTGAGTTCGAGCCGCGTGGCGATCCAGGCGGTCGCCGGCAGCAGCAGCGACAGCGCGACGGTGAGCCAGGCCTGCTCCAGGACCATCGCGAAGGCGAGCCCTAAGGCGGCGACGCTGCCGAGGGCGTAGATGCCGAGGAGCAGGTCGTTGGCCTTGCCCTCGGCCCGCGGCGGGTGCCGGCGCAGCGCCGCCGCGGCGCCGAGGCCGAGC
>DATCXZ010000413.1:0-4200 GCA_036570545.1 Kiloniellaceae bacterium
GAGCACCGGCTGATCGACGACATGGTGGCGGCCGCCATGAAGTGGTCCGGCGGCTACGTCTGGGCCTGCAAGAACTACGACGGCGACGTGCAGTCCGACACCGTGGCGCAGGGCTTCGGCTCGCTCGGCCTGATGACCTCGGTGCTGATGACGCCCGACGGCAAGACCGTCGAGGCCGAGGCGGCGCACGGCACGGTGACGCGCCACTACCGGCTGCACCAGCAGGGCAAGGCGACCTCGACCAATCCGATCGCCTCGATCTTCGCCTGGACCCGCGGGCTGCAGTTCCGCGGCCAGTTCGATGGCACGCCGGAGGTGGTGAAGTTCGCCCAGGCCCTCGAGAAGGTCTGCGTCGATACCGTCGAGGCCGGCGACATGACAAAGGACCTGGCGCTGCTCATCAGCCCGGACCAGAAGTGGATGACGACCGACGACTTCATGGACAAGCTCGACAAAAACCTGCAGAAGGCGATGGCCTGAGCCGTTGCCGGAACACTCACCCAGGCGGAGTTCTCCCGCATGAAATCCCTGCTTTCTCTCATTGCGATCGGATTAATTGCCATGACCCTGCACAGCACCGACAGCGGTGCGGAGCCGCTTCCCGAGAACGTCCTGGTCATGGAGCTGAAGGACGGCATCGTGCGCATCGAGATGCTGCCGGAGCTGGCGCCGCAGCACGTCGAGCGCATCAAGACGCTGACGCGCGAGGGCTTCTACGACGGCATCGTGTTCCACCGCGTCATCGACGGCTTCATGGCGCAGACCGGCGACCCGACCGGCACCGGGCGCGGCGGCTCCGACCTGCCCGACCTGCCGGCGGAATTCTCGGCCGAGCCGTTCGAGCGCGGCGTCGTCGGCATGGCGCGCACGCAGGACCCCAACTCGGCCAACAGCCAGTTCTTCATCACCTTGGCGCCAGCGCGCTTCCTCGACCGCCAGTACACCGTCTGGGGCCGCGTCATCGAGGGCATGGAGAACGTCGACGCCATCAAGAAGGCGCCGCCGGGCGACCAGAGCGGGACGGTGCGCCAGCCGGACAAGATCATCTCGCTGAAGGTGGAAGCGGACGTGAAGTGAGAGCTGTCGCTCTCTAGTCAATCTTGTCACCCGCGGACTTGATCCGCGGGTCCATTCCTCCGATCGCAGGACTGGAGCAGGGCTTGTTGCTACGAGGCCGCCAAGGCGGCCTCGATGGCTGCAATCGCCTTCGCTGCGGCGGCGCCGTCAGGGCCACCGGCCTGGGCCATGTCGGGGCGGCCGCCGCCGCCCTTGCCGCCGAGCGCCTCGGAGCCGACCTTCACCAGATCGACCGCGCTCGCCTTGCCGGTGGCGTCATCGGTGACGCCGACCACCAGCGAGGCCTTGCCGTCGTTCACCGCCACCAGCACCACGACACCGCTGCCGATGCGCTTCTTCAGCTCGTCGGCCAGCGGCTTCAGATCCTTGGCCGGGAAGCCTTCCATGACGCGGGCTGCGAACTTCAGGCCGGCGACCTCGCGCACGTCCTCGCCGTTGGCGGCCGCGCCACCGCCACTCGCCAGCTTGCGACGCAGCTCGCCCATCTCGCGCTCCAGGCGCTTGCGCTCCTCGAGCAGCGCCGAGAGACGGCCCGGCAGCTCGTCCGGCGCGATCTTCAGCGCCGTGGCGGCGTCGCGCAGCAGCATCTCCTGGTGCTCGACGTAACGGCGCGCCGCCTCGCCGACCACCGCCTCGATGCGACGCACGCCCGACGCCAGCGCCTGCTCGCCGGTCACCTTGAAGAAGCCGATGTCGCCGGTGCGCCGCACGTGGGTGCCGCCGCAGAGCTCGGTCGAATAGGGCTTGCCGCCACGCGCGGGATCGCTGCCGCCCATCGACAGCACGCGCACCTCGTCGCCGTACTTCTCGCCGAAGAGGGCGAGCGCGCCGGCCTCGATCGCCTCTTCCGGCGTCATGAAGCGGGTCTCGACCTCGGCATTGGCGCGGATGCGGTCGTTCACCTCCGCCTCGACGGCGTGGATATCCTCGGCCGTAAGCGGCTTCGGATGGCTGATATCGAAGCGTAGCCGGTCCTCGGCCACCAGCGAGCCCTTCTGCGTCACGTGCTCGCCGAGCCGGCGGCGCAGCGCCTCGTGCAGCAGGTGGGTCGCCGAATGATGGGCGCGCAACGCGGCACGGCGGCGGCCCTCGACACGCAGCTCGACCGCGTCGCCGACCTTGAGGCTGCCGTGGGTCATCCTGCCGCTGTGCACGTGCAGATCGCCCAGCTTCTTCTGGGTGTCGTGCACCTCCATCTCGCCGCCGTCGGCGCTGAACGCAGCACCGCGGTCGCCCTGCTGGCCGCCGGACTCGCCGTAGAACGGCGTCTGGTTGGTCACCAGCATGACCTCCTGGCCCAGGACACCATCGGCGCTCGCCTGCTGCACCTCCTTGCCGTCGACCACCAGGGCCACGATCTGGCCCTCGGCCTCCTCGGCGTCGTAGCCGAGAAACTCGGTGGCGCCGACCCGCTCGCGCACTTCGAACCACAGCGCCTCGGTGGCCGCCTCGCCGGAGCCGGCCCAGGCCTTGCGCGCGGCGGCGCGCTGGCGCGCCATGGCCTCGTCGAAGCCGGCGGTGTCGGCGCCGCGACCCTGGCCGCGCAGGATGTCCTGCGTGAGGTCGAGCGGAAAGCCGTAGGTGTCGTAGAGCTTGAACGCGACTTCGCCGGGCAGCGCCTGGCTGGCGCCGAGCCTCGCGGTCTCCTCCTCCAGCAGGCGCAGGCCGCGGGCGAGCATATCCTTGAAGCGGGCCTCTTCGAGCCGCAGGGTCTCGGTGACCAGCGCGTTGGCGCGCGTCAGCTCCGGATAGGCGCCGCCCATCATGCCGACCAGCGTCGGCACCAGGCGCCACATCAGCGGGTCCTTGCAGCCGAGCTTGTGGGCGTGGCGCATGCCGCGGCGCATGATCCGGCGCAGCACGTAGCCGCGGCCCTCGTTGGACGGCAGCACGCCGTCGGCGATCAGGAAGGCGCTGGCACGCAGGTGGTCGGCGATGACCCGGTGCGAGACCGCATGCTCGCCGTCGGGCGCCTGATTGGAGGCTTCGGCCGAGGCTTCGATGATGGCGCGCAGCAGGTCGGTGTCGTAGTTGTCGTGCTTACCCTGCAGCACGGCGGCGAGGCGCTCGAGGCCCATGCCGGTGTCGATCGACGGCCGCGGCAGGTTGCGCCGCGTCTCCTTGTCGATCTGCTCGAACTGCATGAAGACGAGGTTCCAGATCTCGATGAAGCGGTCGCCGTCCTCGTCCGGGCTGCCCGGCGGACCGCCTCGGATGTGGGCGCCGTGATCGTAGAAGATCTCCGAGCAGGGCCCGCAGGGGCCGGTGTCACCCATAGCCCAGAAGTTGTCCGAGGTCGCGATGCGGATGATGCGCTCGTCGGGCAGCCCGGCGACCTGCTTCCACAGCCGCGCGGCCTCATCATCCTCCGAGTAGACGGTGACCAGCAGGCGGTCCTTGGCGAGGCCGTACTCCTTGGTGACCAGATTCCAGGCCAGCTCGATGGCGACGTCCTTGAAGTAGTCGCCGAAGGAAAAGTTGCCCAGCATCTCGAAGAAGGTGTGGTGGCGCGCGGTGTAGCCGACGTTCTCCAGGTCGTTGTGCTTGCCACCCGCGCGCACGCATTTCTGCGCGGTGGCGGCACGGCTGTAGGGGCGCTTCTCGTTGCCGGTGAAGACGTTCTTGAACTGCACCATGCCCGCGTTGGTGAACAGCAGCGTCGGATCGTTGCGCGGCACCAGCGGCGAGGACGCCACGGCCTCGTGGCCGTTGCGCTGAAAATAGCCAAGGAAGGCGGCGCGGATGTCGTTGCCAGTTGTCATGATAAGTATATTAAGATCCCTAGACTTGGGTAACAAGCTGGAACGTTTCTAATAATTCCGGCGGCGCCGGGCCGGCACGAGCGAAAGCGGAGCGTTTTAGCGCGCCCCAGGGGGACCTGTCCACCGAAAGGCCGGTCCACCCGCCATAGGATTTCCCTGGCAATCGCCCCCCGCGGCGCCTATTCAAGGGCGCCGGGGTCACAGACTTCGCCTAGCCATGCCCTGTCTCAGGAGTTAGCTTCCCCTCCATGCCCATTTCCGACACTTTGCCTCGCCGCCGTGGCGAGCCGTTCTCCGGCGGCGCCCGGCGCCCCGCCGGCAGCCGCAGGCGTGCCATCGGCCTGGCCGGCGCTCTCGCCCT
>DATCXZ010000414.1:0-12593 GCA_036570545.1 Kiloniellaceae bacterium
GGTCCGGGTGGCGCTGGCGCAGCAGTCCGGCGGCCGTGGTGAGGTCGCCCGTCAGAGCTTCGACCCCCGGCCACAGGCCGCGGTGCGGTGCCTCGCCGAAGCCACGCTGGTCGTAGGCGTAGACCTCGAGGCCCTGGGCCGCCAGCGCCGGGCCGGAGTCCGCGAAGGCGTTGCTGTAGTCGTTGAAGCCGTGCAGGGCCAGCACCACGCCATGCGGTGCCGTGCCTTCCGGCGGCGCCCAGTGGCGCAGCGGCAGCGTGGTTCCGTCGGCGGTGATGAACCCGGCCTCGGTGAGGGCGGGGCGGGAGAGGTCGAGTGCCTCCAGCCCCGGGCCCGGCGGCGCCAGCCTGGGCGCGCAGGCGCCCAGCAGCAAAAGCAGCGTTAGGAAAGGCAGCAGGATCGGCTGCAGCGTTGCAGCCAGCGAAGCGTCGGCGCCGCCCCGCTCACGCCGCGGCATCATCACCGCTGGTGGCGTTCTCGCCACCCGCCGGCTCGTGGGCGCCGCGAGTGAGCTGCAGGAAGATGTCCTCCAAATCCGTCTCCTCGGTCGACATGTCGACCACCGAGAGGCCGGCGCCGCAGACGGCGTCGAGGATCTGCGGCACCGGGCTTTCGCTGGTGTGGTAGCGGAACTGCACGCGGCGCGGCCCGGTCTGCTCGGCATGGAAGGCCATCAGGCAGTCCGGCACATCGGCCAGATCGCGATCGAACACCAGGGTCAGGGCCTTGCTGTCGAGGCGCGCCAGCAGGCTGTCGGTATCGTCGCAAGCGATCACCCTGCCGTGATTGATGATGGCGATCTTGTCGCAGAGCTCCTCGGCCTCTTCCAGGTAGTGCGTCGTCAGCAGCACGGTGGTGCCGGCGCGGTTCAGCTCGCGCACGTTGGCCCAGAGCTGCTGGCGCAGCTCGATGTCGACGCCCGCGGTCGGCTCGTCGAGCACCAGCACCGGCGGCTGATGAACCATCGCCTTGGCCACCATGAGGCGCCGGCGCATGCCACCGGAGAGGGTGCGCGCGTAGGCCTCCGCCTTGTCGGCAAGGCCCATGGCGGCAAGGATGCGGTCGCTCATGCGCTCGGCCGGCGGCACCCCGTAGAGCCCGGCCTGCAGCTCCAGCAGCTCGCGCGGCGTGAAGAAGGGATCGATGTTCAGCTCCTGCGGCACCACGCCGATCGCCGCCCGCGACTGGCGCGGGTCGGCATCGATGTCGTAGCCCCAGATCACCGCGCTGCCGGCGGTCTTGTTGACCAGGCCGGCCAGGATGTTGATGAGGGTCGACTTGCCGGCACCGTTGGGGCCGAGCAGTCCGAACAGGGAGCCACGGGGAATGTCGAGGTCGACGCCTTTCAGCGCGGTCTTTGCCTTGGTCTTGCCGCTCGCTTTGTAGGTCTTGGTGAGGCCGCGCACGGAAACAGCGAAGGCCGGCAGGCCGGCTTCGAGCGCATCGGCGGGGCCGGCCTCGCGCCGGGGAGGAGTCTCGCTGTTCATCTCGGCCTGTTCCAGCAGGGCGCAACGCACCAGGGGCCTCCCCTCTGGCGGGAAAGGGGGCGATGCGGCTGAGGATGGGTAGCACCGGCCGCGGGGCAGGGTCAACCGACGCCCGCCGCGCCTGGTGCAGGCACGCTTGCCGGCGCGCTTGCCGGCGCGGCCGTAGGACCGCAGTCGCAGATGCCGCGATCAAGTCCTTTGCCCAAGTTTTTGGCCCAAGCTCTTGGCCTGGGTGCCCGGTGAGTGCTATCGGAATACGATGACTGCACCGCCGCCGATCTACCATCCGCTGCTTTCCGGCCACGACAGCGTGGTTTGGCCGGCGCTGCCGACGCCTCCGGCGGCGCGTGTGGCGGCCATGCTGCGTCAGCTCGACGACAGTCAGTGGTGGACGCCGGAGCAGCACCGCGCACAGCAGCTCCGTCAGGCCACGGCCCTGCTGCACCATGCCTACCGGCAGCTCCCGTTCTATCGCGACCGCCTGGCGGAGGCCGGTTTCGTCACGGGCAAGCCGGTGACGCCGGCGGTCTGGGCGCGCATTCCGGTGCTGACCCGCGGCGAGCTCCAGGTGGCCGGGCCGGCCCTCTTCTGCGCGGAGCTGCCGAGCGGCCATGGCCACACCTACGAGCTGTCGACCAGCGGGTCCACCGGGCGTCCCGTGAAGGCGAAGGGCACCTCGCTGGTGCAGCTCATCTGGCAGGCCATCACGCTCCGCGAGCACCTCTGGCATCGCCGCGACTTCAGCGGCACGCTGGCGGCCATCCGCTCGCTTCCCAGCGGCGCGGGCGTCTATCCCCAGGGCGACCGCAGCCCGCTGTGGGGGGTCGCCATGCGCGGGCTGTTCGCGACGGGGCCGAGCGCCGCCCTTTCGATCATCTCGCGCACCGGCGAGCAGGCTGAATGGCTGGAACGGGTCCAGCCGGACTACCTGCTGACCTATCCCTCCGCGCTGCGCGACCTGCTGCTCTACTGTCGCGAGCGCGGCATTGCCTTCCCGCGGTTGCGTGAGGTGCGCACGCTGTCCGAGTTGCTGCCGCCGGAAACCCGCCGGCTGTGCCGCGACGTCTGGGGCTTGAAGATCGCAGACCTTTACAGCACTCAGGAAGCCGGCTACCTCGCGCTGCAATGCCCGGAGCACGAGCACTACCACGTCCAGTCCGAGGCGGTGCTGCTGGAGGTGCTGGATGAGGAAGACCGGCCGTGCCGGCCCGGCGAGGTCGGTCGCGTGGTGGTGACGCCGCTCACCAACTTCGCCATGCCGATGATCCGCTACGCAGTGGGCGACCTGGCCGAGGTCGGCGCCCCCTGCCCTTGCGGCCGCGGGCTGCCGGTGCTGACCCGCATCCTGGGCCGTGCCCGCGACATGCTGGTCTACCCGGACGGCCGCCGGGCCTGGCCCCTCCTCGGCGATATGTTCTACACCGAGATTCCGGAGATCCGGCAGTTCCAGATCGTCCAGCACGCGATCGACGACATCGAGATCAAGCTCGTCTCCACCCGCCGCCTGTCGGCGGAGGAAGAGGCCCGGGTGGCGGGCTGGCTTCACCAGCGCTGCGGCCATGCTTTTCCGGTCCGCATCACCTACCATGCCGAGATCCCGCGCGGGCCGAGCGGGAAGTTCCTGGATTTTCGTTCTGCCATGGCCGATGCCGCCGTTTCTCCCTCCCCTGGGGATTGATTACCCGGGAGGCGACGCTATCATGCCGCCGCCCGACCCAGCCTTCGGAGAGACGCAATGGAGCCGCCTGAAATCCTTACCGTGGACAGCCCCAAGGTTGCCTGCGACGGCGGCAGGGATGCGCTCGGGCACCCGCGCGTCTTCCTCAACATGCAGGGCAAGGGCCAGATCGACTGCCCCTACTGCGGCCGCCGCTTCGTCCTGAAACAGGACACCGCCGCCGAGTAGTCAGCACGTGTCAGGGGGCAGCCTGCGATAAGGCCTCTGAGCGCTCGACTCGCCCCGAGCGCTCCTGCATTCTCCCCGGCATGAAGAACGCCCCCTACAAGCACCTCTACCTGGTCGACGGCTCCGGCTACATCTTCCGGGCCTACTTCGCGATCCCGCCGCGCAGCACCTCGGACGGCACGCCGACCAACGCCACCTTCGGCTTCACCAACATGCTGGTGAAGCTGCTGCGCGAGTCGGATGCCGATGCCATCGCCGTCATCTTCGATGCCTCGGCGAAGACCTTCCGCAACGACATCTATCCGGCGTACAAGGCCCACCGCCCGGAGCCGCCGGAAGACCTCGTTCCGCAGTTTGCGGCAATCCGCGAGGCGACCCGCGCGTTCAACCTGCCCTGTGTGGAACTGGCGGGCTACGAGGCCGACGATCTCATCGCCACCTACGCGCGTCAGGCCAAGGCGGCCGGCGCCGAGGTCACCGTCGTCTCCTCCGACAAGGACCTGATGCAGCTTGTCGACGGCGGCATCACGATGTTGGACCCCATCAAGGAGCGCAAGATCGGCCGCGACGAGGTGGTCGAGAAGTTCGGCGTGCAGCCCGAGCGGGTGGTCGACGTGCAGGCGCTGGCCGGCGACTCGACCGACAACGTGCCCGGCGTGCCGGGCATCGGCATCAAGACCGCGGCGCAGCTCATCACCGAGTACGGCGACCTCGAGACGCTGCTCGCGCGCGCTGGCGAGATCAAGCAGGCCAAGCGCCGCGAGAGGCTGATCGAGAATGCCGAGCTGGCGCGCATCTCCAAGAAGCTGGTGAGGCTGGACGACGACGTGCCGGTGGTGGAGAGCATCGATGCCTTCGGGCTGAGGCAGCCGGTGGCCGAGGACCTGCGCGCCTTCCTAGAGCGCTACGAGTTCCGCTCGCTGCTGCGCCGCCTCTCCGACCAGCTTGGGGATGCGCCGGCGTCTGACGCCAAGGAGGCAGCCCCGGAGTCGCCGCAGGAGGCGGCCTACGAGCTGGTGCAGGATCTGGAAGCCCTGCAGCGCTGGGTGGCGGCGGCGCAGCGTCGTGGCGTCATCGCGGTGGATACCGAGACCACGTCGCTCGACCCCATCACTGCCGATCTCGTCGGTGTCTCCCTGTCCACCGCCGCCGGCAAGGCCTGCTACATCCCGCTCGGCCACACCGTCGGCAAGCCGGCCGACGGCGGCCTCGATCTCGACGGCGCGACCGAGGCGCCAAAGCAGATCCCGCGCGACGACGCGCTCGCCATCCTGAAGCCGATGCTGGAGGACCCCGGCGCCCTCAAGGTCGGGCAGAACATCAAGTACGACATGCTGGTCTTCGCCCGCTACGGCATCGCGGTGGCGCCGATCGACGACACCATGCTGCTGTCCTACGTGGTGGAAGGCGGCTTGCACGGTCACGGCATGGACGAGCTGGCACGGCTCCACCTCGACCACACTTGTATCTCCTTCAAGGATGTCTGCGGCACCGGGCGCAACCAGATCACTTTCGACAAGGTGCCGCTCGACAAGGCCTTGGCTTACGCAGCCGAGGACGCCGACATCACCCTGCGCCTCCACGAGGTGCTGAAGCCGCGCCTTGTCTCCGATCGTCTCACGACGATCTATGAGACCATAGAGCGTCCGCTGGTCCCGGTGCTCGCGAAGATGGAGCTGACCGGGATCAAGGTCGACCGCGACACCCTCAGGCGCATGTCCAACGACTTCGCCCAGCGCATCGGCGAGCTGGAGAAGCAGATCCACAAGCTGGCCAGGCGCGAGTTCACCATCGGCTCGCCCAAGCAGCTCGGCGAGATCCTCTTCGACGAGATGTCGCTCGACGGCGGCAAGAAGGGCAAGTCGGGCGCCTACGCCACCGGCGCCGACGTGTTGGAGGTGCTGGCCGCCCAGGGCCACGACTTGCCCGCCCGCGTGCTCGACTGGCGTCAGCTCACCAAGCTGAAGAGCACCTATACGGATGCGCTGCAGACCCAGATCGACCCGACCACCGGTCGCGTGCACACCTCCTATGCGCAGGCCGTCGCCTCGACCGGCCGCCTGTCGTCGAACGATCCCAACCTGCAGAACATTCCGGTGCGCACCGAGGAGGGCCGCAAGATCCGCACCGCCTTCGTCGCCGACGAGGGGCATGTGCTGCTCTCAGTCGACTACAGCCAGATCGAGCTGCGTCTCACCGCCCACATCGCCGAGGTCGCGGCGTTGAAGCAGGCCTTCCACGACGGCCAGGACATTCACGCCATCACCGCCTCGCAGGTCTTCGGCATTCCGGTGGAGGGCATGGATCCGATGGTGCGCAGGAAGGCCAAGGCCATCAACTTCGGCATCATCTACGGCATTTCGGCCTTCGGCCTGGCGCAGAACCTCGCCATCCCCCAGGGCGAGGCGCGCGCCTACATCGATGCCTATTTCAAGCGCTATCCCGGGATCCGCGACTACATGGAGCAGATGAAGAAGGCAGCGCGCGAGCAGGGTTTCGTCACCACCCTCTTCGGGCGCAAGATCCACGTGCCCGGCATCAAGGATAAGAACCCCGCGATGCGCAGCTTCTCCGAGCGCGCCGCCATCAACGCGCCGATCCAGGGCGCCGCCGCCGACATCATCAAGCGGGCGATGATCCGTGTGCCGCCGGCGCTCGAAAAGGCAAGCCTGCGCGCGCGCATGCTGCTGCAGGTGCACGACGAGCTACTGCTCGAGGTGCCCGAGGGTGAGGTTGAGAAGACCTCCGCCGTGGTGCGCGAGGTGATGGAAAACGCCTGCCATCCGGCGGTGCAGCTCTCCGTGCCGCTGGTCGCCGACGCCGGCACCGGCAGGAACTGGGCCGAGGCGCATTGACGCTGCGCTCCCTGCCCACCCCTAAAAACGACTTCATCGGCCTGGAAGGCAAGGTCCATCTGGCGACGGGCGGCGAGCCGCCCCTTCTGGTGAAGCATTGCGAGGCCTTCGAGCGCTTCGCGCGCGACAAGGCGGCCGGCTTCGACGGTTACTGGACGCACTGGAAGGTCGACGATGCCGTGCGTGTTGCCATTGCCCGCCTGGCGCGCGCCGAGCCGGGTGACGTTGCCTTGATTGGCAATGCCTCCGACGGCATCGCGAAGGTCGCCTCCGGCTTTGACTGGCGCGCGGGCGACAACGTGGTGGCGCCGGAACTCGACTACGCCTCCGGCCGTTTTGCTCTCGCCAGCTTGAAGCAACTCGGCGTCGAGCTGCGTCTGGTGCCGGCGCGCGGCTGGGTGCTGGACGAGGCCGACCTCCTCGCCGCCTGCGATGCGCGCACGGGCCTCGTCTACGTGAGTCAGGTGAACGCGCTGACCGGCCAGCATGTCGATCTGGAGACAATCGCGGCCGGGCTCGCGGGATCGCCGACGGCGCTGCTGGTCGACGCCAGCCACGCCTTCGGCGCCGTGCCGCTGCGCGCCGATCTCTCAGACTTCCTTGTCAGCGCCTGCTACAAGTTCGCCCTCGGCGTCCACGACGGCATTCTGGTATGGAACCAGCGGCGCCAGCCGGACTTCGCGCCGGGCACCGCCGGCTGGGCTTCGGCGATGGCCGGGGCGACACCTGCCGACTATGTGATGAAGCCGGACGCGCGGCGCTTCGAGTACGGTAATGCAAACCACCTCGGCGCCTACCTGCTGCAGGAATCCCTCACTTACCTGGAAAGCTTCGGCATCGAGGCCATTGCCGCCCATGTCCGCGCCTTGGCGGAGCGGCTGATTGCCGGGCTCAGCGGGGCGGGGGTTGAAGTGATGACGCCGGCAGGGCAAGAGCGCCATGCTGGCAACGTCTGCTTTCGCTGCGCCGATCCCGAGGCCGTTATGGGCCGCGCCGCAGAAGAGGCAGTTCTCGTCTGGGCGGACAACGGCCGGGTCCGCGTCTCGGCGCACCTCTTCACCACCGAGGAGGATGTCGAGCACTTCCTGCGACGCCTGCCGAAGTTCCTGGGTTAGACTGCGCCGACCCGCACCGAAGGGAAAGGATCGATGGCTGCATACCGGCTGAAGCAAGCGATCAACGGCCTCTACAGCGGCAGAAGCCAGCGCGCGACGAAGTTCCGCTACGGCCTCATCGCGTTCGATCTCGCCACCATCGCCTTCCTCGTCGCGACGGCGCCGGATTTTCCGACGCCCTTCATTGTCACCGTCGACTTCATCCTCGGCCTCATCATCCTCGCCGACTTCCTGGCGCGCCTGTGGATCGCGCCAGACAAGCCGCGCATGCTGCGCCGGCTCTACACTCTCGCCGACATCCTGGTGATCCTCACCTTGCTGCTGGCCCCTTTCATCTCAGCGCAATTCGGCTTCCTCAGGGTGCTGCGCGCGATGCGGCTGGTGCATTCCTATCACGTGCTGCGCGACCTCAGGCGGGAAACCGCCGTGTTCCGCCGCAACGAGGAATTGATCGTCGCCTGCGTGAACCTCGCGGTCTTCATCTTCGTAGCGACGGCGTTGGTCTTTACCCTGCAGTACCGCCGCAATCCCGAGATCGATAGCTACCTCGACGCGCTCTATTTCACCGTGACGACGCTGACAACGACGGGTTTTGGCGACATCACGATGACGGGTCCCCTCGGGCGGCTGCTCGCCGTCGGCATCATGCTGGTCGGGGTGGCGCTGTTCTTCCGTCTCGCGCAGGCGATCTTCCGGCCAGCGAAGGTGCGCTTCAACTGCCCCGACTGCGGGCTTCAGCGCCATGATATCGATGCCGTGCACTGCAAACACTGCGGCCTGACGATCAAGATTCCGGATGAAGGCTTCGAATAGCGCTGCTGAACGAGAAGCGGCCCGCCGAGCCGGCGGGCCGCTGCGCACGAAGCTCGGTCGCCGGATCAGGCAGCGGCGCGGATGCCGGCCGCCACCACCCCGTCGTCGACGTAGGTTTCGAACTGCTTGAAGTTGGCCTCGAAGCGCTGGGTCAGGTCCCGGGCCGTGAGGTCGTAGGCTTTCTTATCACGCCAGGTGTTGCGCGGGTTCAGGACCTCGGAAGGCACGTTGGGGCAGCTCTCCGGCATCAGCAGACCGAACTGCGGGTGCTTGGCGACGCCGATGCCGCTGAACCCCCCACCGAGCGCCGCGCGCACCATCGCGCGGGTATAGGCGATCTTCATGCGCTCGCCGGTGCCGTAGGCGCCGCCGGTCCAGCCGGTGTTCACCAGCCAGCAGTTGGCGCCGGTCGCCGCCATCTTCTCGCCCAGCATCTTAGCGTAGACCGAGGGGTGGCGTGGCATGAAGGGCGCCCCGAAGCAGGTCGAGAAGGTCGCGGAGGGCTCTGAGCCCATGCCTTTTTCGGTGCCTGCGACGCGTGCGGTGTAGCCGGAGAGGAAGTGGTACATCGCCTGCTCGGGTGTCAGCTTGGAGATCGGCGGCAGCACGCCGAAGGCGTCGGCCGTCAACATGACGATGTTCTTCGGCAGGCCGCCGCGCCCGCTCTTCACCACGTTGGGGATGAAGTCGAGCGGGTAGCTTGCCCGCGTGTTCTCGGTGTAGCGGTTGTCGTCGAGGTCGAGTTGCCGCGTCACCGGGTCCATGGCGACATTCTCCAGCACGGTGCCGAAGCGCCCGGTGGTGGCATAGATCTCCGGTTCGGCCTCGGGGTCCAGCCGGATCACCTTGGCGTAGCAGCCGCCTTCGAAGTTGAACACGCCGCTCGCGCTCCAGCCATGCTCGTCATCGCCGATCAGGCTGCGGCTCGGGTCGGCGGAGAGGGTGGTCTTGCCGGTGCCCGAGAGGCCGAAGAAGATCGCGGTGTCGCCTGTTGGGCCTATGTTCGCCGAGCAGTGCATCGGGAGCACGTCGCGATCCGGCAGCAGGTAGTTGAGAATCGAGAACACCGACTTCTTGATCTCGCCCGCATAGATGGTGCCGCCGATCAGCACAATTCGCCGCGCGAAGCTCACGACGATGAAGCTTTCGCTGTTGGTGCCGTCGGTTTCCGGATCGGCCTGGCAGAAGGGGGCATGCAGCACTGTGAAGGCAGGCTCGAAGTCGCCGAGCCTTTCCACCGGCGGCTGGATGAACATGTTGCGGGCGAAGAGGGCATGCCAGGCGCTTTCGCTGACCACGCGCACCGGCAGGCGGTACGCCTCGTCGGCCCCGGCGTAGACGTCCTGCACGAAGACGTCGCGACCCTTCATGTAGTCGATGAGCTTCTCGTAGAGCCGCTGGAACCGGGCTTCGTCGATGGCCACGTTCACGTCGCCCCACCAGATGTCGCCTTCGGTCGCGGCCTCGCGGACGATGAACTTGTCCTTGGGCGAACGTCCCGTGTGCTTGCCGGTCAACACCACCAGGGCACCGCCTTCGGCGAGCTGGCCTTCGTTGCGCTTCAGGCTTTCCTCGTAGAGCGCCGCGACGTCCAGGTTCCAGTAAGCGGTGGTGATGTCCTTGAGACCGTGCTTGTTGAGGCCATGGCGGCTTACGGCCTTGCCGATGTTTTGCAACGCACTTTCCTCCCGTAGTTTGCCTCGCGGGCAAGTTCTCCAAAGCGGGGCCTTCTCCGGGCCCCGTCAGCCGCCGGCGCCCCCTGCTGCGTCAGGGTGGCGGCAGATCGACAGATAGTCGATCCAGAGAGGCTTTTCCACAACGTCCGTGTGTCTTTTGTAGTTCCGGCTGGAATGGAGGTGGGACGGCGTCGGGCTCGGCTCTGCTAAGCCGCCTCCGGACCGGTCCCGTCGTCCGTCCCGTCGCCCAGCAGGCCGTCGCCCAGCAGGTCGTGCTTGCGCAGGCGGCCGCGAAGCTGGTCATAGGTCAGGCCGAGCTGGCGGGCCGTGGCGCGCTGGTTGTAGCGCTGTGCCGCCAGGGCCTGCTGAAGCAGGTCATGCTCGACCCGTTTCAGGGCGTCGCGCAGGTCGAAGGCGCGAGCCGGGTCCGACAGGATGGCGCCCACCGGGCCGCCGGGCGGCTCGCGGCCCGCCGTTTCCCGACCCGGCAGCGCCTTGGCAGATGCCGCCGACGTGGTCAGGAGAGACGTGGCCAGGGGATAGGGGCTGTCGAAGGGGTCGATGACCACGGCGTCGATCACCGCGTCGGGGCTGCCGCGGGCGACGGAGCGCTCCACCACGTTGCGCAGCTCGCGCACGTTTCCCGGCCAGGAGTGGTCCAGCAGCCGCCCCATGGCCGCCTCGGAAAAGTCGGGAAACTGTGGCCAGTCGAGCTCCTTCGCCATCTCGCGCCCGAAGTGCCGGGCCAGCAGCGGGATGTCCTCCGGCCGGGCGCGCAGCGGCGGCAGGGTGATCACCTCGAAGGCCAGGCGGTCCAGCAGGTCGGCGCGGAAGCGCCCCGCGGCCGCGGCGGCCGGCAGATCCTCGTTGGTGGCGCCGATGACGCGGACGTCGACCGTCAACGTGGCGTTGCCTCCCACCCGCTCGAAGGCGCCGTACTCGATCGCGCGCAGCAGCTTTTCCTGCACGGCCTGGCTGGCCGCGGCGATCTCGTCGAGGAACAGGCTGCCGCCATCGGCGATCTCGAAGCGCCCGCTGCGCCGCTTCACGGCGCCGGTGAAGGCCCCGGCCTCGTGACCGAACAGCTCGGTCTCCAACAGGCTCTCGGCCAAAGCCGCGCAGTTCAGCTTCACGAAGGGCCCACCCCAGCGCCGCGACAGGAAGTGCAGGCGGGCGGCGACCAATTCCTTGCCGGTGCCGCGCTCGCCGATCACCAGCACCGGACGGTCGAGCGGTGCCACGCGGGAGATCTGCTCCGTAAGCGCCATGAAGGCGGGAGACTCGCCGAGCAGGGGCGGAAGGTCGTGGTCGGCCATCTCTGAAATATAGCCAACTATTGGCTGTTATCACCAGTTATTGGCATTTTTTGACGACGGAACTGGCGTCTCGGGCAGGCGGGCACGTCTGTTTTTCCCAGCAAACGAGCCGTTTCCGGTCCTTTTGCATGGTTGGCACGAGGATTGCCAATAGAAAGGCGGAAGCACTGCAAGCCAGGGAACAGACATGAACCGCTGGAACGACGCCTTCGATCGACGCCACCCGCAGCCGGGAGACGGCTGGGCCGAACGCGCCCGCCGCTATCTGCGCACACGCACAGCCGATCATTGGCTGATGTTCTTCGCCGGTCTGCTGTTAGGCGCCCTGCTGGCCTAAAAGCAAGACCCGACCCTCTCGCGGCCTGCGCGAAGCGCGGCCGTCATACGAGACAGACAGAGATAAGGAACGGACCGATGGGTATCTTCTCCCGCCTCACCGACATCATCAATTCCAACCTCAATTCCATCCTCGACCGTGCCGAAGAGCCGGAGAAGATCATCCGCCTGGTGATCCAGGAGATGGAGGACACCCTGGTGGAGGTGCGGTCGACCGCGGCCAAGACGATCGCCGAGAGGAAGGAGGCCACGCGTCGCCTCGCCCGCCTCGGCGAGGCCCAGAAGGGCTGGGAGGAGAAGGCCGAGCTCGCGCTCTCGAAGGGCCGGGAGGATTTGGCCAAGGGCGCCCTCGTGGAGAAGGCCAAGCTCGCCGAGACGGCGGCCTTGCTGCAGCAGGAGCTGGAGGAGCTGGAGACCATGCTTCACCAGGGCGAAGCCGATATCGGCAAGCTGGAGAGCAAGCTGCGCGAGGCCAAGGCCAAGCAGCAGGCGCTGGCTGCCCGCCACGAGACCGCGACCTCGCGCCTGAAGGTGCGCCGCAACCTCTATGACGGCCGCGTCGACGATGCCTTCGCGCGCTTCGAGCAGGTCGAGAAGAGGCTCGACGCCGCCGAGGGCGAGGTCGAGGCCTTCGATCTCGGCCGCGGCAAGTCGCTGGCCCAGGAGATCTCCGAGCTGGCGACCGAATCCGCCATCGAGGACGAGCTGGCGGCGCTGAAGGCCCGCGTGGCGAAGGCAAAGGACGCCGGGAAGCCGGCGGACCGCGATTGAGCCGCCCCTTGCCCGCGAGAGGCTAGAGCGCCATGGATTTCGAAGTCCCGGTCATTCTCTTCCTTGCCGTGGTGGCGCCGATTTGGATCATCGCCCACTACATGACGCGCTGGAAGGCAACCAAGGCCCTGTCCAGCGACGAGGAACAGTTGCTCGAGGAGTTGTGGCGCAACTCCGAGCGCATGGAGCAGCGCATCAACGCGCTCGAGCGCATCCTCGACGCCGAGGTGACCGACTGGAGGAAACAGTTGTGATGTGCTCTCACCACCATCGTCGCGACGCCCGCCACGCGGCCGACAGCGAAGGCGGCGGCGCGCC
>DATCXZ010000415.1:0-1860 GCA_036570545.1 Kiloniellaceae bacterium
GCGCCGTCGAGCAGGATGAGGCGGCGGGCGTGGGCGCTGTAGCGCAGCGCCTCCCGGCCGGCGCGCAGGCGCTCGTCGCCCAGCCCGGCACGGCTCACCGTCAGGTGATGCTCGCGCTCGAGCCGTTCCAGCATGCGATCCTCGAGCTGCTGCGGTGTCGCCTCGAGGCGCCGCCTCAGCGCCGCGCCTGCCGCCTCGAGCGGCGCGAAGTAGTTGTGGTGCTCGAGGATGAAGTCGTCGACTTCCTCGGCCGGCGTGGTCGAGCGGGTCGCCGTGCCCGCGGTCTCGAAGAAGGTGGAGAGCCCCTGGGCGGCGGCGGAGAGGCGCGTGCTCTCTTCCGAGAGGATGGCGTGGAAGCGATGCAGTTGGGCGGCTTCGACGTCGTCCACGGAGGTGAGGATCTCCGAGATTGAGCGAATCGCCGACACGTTGGTGAGGATGCGGTGGATGGCCTCGCCGAGGAAGGGGTCCTGGTTCAGCCGATCGGCCAGGGTATGCATCGCCTGCGAGCGATCGAGGAAGGCGCGGTGCAGCGTCACCACTGCCCGCGCCAGGGCGGGATAGCGCCCGACCAGGCCGTCGATCGCCTGTGGCTCGGGGCGCATGCGGTCGAACAGCGGGTCGGCGATCACCTCGGTCAGATCGCTGGCCAGCCGGCGCTCGGTGGCGCCGTCCAGCATCTCCAGACCGACTCCGATCTCGTCGGCGACCTGGCGCAGCAGCCGGCCGCCGATGCTGCGCTTGTTGTGCTCGATGAGGTTCAGATAGGAGACCGAGATGCCGATGCGGCCGGCGAGCTCTGTCTGGCTGAGGCCGATCTCCTTGCGGCGCTCGCGGATCTTCAGACCGATGTGTGCCGCAACCATCCCCTAAACCTCTCTTCTGCCGACATCTTGTGCGCCGCAATGTAAACGTTTTACATGTTCAATCGCAGGGGGATGGGTATTTTTACAAAAAATTCCTGACATTCCAAGTAGTTATTGTGGAATTGACTGGGTTTGGCGTCTACTGCGTTGACGCAGGCGCTAGCCTAGCGCAGCGCCGACGGATGGAGCCTCCGCCGGCGGCCAACGAATGCGAACTGGGGAGGAATTCATGGCCAAGTTCACCAACGGCTTTAGCCGGCGCACGGTGCTGAAGGGCAGCGCGGCGCTCGGCGGCGCCATCGCAGCGCCCACCTTCTTCATGCGGCACGCCTTCGGCGCCGACTTCCGCAACAATCCGGGCAGCAACGCGTCGGTGCCCTTCGGATTCAACGTGCCGCAGACCGGTCCCTACGCCGACGAGGGCGCCGACGAGCTGCGCGCCTACCAACTCGCCGTGAAGCACATCAACGGCGAGGGCGACGGCGGCATGCTGAACACCATGAAGCCGCTGTCGCTCAAGGGGAACGGCATCCTCGGCAAGAAGCTCACCTACGTCACCGGCGACACCCAGACCAAGTCCGACGCCGCCCGCGCCTCGGCCAGGCGGATGATCGAGAAGGACGGCGTCATCATGTTCACCGGCGGCTCCTCGTCGGGCGTCGCCGTCGCCTGCCAGGCGCTGGGGCAGGAGTTGGGCATCATCTACATGTGCGGCCTGACCCACTCCAACGACACCACCGGCAAGGACAAGCGCCGCTACGGCTTCCGCCACTTCTTCAATGCTTACATGTCGGGCCGTGCGCTCGGCCCAGTGCTGGCGCAGGAGATGGGCACGGACCGCCGCGCCTACCATCTGACCGCCGACTACACCTGGGGCTGGACCCAGGAAGAGTCGATGAAGAACACCACCGAGGAGCTCGGCTGGGAGACCGTCGCCGCGGTGAAGACGCCGCTCGGCGCGGGCGACTTCTCGCAGTACATCACGCCGGTGCTG
>DATCXZ010000416.1:0-14756 GCA_036570545.1 Kiloniellaceae bacterium
CGCCAGCAGGCGGCTGTTGCTCCGGCGGTAGTCATCGGCGTCGCGGGCGGCGATCTGCCGCTCGCGCTCCGCCTGCTGCTGCGCCATGTCGGCGTTGAACTCGGCGGCGTTGGCCTGCGCCCGGCCAGCCGCGATGGCGCCCACCGCGCCGACTGCAGCGCCGATCAGTGTCAGTGCGCCCATAGGCGATACCTCGCATAGGTTTCCGTGGTGCCCGCAAAGCCGGGCAAGCATTCTTCGAAGTGGAAGCCGAGCCGCTCGAGCCAGCGCCGCGCGCTCACGAAGTCAGCATGCGCCTCGGCAACGATCGACGTTAGCTCATAGTGCTGCATCAGCGCCGGCAAGGCGCGCTTCGCCGTGCGGTGCAGCAGCAGCGGGCGGCCTCTCAGCGCAGTCGAAAGAAAGGCCCACGCCCGGCCCTCGCCGTCCTCGATCACCAGCCCGCCGCTACCCAGGGCCCGGCCTCCTTCCATCAGGGTGAAGGCCGGTCCGCTGGTCCGGTAGCCGGCCGCAAAGCGCTGCATCTGCCGGCGATCGAACACCGGCGGCTCGAGATCGACCAGATGTGCCGGCTCGAAGGCAGCAACGACAACTTCGGCCATCACAGCAGCTCATTCGTCTTCAGCTCCGGCGCCGCGGCGAGCAGCGTGAACGGCAGCGGCGCAGTGCCGCTGATCACGATGCGCGCGTCGCGCACGAAGTCCCCCTCGAAGCTGACGAAACGCTCGCCGGTGAACAGCGGCACCGCTGTATCCATCGCGTCGCCCACGTCCCGCAGCGGAACGTCCTCCTGCTGGGCAATCGAGGGCCCGATGCGCAGGCCGAGCGAGTGCAGCAGGACCAGCGCGATCGCATGCACCCGCTTCACCTTGCCGACCGCGGTCCCGGCCGCTGCGCCTGCCTCCAGCTTGAGAGAGGTAAAGAGGTGGCGGTACGGCAGGCCGACATGGGCGACACTCGCCGGCATCTGCAGGCTGACCGCGCCTCCGGCCACGACGCGGTCGGGATGCAGCGCGCCGTCCGCGAGGATCGTCACCGTCTCGCCTTCGAGATGACCGAGCCCCGAGAGCGTCTGCGTCGGCGGGCCCTGGTAGCTCAGGCCGCAGTCGACGTAGAAGGCCTCCCGCTGGCGAGCCAGCACCTCGGCATCGAATGCCGCCTGGCTGTCGAAGGCCTCCGCGTTCGGTCCCTCGAACGCCGCCTCGAAAACTTCAATGCTCCGGAAAGTGGCGCCGTCGATGGTTCGTTTTACCGCCACCCAGGCCTCGTCCCGGTTTTCGCTTCCCGTGGCGGTGCTGCCCGGAATGCTCGCCATGCTTTCGATGACGGGCGCGCCGCTGCCGAACCGCCCGCCCAGGAGATGCCGCGACCAGCCGACCACGTCCTGCTCGCGGTGGTAGGTCAGCGTTGCCAGAACGCCGTCCTCGCGCACGCAGTGCACCTGGCTGTCCGGCTCCTGCTGGTAGACGATCTCCCGCAGCCCGCTGTCGGTGATATGCTCGGCGAGGATGGTCAGGTCCGGCGTCCTGAAGCCGTCGGTTTCCAGGCTGAAGACGAGTTCGCGCAGCTTGCGCTTGGCACGCTGCACGAAGAGCACGATGGAGCTGATCCGCAGCGGAACGATGTCGGCGCTGCCGTTGGTCGACTCCCGCTTCACCTCGATGTCGGTCGGCGTCACCACCGGCCCATCGGAGGTCACCGACCACTCGCCGCCGGAGGTGCCGAGAATGAGCTGCCGGCCCGGGCTCATCCAGCGAATGGCGTTCACCTCGTCGGCTGCGATCGTGAAGTCGAGCCCATCGTCGTCCTGCACGTCGATGGCGTTCTCCTCGAAGCTGTCGGGCCGCATGTTCTCCAGGTCGGCCGACTGGCTCATCCAGAAGCTCTGCGGCTGCGAGCGCGTGTTGGCCCAGGCCGTGCGCTGCTCGAAGAAGGTGACGACGCCGGGATAGCCGCGCTCGGCCGACCACGCGCCGAGGCGCCAGTTGGCGGTGGCGTTCACGTTGGCGAAGGGGCGCTTGACGTCGACCTTTACCTGCTCGGGGCTGACGAACTCGGTGATCACCGCCCAGCCCGGCTCGCCGGTCGGCCGCAGCCGGACCGGCCGGCCGACGTCGCCTTCCTTGAAAGGAGCATGGCCGCTCGCCGTGATGGTGATCCCGCTGCCGGTGGTGGCCGAGGCCTTCAGCGTCGCGGCCGCCTCGACATTCTCGTCGAGATAGGGTCCATCCTCGAAGGCCACCTCGGTGAACGACCAGGTCGTATTGCCGAGGCGCCCCAGCTTGTAGGGCGGGAAGTTCGGATGCGTGACGTACATCACGTCAGCCGACTGCGCCCACTTCAACCGCGCCAGATCGTCCTCGCCATAGGGCGTGGTGAGATGCAGCGGCGCGCTCCCCGCCGCCCCGGCGCCGATCAAGGCGACATCGTCGATGTATAGCGTCTTGGCCGCCTCGTTGCGGAACTGCAGGAAGAACGGGCTGTCGTCGGGCACGAAGGCGAGAAGATGCCAGCCGGTCGCCGCCTCGGTATCGGCCAGGAACTGGTCGCCACCTGACGTGCGCCCGATGCGGACCTTGACCTTGTCCCCCGGCGCGCCGATCACGCGGAAGGCCAGCACATGCTCCTGCTCGCTGGCGGCGACCGCGACCTGCTGCTCGGCCGCCGCCACGCTGCCGGACGCACCGACCAGCGCCAGGGCGCCGTTGCTTGCCGCCGTCTCCACCTTCACCTCTGCACGCAGGTGTCGCGTTGCCGTGAAGCCGCCCGACGCATCGGCGATCGACGTGATGGTGTCGTGGAAGCCGGCGGCATAGGCCGCACCCTGGTCCGCGCACTGGCCGATGGTCACCCGGCCGGTGCCGTCCAGCGTCGTATCGCTGAACACGACCCAGTACGTGGTTGCGGCGGAGACGGCCGGCTTCGTCGTCCAGGTGAAGGTATGCACGCCGACGGTATCGATCGGCAGCGGCTCGCTGTCGATGCCCACTGGCACCCCGGGGCTTGCGCCGTTGCTCGTATAGATCCGGGCGACCGCCGTGAAGGGCGTGGTCACGGTAGCGACATGGACCGAGGCCTGCGGCACGTCGCCGCTGACCGCCACGGTGAACCGCAAGCCGACATTGGCCCGGTTGGCGCTGAGGTTGCCCCATGCCTGCGTCGAGAGCTGGGCAAAGCGCAGCAGGTCGGCCTCGTCGCCGGCGACCAGGACGTGGTCGATCAGGGCAGCGCCGGTCGAGAGGCTGCTCCAGCCGACAATGTTGCTATCGAAGCTGCCATTGCCGATGGCCGCGTCGGTCGGCGGCACCACGATCTGGCCCTTGTTGCGGAAGAACCTGAACGAGCGTTCGCCGGCCTCCAGAACGTAGGCCTGCTCCGTCGAGAACTCGAAGGAAACGAGGCGCGGACGCTTGCCGTGGTCGGCGGCCGCCGCGATGAAGCGGGTGCCGGGCCGACGGGTCAGCCCGCCCTGTGGCAGCGGCATCAGGTTCTCGACCCGCGCGCCGGCGCTGCGGTACTTGGCGAAGTCGACCCGGCCCGCCATGCGGGGGCCGAGCTCGCCGGCATTGAAGGCGGCCTGCAGTGGATTGGCACGGGTCATGGCTCACCTCACCGCCGCCCAGGCGCCGAGCGGCATCGGCTCCGCCTGGTCCTCCAGTCCGTCGGTCGTGCGGGCGCGCCTCAGGCGCGTGCGAAACCGCGCCTCAAGCTTCTCCTCGAGGCTGTTGGACTGGGCGACAGGAACCGCCAGCTCGCGCGCCAGCAGGCAGGCGAGCGTCTCGCGGAAGTCGGACGGCATCAGGTTGGCGTCGGTGACCCGCCTGATGTAGCGCAGGTAGATCTGCTCGGCAGCCGGCCACCCTCGATCCGATAGGCCAGCAGGACGCCGCCGTCTGCACTGTCTTGGGCGGTGACGCAGCGGATCCAGTCCGCCGGCAAGGCATAGGCATAGGCCGGCCCGAAAGCCGGTGCCGTGTCGGCGCGCGCCAGCTTCGCCCGCGCCGTGGCGAAGTTCCAGCTATGCGCGCGCAGCAGGTCGTCGCGGCATTTGTCGTAGAGTTCGGCGCAGAGGCTGGCATTCCTGCTGGCCTCCCCGAGGGCAGTAATGCGCGCGGCGCCGATCTTGGCAAGCGCGCTGTTGCAGATACCGGTCACGTCCGCCATGGCGCCGTTCCTCAGGCAGCCGCGCCGCGCGAGCGCGCTGCCCGCGCGGCCCTAGCCTCTCGCAGCAGCTTGCCGACCGGCAAAGGGCCGAGCGGGCTGCGCAGGAAGGTGAGGCCGTTGATGGTGTCAGGCGTCAACCCGGCGACGTTTTCCAGAATGACTCCCTCCGGCCCGACGCGGCTAACCAGGAAGAGGCCCCAGGCCGGATTGCGGGCCGCATCGGCGCAGACCAGAATCAGGTCGTTCGCCATGAGGCGAGAGGCGCAGCCGACGAAGTAGCCGGCTTCGGCGACCGCCGGCAGCAGATCCTCCGTCTGATAGCCAAACACGCAGAAGCTTTGCAGTGCGGCAATGGTCTCCAGATTCTGCGATAGCGCCTTGGGCATGAAGGTCTCCCTTTGGGTGACGTGGGGAAAGCGAGCGGGCGGCCCCTCGCTTTGGTGCGTGAGGCCGCCCGCCAGAGGTTTCCGGCTGCGTTTGCTCAGTCGGTGTCGGAGGTGCCGACAGCGGTCGCATTGGAAACGTCGACCGCGCTGCCGGTGTTGGACAGCACCAGGTGCCAGCCGGCCGCGACAACGCTCGCCGGCGCCGCCGGATTGTCGACCTGCTGCACGAAGATCAGGTCGCCGACCTTCAGCATCGCCACCGCCTCGCCGGTGAAATAGCCGGCCGTGTCCACCGCGGCCGGGGTGTCGGCCGTGCGATAGGACCACCACCGCTGGCCTGCGCCATGGGCCATGAGGGTCAGGTACTTCGCGTTGTAAGCCATGGGCTATCCTCCTCAGGCCGGGATGGTGGCGGTGTCGTCGACGCGGATCTCGATCACGCCTTCCGGATCGATCAGGCAGGCGCCCTGGCTCATCATGTTGTTGACGAAGTGCGCCGCCCGGTCGCCGTGCCAGGTGATGTCGCTGGTCACATCGGCGCCGGAGCCGTGGCCGAGCGCGTTCTTGTGATAGGTGAAGCACACCGCGCTGGCCGTGCCCTTGCCGGGCAGGCCGGTATGCCGCATCCAGTTCACGCCGAGCCAGGACCGCGTGCGGTTGCGCTGCATGTACGGCAGGTCGTCGCCCACGAAGTCCGCGCTGGCGAACTCCGCGATGGTCAGCGCGATCGACCACTGCCGCGGCGTCAGCAGGCCCCAGCGCTGGCCGTCGTCCGGCACGTCGTTGTCGTCCAGAGCCTCCACCGCCTGCAGCAGCAGGGTCCGGGTGAGCCCGCTGGCGAAGCTGCCGACGAAGGAACTGGTCTGGTCGGCCTGGGCGATGACCATCTCGTCGGTCTTGCGGCCGAGGCCCCAGGCGCCGGCGTTGGCGATGACCATGCGCTCGTCATGGTTCACCTTCGCCTCGTCCAGCTTGTCGACGTAGTCGCCGGCGTAGAAGTCCTGCAGGATGCACTCGACCGGCGTGTGGTCGACGTTCATCGGCGTCACCTTGCCGTGGCGGGCCTTGGTGGAGGCGACGCCCTTGCCGATCTTCTGGAAGGTCGTCGAGGCGCCCTTCACGTTGTTCTTGGAACGCACCGTGGCGCGCAGCAGCGAGCCCTGACGCTGGTAGGCCTCGTGAACCTCGCGTTCGAACTGCTTCACGAAGGAAAGGTCGATGGAAGTGCTCAACGCACATCTCCTCTGAAAGGGGATTGGGATTGAGCGCTCCGAGAGGGTGTCCATGGCAGCGGCAGGCGCGCGGGTCTCCGCCCCTTCCTGTCGGGCTACTGAGTTCACACATCGTTGGCGGTGATCGCACCAGTGGCGCCACCAACTCTCATCGTCACCCTCGGCTTTGAGCCGAGGGTCCAGGGCAAGCGCTCGAACGTTTGCCCTGGATCCCGGCTCGCGCTCCCCCAAATAGAGCAATCGGGCGCTCGCTTGGCCGGGATGACGGCCTGAGTGGACGAAAGAGATGTGCGAATGTCGTAGCCCCCCGGGAGTCGGGGTAGGCCGCAGCCGGCCGCTTCGGGCCTTACGGATTGCGGAAAGATATCGCAGGCGCAGGGGCCGGGGGTTATCCCTGCGCGGTAAGAACTGGTTAGAGCCGCCGCCCCTCGCTGCCGACGACGGGCTGGCCGCCGTAGAGGCGGGCGTAGAGCGACTGCAGCTCGCTCTGCACGGCGCGCGAGGCGTAGCGGGCGGGATCGCTCTGCTGCAGGGCGTGCAGAGCGTCGATGCGCGCCTGCAGGCTGCCGCCGCCGCGCTCGCCCTCGCCGGTCAGCGGCTGGTCCTCGCCCATGGCGCGGCCTATCGCGGCGAAGGCGCGCACGAAGGCGGGATGGTCGCCCAGCTTCACGCCCTCGACCTCCTGGCTCTCCAGGAAATCGACGAAGGTATCGTCGCCGAAGCTGCGCACGGCGCGCTGGGCGAAGGTGAGGTTGCGCTCGTGGTCGCCGCCCCACTCCCGGCGCAGGCTCGTCTCGGCCTCGGCGCGGCGCTCGGCGGCGGCCTTCTCCTGTTGCGCCAGGCTCTCGGTGACAGTGCCGTAGTACCAGTCGAGCGCCTTCTGCACCACCGCATTGCCGGCGCCGGCCTCGTGCATCGCCTTCAGGAAGTCCTGCTGCAAGGCCGCGCCGGCGGCGTCATCGCGCAGCGGCGCCGGCAGATCCTCCGGCAGCCGCACCTCGTAGCCCGCCGCGCTCTCCGGCACGCCGAGCTGGCGCCGGTAGGCGGCGATCTCCTCCGGCGCGGCATCGGGGCCCGGCTTCACCACCGAGCGGCCGAGCCGGCTCTGCAGCGCCGCGTAGGACTTCACTACCTCCGCCGGCGAGGTGAACTTCTCCGCCACCCGCCGGAGGCCGGGTTCGCTGATTTCCGTGCGCCAGTCGGCGACCACGGTGTTCTGGTCGCCGGCGGAAGTCGCCGTGGTGGCTTCGCCTGCTGTCGCCGTCTCGTCGCTCATGTTCCGTCCTCTTGCTGATAGAACCCCGGGGGATCGCCTTCAGGCCTTCATTCTCCGCCACCGCGCGCGCTTCCGCCGGCTCGGCCAACGCTGCCCCATGCGCCTCTACCGTCGAAGTAGAGAGCCATTTGAGCGCCGCGACCTCGCCCCAACTTTGCCTCATTTATCCGGCACGCTGTGGTTGAATAGGGGAAGACATCGACATGAAAGCACCGCACCTTGCGGCCCTCCTCTGGCTGCTCGTCGCCTCACCCGCCCTTGCGGGCGGTGACGACGGCACCGGCCCCTTCGAGCCCTTCGACGCCGAGCCGGTCATCGCCGACTGTTGGGATCGCTCCGAGGAATTGCGCGGCATGGGCTCCGCCGCGGCTTACGGCGACGGCCTCGACATCACCTACGCGTGCATGGAGGCGGCGGTTCTAGAGCAGATCGGCGCCTGGCTGCTGCCGGAGTTCACGGAGAACGCAGAGGCCCATCTGGACGCCCTCGAGGAGCTTCACAGCGACCTCTACTACCGCATCTATGCAAAGAACAGATATTGCGCGCGTTCCTGCGGCCTCTTGCCGGGCATGCGGTACATCGTGAGCTACATCGATTTCCTGGCGACGATCCTGCGCGACATCGCGGAAGAAAAGAACCGGCGCTATCGCTGAAGAACCGGCTCGCCCCAACCACGCCGACCTCGGCGCTGAGGTTCCAGAGTTGTGGCCACAGCCCGCTGGCGGCATCTCACCTTTCACGGCGTGCCGGGCTGTCCCGGCGATACCGCTGGAGCGATTCGAAATGACTCGGCTCTCGCGAACCAGCCACTATTGGACTTCTTGTGGCCCTTTGTGTTCAGCTCCGCGATTCGCTTATCGACGATGAGGTTGTTGATCTCCACGATCCTTCCGGCAGCGACTGCCTGCGCCAAGGCGCTCCGGGTCGCGGGGCCGATGATCCCATCATAGTCGAGCTTGCCGTTCTTCATGACGCGCAGATCGGCGCCCATGACCTCGAAGATCGCTTCCTGAACGATGCGCCCGGCAAACCTCGACCCATGCAGGACGCCAACATCGAAGATCTGGTCGGGAAGCTGCGGCGCCTGCTGTAGCAGGTTCGGGATCTCGGCAGTCTTCCATATGTGAAGAGGATCGAAGTACTCCTTCCGCAGGATGGTGTCGATCTGGTCATCGCTCAGTTTGGCCGGATCGGTTGGATAGTGACCGTACTCTGCAGACTTGTACTGATGGAGATCATTCAGCGTGTCCTGGGTCACACCTTTGTATGTTCTACCAGCCGGGTCCTCGTGAGGCGGCCGGTCGGCGAGGCCGCCTTCTCTGGGAGCTAGGTTCTGACGAAGCAGCGAAAAGTAGCCATCTGCTGTCGCATGCCCTTGAGTGGCTTGCGCTGATGTTGCCGATTGTCTGGCACCGGGTGCCTGCTGCGGCGGAGCGGCGGACTTGGGCAGTGAGGGCGCCGGCGGCGTCCTCGCCTGGCCCACCACGACAACGTCTCCTTCTCCGCCGAGGATTTCCTTGTCGGCCTCCTCCGCCTCCGGGTCCGCGTTCGGCACCACGTAAACGAGGCCGAAGTTGTTGCGGTCGCGCACCCAGAAGCCGCCTTTGGCCTTGAGGTCCTCGGCCTGCAGCCTGCGTGCCTCCTCTTCCGCCACCGCCGCGACCCGCCCGGTCTCCATGAGCGAGCGTCCGTAGCGTCGCGGCACGTCGAAGGTGTCGTAGATGTGCTCGCGGCTCCAGATGGCATCGTAGAGGCCGCGGGCCGCCGCCCCCTCGATGTCGCTGCCCTGCTCCCAGTGCAGTGCGCCCAGGCGCTTGGCGATCTCGATCCTGTCGCCCGGCTGGCCGATGAGCTGCCCCGCTGCCTTGCGCAACTCCTGCACTCTTCGGTAGCCGCGCTTGGCGCGCGGGTCGCGGACCCAGGGCTCCACCGGCGCGCTGTTGGCCTCTTTGAAGAAGAGGAAGCGCGACTGGCCGTCAGCGCCGCGGTAAAGCTTGGCGCCGACCTTCAGCGCCCGAGCCATCCCCTCCTCCCGCAACAGGCGCTCTTCCGCCGCCGCCGGCGGCACCCGGCGCAGCCGCGATGGCGGCACCTCTGCCTTTTCCTGGCCACCGGCGCGCGCCGATGGCCCCTGTCGAGGCGTCCTCTGCCATGGCTGTTATCCTTATGGGAAACGGAAGAGCGACTGATTTTCCCGCTCATTCCGGCGGTAGCGCCAATGCGAAGCGGCAAGAGCTGCGAGTGAGCCCAGGCTGACGATAATGTAGTAAGGAGCAAGGCTCGACTCGAACCATGTTCCGTCCGCAGTTCCATGGTCCCCGCCGGACATGAGACTACAGGCGTTGCGTCTTTGGTGGCGCGCATCCTATCGACGTCGATACCACGGGTGTCCGATCGCGCATAAAGCCTGCGCGGATTAATCGAAGATCTCGAGCTTCACAGACCAGCACAATGGTTGGTTCAAAGGCGAAAATCGAGGTCGTCGGAACCACGACGACGGCGACACGGAGACGGAGTAGCCGGTGGCGGCACATCGGATGCTCCCATCGTGGAGCTGGCTCTGGCGCGAAACGGCGCTGTTTCGCAAGACGCTGGCTATCATCAGTCGAGCACATCTGCCTTTGTCGGCGCATGCCGAGCACGCAGATGGCGCCAGTGCGAAGCGGCTATAGCCCAGATGGAAGTAACACTGACCCCGCTATAGTAGTACGCAAAGACATACTCGCGGCCGCCGTGGGTCGCTCCATAGTCGTCTTCCATCATGAGGGTAGTCGCCATGGCGGAACCAGGGAATGAAGATGGCCTGGTAGTCCCCCTCCCCGCGCACCGCGGCCTGCCACAGATTGTAGAACAGGCCGCCGACACCGTTGGCCGTGCTCTCCAGGATGACTTCCGTGCCGGCGGCACGCGGCACCGCCTGCAGGGCGCCGGCCGCGTGCTCCTCGGCATTGGCCCAGTGCGCGACCTCGGAGCCGTGGAAGAACTGGATGGTGTCGGAGCGTCCGACCCCCGCCGCCTTCGCGGTGCCCACCTGGTAGCCCGAGTCCAGGAGACCGAAGGTCAGCTCCTTTGCGTTGCTCGCCTTGGTCAAGGGCTTCACGACCGCCGGCACGTGGTCGTGGAACCGCTTCGCCATGGCGAAGAGATTGGCGGTCGCCTGGTCGCGGTGCGTGAGGATGAAGGCGCGCAGGCCCTTGCCGTGCGTGACCTTCCAATAGAAGCGCGCGCCGACGTAGGTCGAGACGCCCGGCTGCCGCGCCTTCAGGATGAGCGCGCGCACGCGGCCCGTCGCCGCGCGCTGCGCCTCCAGCCGTTCATGGATGTAACGCTGGACGGCGTTCAGCACCAGCGGCTGCAGCTTTCCGGCCTTGCTGCGGATGCTCAGGCAGCACGCGGCGTAGTGCGGCAGATCGTCCTTCAGGCGCTGGCGGATCGCCTGCGCCTCGGCGGACCGGTCCGCGCTCACTCGAGCGCCTCGAGGGCGTCCTCGTGGCGCAGCATCGCGCTGCCGCTGTGCTCGACGGTCTGCAGGCGCGGATGCAGGTAGGGCGCCGCCTTCTCTGCCGCCCACTTGCGCTCGGCCGGGCTTGCTTCCGGGTCGCGCAGCACCTGCAGCATGTAGTCGAGCGGCAGCAGTGCGGCATCCGCCGCCGGTGACGGCGTTGCCGCGGGCGCCGCGCAGCTTCGCTTCGCCATCGCGTCGGTCCTGCAATGAATGGGAGGAGAGGCCCGGCGGGCGTCCTTGCGGTCGTGACGACCGCGACGCCACTTCCCGGACGCTAGGCTCTCAAGATGCCCAAACTGTGCGGCCTGTGCAACAGAAAAATTGCGCTATTCGCAATTTTTTCTCACATGGAGATCCGGAGGTTCGAGACCTGCACGGCGATGTCTCGGAAGGCCTGCTTCAGCTCCGTGCCATCTTTCGGAAGATACACGTGCAGAGGACTGGTTGCGCAGTCCTCCACAAACTCCGCGGCGTCCCCGGTGGAAGCATTCGCGAAGCCCACAGTGTAGACGATCACCCCCTCCGCCTTCATGTTGGTGCAGAGAGCCTCCGCCTGCGCGAAAGAGCTGCCGTTCGTTCCGTTCTCATTGATCTTCTCGCCGGAGCTGCCGCTAGCGCCACCGCCAGTCGAGTTCTTGGCGATCACACCGTCATGGTAGATGGTGTTGAAATCGCCGTCGGTCATGATGATCACCACCTTCATCACCTTCTGGCCGAGGTGGATCTGGTTGTACTCCATCGGCTGACTCTCGAAGGGCCAGAGATAGCCGAAGTTCGGCGAAACCAGGTACCAGCCCCAGGCAACGCCGATGTGGCCGGCTGTAGAGCCTCCATAGTCCAGGGCGTCGATACGGTTGTGCAGCTCCTCCTTATTGCTGGTGAGGGGGAGGATCTCGTAATCGAGACAACCATTGCTCCCCAGATAGGCCCGCCCCAGCGGCGTCTGGCTTGGCGGATCATCCGTCGAAAGGTCGGGACCGGAACGCTCGGTCACGCAGGTGCTGATCTCGTGCGTCCTCCAATCCCAGTTCATGTTCCTGAACTTGAAGTAGCGGCAGGTCGGCTCTTCGCAGGTGCCGTTGGTGTAGCTGCCGCGCACGTCCTCCGCATAGTCGCCGACATTGACGGCCGCCGAGTAGGGCACAAGCGCGATCTTGGAATAGAAGGGAACCTGGAGATCCTGCACGACGATATCGACCAGCTCGTTGGCGGCGGCCCGCAGGTCATCCATGTCATGCTGCATCGACCCGGTGACATCGAGCACCAGGGACACCTCGACGTCGCGCGACGCGAGCGTCGCCTCCGCGGTCGCCGCGACGTCGGTCGAATCGGTGCCGAGGACCCGCATGAAGAACGTGGGAATGGTCGCGTTGGCGGTCACCGTGACGGTGCGAGCCTCGGGGTCCGAGGCGATGCCCAGCGGCTCGAGGACGGAGCCCATGTAGCCGGCCGGGAAGTTCGCTTCGAAAAATTTCTCGATGTCCGCGTCGCGGGTTGGGCTGGCAAAGGCCCGCGCGCCGGCCAGGGCCGCGGCGTCGACCGCCGCGGACAGCCTGGATTTCACGTTGTAGGCCACCGAGGTATCGATGGCGATGCCGACGCCGCCCACCAGTCCGATGACGCAGAAGCCGAAAACAAGGGCGACGTTACCGCCGGTATCGCGCAGAAGACGCGCCAGGACCCGGCTAAGGGCCGCACGGCCGACACTTGCAAATGTTCGCATCGCTCTCTTCTCCGTCCCTCAGGACAACTTTACGGACCGTCCACGAAAGAACTGCGCCGGGGCCGCAGGATCGCAGTCTGCTCGATGCTGGTTGCGTCGACGATGAAGTCGAAGAACACCGGGCTGTAGTCATAAGTCACGCGAACCAGCACAACTCCCCCGCCGGCAGAGCCCAGTCCTTCCGCCAGGCTCACCGCGTCAGGGATGCTGCCGCCGTTCTTGCCGGTGGACCAGTCGACTTCCGGATCGCCATTCTCGTCGTAGCGGACGCCGACGACGCCGACGCTGTGCGGAGCCGCCGGGAAAGGCTCGAAGATCAGCTCCACCGCCTTCAGGATGTCGTTGAGATCCGCGTTGCTCACCTCGCGTCTTTGCGTGATCAGGTCGGCGGCCGTCTGCGCGGCGGCCACCACCTTCCGTTCCAGGCGCAGCAGGTTGGTGCCCTCGACGACGCCGATGAAGAGCGTCAGCAGGATCGGCAGCACGAACGCGAACTCCACCGCCGCGTTGCCGCGCTCGTCGCGCAGGATTTGCCAGGCCGCTGCCATCGTCAGCCACCCGGAGCCGGAGGAAATGAGTCCACGTTGTACGGCTCGTTCTGGAAGGCGACCGTCGAGACCAGAAGGCGGCCGGCGAGCCCGCTCGGCATCACGGTCTCCATCAAGGGCGTCGAGAACTTCCAGCGATACATGGACCGGACCACGGTGACCGCGCCGCTGCCGCCGGGAAGGAAACCGGTGTTCACGACCTCGCCCTCTTCGTCGACCTCGATTGGCATCGACACCGCCGAAAAGCTCGAGAAGGTCTTCACGTTGAAGACCACCTTCGAGCAATCGATGATGCCCACCATCGAGCCGCAGAGCTCGGCCTGAAAGGCAGCCAGCGGATCGGCCGATTCCTGGACCTGTCCGGTGCGGATCTGGCGCGCGGCCTCCTTGGTCGCGCCCTCGAGGACGGCGCTGGCAAAGAACATCATCGACACTTCCAGCGTGCCGATCAGCAGCAGGAAGAAGGGCGGCGCTATCAGCGCAAATTCAATCAGCGCGCTGCCGCGCTCGTCGCGCAGCAAGGGACGACCGAGCGTGCGCAACAAAGCCCTTGCCGACGCGAGCCGAGCGCGCAGAAGGCGCGCGGCCTGCGTCAGGCAGGAACAACCTACCCGGTCGAAAGCGGCACTGCTGAACATCGCATTCCTCTCGTCGGAGGCTCGCCGCGCCATCGGGCGCCCCGCGAGTCCTGATCCTCCTGACTGGAGATTCGACGCTCTTCCGTTTAACAAAGGCTTAAATGGCAGGCCGGCGAGCCTGGCGGCGGACACGCCTTGCCCCGCCCTGTGAGGAGGGACAAATTCACCCATATTACAATAGATTATGCAGCCCACTTAATCTTCTGCACACGGCACGTTTCGCGGCTTTTGGCGCGATTGCGGAGCGATTGTCGCCGCTGCCAGCGCAGGTCCGGCACAGCGAACAACTCTTGCCGCCCCGCGTCGGCAAACGCATATGACTCTTTAGCGACAAACCCTGTTCAGTTGTCGTCAGCGAGGTTGCCTTCAGATGCGCATGGCCAAGTTCCAGATCGGCCAGATCGTCCGCCACCGCTTCTTTCCTTTTCGTGGCGTGATCTTCGACGTCGATCCCACCTTCTCGAACACCGAGGAGTGGTGGGACGCGATTCCGGAAGCCATTCGGCCACGCAAGGACCAGCCCTTCTATCACCTGCTCGCAGAGAACGACGAAACTGCCTACATCGCCTACGTCTCGGAGCAGAACCTGCTGGTTGACGAAAGCGGCGCTGCCGTGCGCCACCCGCAGGTCGAGGAGTTGTTCGACGGCATCCAGGACGGGCGCTACGTGCCCCGGCAGCTACAGCCGAATTGAGTGGCTCAGCCGAGGCTGCGGCAGTAGGCGCAGCGCTCTCTCAGCCAGCCGCAGATGCGGGCGATGCCGCGGTCGCGCACGTCATAGACCGTGCGTCGGCCGCAGCCGAGGTGGCGTCGCAGAGCGGCCACGCGCACGCCGCAGGCAAGGCCGAAGAGGACCGCGAGGTCGCGCTTCGGGTTGGCGCCGGCCGCCTGCGGCAACCAGGCGAGCACGCTGTCGAGACGGTCGATCGCCGCGCCGCTCGGCGGCGACGGCCGAAGGTTCGTTTCCCCTGTCAGAACGCTTGCGAAGGCGGGCCAATGGGCTCGCGAGGCGCCTGTCAGCCAGCCACGTTCCCGGTTCGGCAAGCGGCCAAGGGTGTCGCCCGCTTCCAGCAGCAGTTCCCACACCGCATCGCGCAGAGTGGGATCCTTGCGGCCGGCTTCGCGAGCCCGGCGCAGCCCTTCGGCGATCGCGGCCTCGATGCCCGCCGCCTCGCCAGACGCTCCCCTTTCGCCCACCGTGACCTCAGGCATCGGCGCGCCTCCCCCACCCGCTGAGATGCAGGACCGGGCGCCCGGTCCTCGGCGGTGCGGCGGGGCGCGGCG
>DATCXZ010000417.1:0-4600 GCA_036570545.1 Kiloniellaceae bacterium
GCCGGCCAGGCCGTTCGGGCCAAGCGGCCGGTCGTCCGGCTGGTGCGTGAGGCGCCCGCAGGAGCGGCGCAGCGCCGGCAAAGCGGCGCTGACCTCGTCCGTAGCCCAGCCCGGCAGGTCGGAGAAGGCGACCCGTTCCAACAGCAGCGCAGGTTTTGCAGATGGTGCCGCCGCTTCCGGCTTGGGCTTTTCCTCCTGCCTCGCCTCCTCCGGCGGTGCCTCGCCGTTGCAGGCGGCGAGCAGGCCGGCCAGCAGCAGGGCCGCAAATCCCAGGTGCCGCGGCACAGGCCCGATGCAGCCCGTCGCGAAGCAGCTCAATTCGGGCTGCGGGTGGCAACCAGCGCCCAGTCCGGGTCACGGCTGCGGGTATTGCGGGCGAAGGTCCAGATATCGGTGACCTTGGCGACATGGTTGGGATCGCCGTCGACGATCCGGCCCTCGGCATCGCGAGTCACGTTCACCTGCTCCGAGACGAACTTCACGGTGACGAAGGCCGTCTTCTGGCGCAGATCGGCCTCGATGATTTCTGCCGAGGTAATGCCGATCAGCGTGGTCTCCAGGGTCTCATTGGCATCGTCGCGCTGCTTTATGGCGCCGGCGAAGTCGTCGTAGACATCGTTCGCCAGCAGCGGGCGCAGGGACTTGGCGTCGCCGGCGGCATAGGCCGCGACGATCATCTCGAAGGCGGCGCGCCCACCGCCAAGGAACTCGTCCTTGTCGAAGCTGCGATCCGCCAGCTTGATCTGGGTGAGGGCGGCGGCCAGCGGCGTGTCGGCGATCTCCGCCTCGGCGGCCTCATCGCCCGACTCTTCGATCAGCTCCTCCTCGTCGAGGTGCCGGTCGGCCTTGTCGCGCTCGCCGCCACGATCCGGCAGCCTGATCACCTTTTCTTCGGCTTCCCGGCTGCGCTCCTCGGCCTGGCGGAAAGGATCGAATTTCGGGCGTTCCTCATGCCCTGTCCGCTTTCCCAAGACCGAACGGAGCTTGAAGACAAAAAAGGCTGCGACCGCAGCGAGAATGACTATCTCTATGAAACTGGCGTCGCTCATCCGCTCACAATCATCGAGGCGTGGTCGGCAACCAAGCACCGGAACGGACGCACCGGCAGGATCAAGGGGCGCCCGACTGGTCTTGCCGCCGGGTCATAGGCATTATGTAGGGAACTGGCAGGGAAAGAGCAAGCATGGCCCTGATTCTACTGGCGGCCCTCTTCATCGGCATGCCGTTGCTGGAGATCGCCGTGTTCATCCAGGTCGGCAGCGCCATCGGCGTGTGGCCCACCATTGCCCTCACGGTTGCAACCACGCTGGCCGGCTCGCTCCTGCTGCGGGCCCAGGGCCTGGCGACCCTGCTGCGCGCCCGGGCGCAGATGGACAAGGGCGAGCTGCCGGCCCGCGAGATGTTCGAGGGAGTCTGCCTGGTGCTCGCCGGGGGCCTTCTGACGGTGCCCGGCTTCGTGACCGACACCCTCGGCCTGCTGCTGTTCATTCCACCGGTCCGCCATCTGCTGCGCCTGCTGATCGCGCACCATCTGGCGGCAAAGGTTGCAAGCGGAGAGGCCCGCATCTTCGTCGGCGGCGTGCGGGCGGGGCCGCGCGGCCCGCACGCCCGGCAGCCGGGCCGCGACGGCGAGGTGATCGAGGGCGACTACGAGGACGTCACCGACGCCGAGGAACGACGCGATTCTCAGGAAGATAGGCGGGCGGACAGGCGGCTGGACGGACCGCGGACCGACCGATGATCCTGGTCCGCCACGGGCAGTCGCACTTCAACGTGCACTTCGCCCGCACCCGCGTCGACCCCGGCATCGTCGATCCGCAGCTCACCGAGGAGGGCGAGCGCCAGGCGCACGAGGTGGCCGGGCGCCTCGCCGCTTGCGGGATCCGCCGCATCATCGCCAGCCCCTACTGGCGCACCCTGCACACCGCGGAGATCATCGCCGAGGCTCTGGGACTGCCGGTCAGCATCGAGCCACAGGTGCGTGAGCGCTACAGCTTCGTCTGCGACGTCGGCAGCCACCGCAGCGATCTTTGCCGCCGCTGGCCGCACTTCGCGTTCGGCGACCTGCCGGAGCGCTGGTGGCCGGAGGACGAGGAGAGCGAGGAATTGCTCGCGCTGCGGTGCCGCGGCTTCCGCGACGCCCAGATCGCCGCGCGCGCCTGGGACGGCCTGCTGGTGGTGAGCCACTGGGGCTTCATTCGCGGGCTGACCGGCGAGGCGGTCGGCAATGGCGTCGCGCTGCGCTTCGACCCCAGCATCGGTGCCGTGGCGCCCGCCTACTGAGGCCGGCCTGCCGACGCGCCACCGGCCGCTGCCTCGGTTGTTTGGCCGGGCGATCCGTGATAGCCAAGCGCGCCCGTGACAAGAGGAGCCGGACATGGCCGAGGAAGCCGCGCAGCCGTCGTTGACCATCAACACCCAGTACGTGAAGGACCATTCCTTCGAGAACCCCAACGCGCCGGCCATCTACGGCACCCTGCGCACCGAGAAGCCCGACCTCAACGTCTCGGTGGAGGTGACGCCGAAGCAACTGCAGGACCAGGTCTACGAGGTGGTGCTGGGCCTGAAGGCCTCAGCCAAGATCGGCGAGACCACGGCCTTCATGGTGGAACTGGACTATGCGGCGGTGGTGAGCATCGCGCCGGACGTCAGCGAGGAGATGCGCGAGCGTCTGGTGATGATCGAGGTGCCGCGCCATCTGTTCCCCTTCGCCCGCGCTATCCTCGCCGACGACACCCGGGAAGGCGGCTTTCCGCCGCTGATGATGAGCCCGATCGACTTCGCGCAGCTCTATCTCAGCCGCCACGCCGCGGCGAACGCCAGCGCCGCCGAGGGCCAGGCCTGAGGGCAGGCGCTCAGTCCTGCCACAGCGGGTTCGATAGCTTTTGCAGCATGGCCGCGTGCGCGGCCTCTTCCTCAGGGATCACGGGATGGACGCGGGACGGGCGCGCCTCGCGTCGCTGGGGCGTGGCAACGACGACGCGCTGGCCCTGACTTTCCAGGACCAGCCCGGGCTGACGGCCGCCGCAGAGCTCCAGGTAGACATCCGCAAGCAGCTCGCAGTCCAGAAGCGCGCCATGGAAGCTCCGCGCCGAGTTGTCGATCTCGAAGCGGCGGCAGAGCGCGTCGAGGCTGACCTGGGCGCCGGGAAAACGCTGGCGGGCCATGGTCACCGTGCAGACCGCGCGCTCCGCGGCCAGCGCCCCCAATCCGCAGGCCGACAGCTCGGCATTGAGAAATTTCATGTCGAAGGCAGCGTTGTGGATGATCAGCGGGGCATCGGCAACGAAGTCCAGAAACGCCGGCGCGATCGCCTTGAACAGCGGCTTGTCCTTCAGGAACTCCGCGCTGAGGCCATGGATGCGCTCTGCCTCCGGCGGCACGTCGCGTTCCGGATTGAGGTATTCGCGGAAGGTGCGTCCCGATGGCACATGGTGCAGCAGTTCCAGGGCGGCGATCTCGACGATGCGGTGGCCGGAGGCCGGATCGAGGCCGGTGGTTTCGGTGTCGAGAACGATCTCGCGCATCATACCTCCCTCTTCAGGGCAGCGCCGGGCCGCCAGGCCCTGCGGCGCCGTTCCCCGCCAGTGCGCAACAGTCTGACGATGCCGGCCAGTTGGCGCAAGCTGTGCCGCTTGCCGAGGCCCGTCTGCACCACGAAGTCGGCGCGCCGGCGCTTCTCGGCGTCGGGCAGTTGGCGGGCAAGGATCGAGCGCATCTTCGCTTCGGTCATGCCGGTCCGGCGCAGCACCCGCGCGCGCTGCACCGCCGCTGGCGCCGTCACCACGATCACCGCGTCGCAGAGTTGCTCGCCGCCGGTTTCGAACAGCAGAGGGATGTCGAGCACCGCCAGCGGCCGTCGCAGCCGTGCCTGCTTGGCGAGAAAGGCAGGCGCCTCGGCGCGCACCAGCGGATGGAGGATCGCCTCCAGCCTTCGCATGGCGGCATCGTCACCCAGCACCCGGACGCCCAGGCGGCCGCGATCGACGGCGCCCTCCCGCGTCACGCCGGGAAACGCGGCTTCCACTGCCGCCACCGCAGCGCCGCCTCTTGCCATCAGGCGGTGCACGGCCGCGTCGGCATCGTGCACCGGCAGGCCAAGACGGCGCAGCATGGCAGCGGCTGTCGACTTGCCCATCCCGATGGAGCCGGTGAGGCCGACGACGATCATGCCCGCCCTCAGCCTGCGGCAAGCACGAAGGCGCGCAGGTCGTCGGTGACCTGCGGGTCCGGTCCGAACCAGGCAGCAAAGCAGGGGCGCGCCTGGTGCAGCAGCATGCCGAGACCGTCGATGACAACACAGCCGCGGGCCCGCGCCTGCGACAGCAGGTCGGTCTGCAGCGGGCTGTAGACGAGGTCGGCGACCACCGCATCGCGCGGCAGCGCAGCGAGCGCGACGTCAAGAGGCGGCTGCCCGGCCATGCCGAGGCTGGTCGAGTTCACCAGGAGTCCGGCGCCGGCGAGGGCGTCGGCGCGCTCCTCCCAGGCAACGACCGTGACCGGACCAGCAATCTCGGCAGCGAGCTGCTCGGCCCGCTCCCGGTTTCGATTGGCAAGGCGCAGCGACGGCACGCCCGCATCGAGAAGACCGGCGGCAACC
>DATCXZ010000418.1:0-12312 GCA_036570545.1 Kiloniellaceae bacterium
TGGCGACGTAGACCGCGTCGGCCTTGCGCGTCAGCAGGTGGTCCGCGCCATCGAGTGAGACAAAGCTCTTGGGATGCTTCGCCGCCCTGAAGATCTTCTCGGCGTTGTCGATGCCGACCGTCTCGTCGCGCGGCGCATGAAAGACGAGCAGCGCCTTGCGCATGCCGGCGATCGTGTCGGCCAGGCGATGACCCTCGATATCGGCCAGGAACTGCTTGTTGATGCGGAAACGCCGGCCGGCGAGCACGACTTCGGCCTCCCCCTTGGCCTCGATCTCGGGCCGCGCCTCGGCGAGGAGATGCCCGACATGCGCCGGGTCCGCCGGCGCGCCGATCGTGGCGACCAGCTTCGCTTCCGGAATCCCGGGCGCGGCGGCGAGCACCGCGGCCCCGCCCAGGCTGTGCCCCACGAGAATCGCCGGCGCGCGATGCGCGGCGCGCAGAAAATCGGCCGCGGCCCGCAGATCGGCGATGTTGGAGGAGAAGTCGGTGTTGGCAAACTCGCCCTCGCTGGCGCCGAGACCGGTGAAGTCGAAGCGCAGCACCGCAAAGCCGCGCTCGGCAAGGCCGCCGGCGATGCGCGCCGCCGCGAAGATGTCCTTGCTGCAGGTGAAGCAGTGGGCGAAGAGCGCGTAGGCGCGCGGCCGGCCCTGCGGCAGATCCAGCCGCGCCGCCAGAGTCTCGCCGCCCGCCCCGACGAACGTCACCTTCACGCTTTTTGCCGCCATGACCGGTTCTCCCCTGTCGCTGCTGTCTTTCCGGATGGCAGCACGCCTCAGGGGGCGAGACAAGCCCGGCGGCCGGCTTCGTTGCCGCATTGCCGGTGGGAACCCGGCGGCGGCTCGGCTAAGGTCGCCAGCTTCGGCCGCCAGGCCCCAACCGGGAGATGACAGCACCGTGGCAGCGCGCACGCCCAAACCGGACCCGCGGGTCGACATTCTCGAGAAGACCACGCCCTTCAAGGGCTACTTCCAGGTCGATCGCTACCGCCTGCGCCATCGCAAGTTCGACGGCGGCTGGACCGACGAGATGGCCCGCGAGATCTTCGAGCGTGGCCACGCGGCCGCCGTGCTGCTTTACGATCCCGCGCGCGATGCGGTGGTGCTCATCGAGCAGTTCCGCCCCGGCGCCTACGCGGCCGGTGTCAATCCCTGGCTCGTCGAGGTGGTCGCCGGGATCATCGAGGCGGGCGAGACGCCGGCCGACGTCGTGCAGCGGGAGGCCGTGGAGGAAGCCGGCTGCAGCGTGACCGCCCTGCACCCCATCGGCACCTTCTTCGTCACCCCGGGCGGCTCCTCCGAGACGGTGGCCATCTACTGCGGGCGCACCGACAGCAGTGGCGCGGGGGGCATCCACGGGCTCGACCACGAGCATGAGGACATCCGGGTGCTGGTGCTGAGCCGCCAGGAGGCGCTCGACCGCCTTGCCGCCGGCGCCATCGCCAACGTGACGGCGGTGGTCGCCCTGCAATGGCTGGCCTTGAATCACACAGAAATCATGCGTATTTGGAAATAATCTACGGTAAGGGCATGGGCTTCGGCCGAGACCAGCCCTTGAACCCCTTCGGTCCGGGCGGCTACTCTCGGCCCGGCCGGGCGCCATCCCTGTTCTGGAACCGGCGCTTCATCAAGGAAGAAGAAGAAATGGACGTCAGCGACGGTTTTGTCGGCGCTATCGGCAACACCCCCCTCATCCGCCTGCGCAAGCTGTCCGAGGAGACCGGCTGCGAGATCCTCGGCAAGGCCGAGTTCCAGAATCCCGGTGGCTCGGTGAAGGACCGCGCCGCCTGGGCGATCATCAAGGATGCCGAGGAGCGTGGCGCGCTGCGGCCCGGCGGCATCATCGTCGAGGGCACCGCCGGCAACACCGGCATCGGCCTCGCCCTGGTCGCCCGCGCGCGCGGCTACCGCACCGTCATCGTCATTCCCGAGACCCAGAGCCAGGAGAAGAAGGATATCCTGCGCATCTCCGGCGCCGAGCTGCGCGAGGTGCCGGCGGTGCCCTACAAGGATCCCGGCAACTACGTGCACGTCTCCGAGCGGCTCGCCAGGGAGCTGAGCGAGAGCCATCCGCAGGGCGCCATCTGGGCGCGCCAATTCGACAACGTCGCCAACCTTCGCGGCCACTACGAGACCACCGGCCCGGAGATCTGGGACCAGACCGACGGCAAGATCGACGGCTTCGTCTGCGCCGTCGGGACCGGCGGCACCCTCGCCGGCGTCGCCCAGGCGCTGCGCGAGCGCAAGAAGGACATCGTCATCGGCCTCGCCGACCCCATGGGCGCCGCGCTCTACAACTTCTACGCCCACGGCGAGCTGAAGGCCGAGGGCAGCTCGATCAGCGAAGGCATCGGCCAGGGCCGCATCACCGCGAACCTGGAAGGCCTCACGGTGGACGCGCCGTTCCAGATTCCCGACGAAGAGGCGATCCCGCTGGTGTTCGACCTGCTCGAGCAGGAGGGGCTCTGCCTCGGCGCCTCGAGCGGCGTGAACGTGGCCGGCGCGCTGCGGCTCGCCCGCCAGCTCGGGCCCGGCCATACCATCGTGACGATCCTCTGCGACGGCGGCATGCGCTATCAGAGCAAGCTGTTCAATCCCACCTTCCTGCGGGAAAAGGGCCTGCCGGTGCCGGACTGGCTGAACTGGAAACGATAGGCGGAACCATGGAGCTGCTGTTCAGAGAGGACCCCTACCTCAAGAGCTGCGAGGCGACGGTGACGGCGAGCGGGCCGCAGGGCGTGCGCCTCGACCGCACGGTGTTCTATCCGACGGGTGGCGGCCAGCCGGGCGACTGCGGCGATCTGGTGCTGCCCGACGGCGCGCGGCTGCGCGTGGTCGACGCGGTGAAGGGCGACGGTCACGAGGACGTGGTCCACCTGCTCGAAGAGGGCGCCGCGCCGCCCGCGCCGGGCACCCGGGTGACGGCGGAGATCGACTGGGACCGGCGCCACCGCCACATGCGCATGCACACCTGCCTGCACCTGCTCTGCGCGGTGGTCACCGGCGACGTGACCGGCGGCCAGATCGGCGCCGACAAGGGCCGCCTCGACTTCAACCTGCCGGACACCCAGCTCGACAAGGAGGCGATCGCGGCCGAGCTGAACCGCCTCATCGCCGAGGACCATCCGGTGGCGCCGCGCTGGATCAGCGATGCCGAGCTGGCAGCGCAGCCGGAGCTGGTGCGCACCATGTCGGTGAAGCCGCCCTCGGGCGGCGGGCGCGTGCGCCTGCTCGATATCGCAGGGGTCGATCTGCAACCCTGCGGCGGCACCCACGTGCAGCGCACCGGCGAGATAGGCCGCGTGCGTGTCGGCAAGATCGAGAACAAGGGCCGCCAGAACCGGCGCATCAACATCCTGTTCGACTGACAGCAGGCACCGGCAAGCGCGACCGGCAAGCGCGAAAGGAAGCGGAAGGCAGCCATGGTCGATTTCAAGCGTGAAGCCCTGGTCTCCACCGAGTGGCTGGCCGACAATCTCGGCGCGCCGGACCTGCGCGTGGTGGATGCCAGCTACTACTTGCCGGGCGAAGGGCTGGACCCGCGCCAGGAGTTCGAGGCGCAGCACATTCCCGGCGCGGTGTTCTTCGACATCGACGCCATCAAGGACCCTGGCAGCGAGCTGCCGCACATGCTGCCGCCGCCGCACATCTTCTCCGCGAAGGTGCGCCGGCTCGGCCTCGGCGACGGCCTGCGGCTGGTGATCTACGACCAGCGCGGCATCTTCAGCGCGCCGCGCGTATGGTGGACCTTCCGCGCCTTCGGGCACGAGGAGGTCGCCGTGCTCGACGGCGGCCTGCCGAAGTGGCTGAACGAAGGGCGGCCGGTCGAGGAAGGCGAGGCGCGTCCCGAGCAGCGCCACTTCACGCCACGCATGAACGCCCTGCTCGTGCGCGACCGCGCGCAGATGCTGGCCAATCTCGCCGACAAGGCCGACCAGGTGCTGGATGCGCGCAGCCGCGCCCGCTTCGAGGGAACCGCGCCGGAGCCGCGGGCGGGTCTGCGCGCCGGCCACATCCCGGGCAGCCGCAACCTGCCGTTCAACGAGATCGTCGATCCCGCGCAGCAGACCCTGCTGGACGCCGCCGCCCTCAGGGAGCGCTTCGCCGCCGCCGGCATCGACCTGCAGCGGCCGGTGGCCACCTCCTGCGGCTCGGGCGTTACCGCGGCGGTGCTCGCCCTCGGCCTGCACCGCATCGGCCACCGCGACGTCGCGGTCTACGACGGCTCGTGGTCGGAGTGGGGCCAGGCCGACGACACCCCGGTGGAGACCGGGCCTGCCGCTGCGGCGCGGGCCTGACGCGTGACGGAGATCCGGCCTTACACCGACGACGACTTTGCCGCCTGCACGGCGCTGTGGCAGCGCTGCGGCCTCACCGTCTGGTACAACGACCCGGCGCGCGACATCGCGCTGTGGCAGCGCAGCCCCAATGCCGAGATCTTCCTGGCCGAGAGTGCCGGCTCGGTGGCCGGCAGCATCTGCTGCGGCCACGACGGCCACCGCGGCTGGCTCTACGCCGTGGCGGTCGATCCCGACCGGCAGCACCGCGGCATCGGCACCCGCCTGGTGCGCCAGGCGGAGGACTGGCTGGATCGTCAGGGCATCCTGAAGATCGAGCTGATGGTGCGCGAGACGAACCGCAAGGTCATCGGCTTCTACGCCGCCCTCGGCTATGCGGTGACGCCGCGCGCGGTGATGGCGCGCTGGCTGCGGCTACCCGCCGAGCCGCCGCCGGACGCCGCGCTGCCGCCCGACATCGCGGTCGCCGCAGGCCGCCCGATGACGCAGCGCTTCACCATCACCTACCTGGAGATGACCGACCGCCCGGCAGCCCAGCCGCTGCATCCGCCGCCGGGGACCAAATACGCCCTGCTGCGCGCCGAGCGGCCAACGGTGGCTTTCTACCGCTATCTCTACAACACGGTCGGCGGCGCGTGGCGCTGGTGGTATCGGCGCCAGATGTCAGATGCCGAGCTCGCCGGCATCCTCGCCGACGACCGCGTCGAGGTCTTCGTGCTTCATGTGGACGGAACGCCGGCCGGCTACTTCGAGTTGGACCGGCGCGACCAGCCGGGCGGCACCGGCGGCACCATCGACCTCGCCTACTTCGGGCTCATGGCGCACTGCGTCGGCCGCGGGCTCGGCCGCTACCTGCTCCACGCCGCCATCGAGCAGGCCTGGAGCTATGCGCCCGAGCGCCTCACGGTGAACACCAACACCATGGACCATCCGCGCGCCCTGCCCCTGTACCAGAAGCTGGGCTTCACGCCCTATCGGCAGGAAGAGCAGGAAATTCTCGACCCGGAGCTGACAGGCATCGTTCCGGGGTGAATGGCTGCTGCCCTCTCCCATTGGGGGATGCACACGTCTCTATCGTCCCATCCCTAACTGTCACCCCGGACAAGCGAGCGTGAGCGAGCGCGGTCCGGGGCCCATTGCGCCACTTGGTGTCTGGCCCATCCATGGTTCCCGGCTCGCGCTCCCTGCGGTCGCTTGGCCGGGATGACAATCTGAGTTAGACGGCGCTCGCTTGGCCGGGATGACAGGCCGAGTGGGCGAGAGAGCGGCGTGAATGCTGCAACCCTCCCGCTTCGCGGGCGCAGAATCTAATGATGCAAAATCTGGCTGAGGAACAGCTTGGTGCGCGAAGACTGCGGGTTGTTGAAGAACTTCTCCGGCTCGTTCTCCTCGATGATCTCGCCGCCATCCATGAAGATCACCCGGTTGGCGACCTTGCGGGCGAAGCCCATCTCGTGAGTGACGCAAAGCATGGTCATGCCGCTCTCGGCGAGGTGCACCATGACGTCGAGCACCTCGGAGATCATCTCTGGATCGAGCGCCGAGGTCGGCTCGTCGAACAGCATGATCTTGGGGTTCATGCAGAGCGAGCGGGCGATCGCCACGCGCTGCTGCTGGCCGCCGGAAAGCTGCCCCGGATATTTCTTGGCCTGCTCGGGGATCTTCACCCGCTCCAGGAAGTGCATCGCGATATCCTCGGCCTCCTTCTTCGGCGTCTTGCGCACCCAGATCGGGGCCAGGGTGCAGTTCTCGAGCACTGTCAGATGCGGAAAGAGGTTGAAGTGCTGGAACACCATGCCGACCTCGCGGCGGATCTCCGCGATGTTCTTCACGTCGTGCGTCAGCTCGATTTCGTCGACGATGATCTTGCCCTTCTGGTGCTCCTCCAGCCGGTTGATGCAGCGGATCATGGTCGACTTGCCGGAGCCGGAAGGTCCGCAGATGACGATGCGCTCGCCGCGGTTGACCGTCAGGTTGATGTCCTTGAGGACATGGAACTCGCCATACCACTTGTGCATGCCGACGATCTGGATCGCCACCTCGTGGGAGATCTGCATGCGCGGAGCAGCTTCAGACATTCCGGTCAGCCTCCTTCTGCGGCCGCGCCTTCCTAGCGCTTATGGCCTGTATGTAGTTTCTTTTCCAGGTAGATCGAATAACGCGCCATGCTGAAGCAGCAGATGAAGAACAGGATGGCGACGAAGACGTAGACCTCCCAGGCCAGGCCGACCCACTTCGCGTCGGCCAGCGCCGCGCGGCCGATGCCCAGCACGTCGGTCAGCCCGATGATGATCACCAGGGTGGTGTCCTTGAACAGGCCCACGAAGGTGTTCACGATGCCGGGAATCGAGATCTTCAGGGCCTGCGGCAGCACGATGAGGCGCATCGACTGCCAGTAGCCGAGCCCCATGGCGTCGGCCGCCTCGAACTGCCCCTTTGGAATCGCCTGCAGGCCGCCGCGCACCACCTCGGCGATGTAGGCCGCCGAGAAGATCGTCACCATGATGAGCACGCGCAGCACGAGGTCGAAGGTGGTCCCGGGCGGCAGGAAATAGTTCAGCATCGTCGAGGCGATGAACAGCAGCGTGATGAGCGGCACACCGCGGATGAACTCGATGAACATGACCGAGAGCGTGCGCACGATCGGCATGTGCGAGCGCCGCCCGAGCGCCAGCAGGATGCCGAGCGGCAGCGAGGCGGCGATACCGGTGACGCCAATCACCACGTTCAGCGTGAAGCCGCCGAGCCTGGACGTCTGCACCGGCTCCAGCCCGAGCCTGCCGAGCAGCAGCACGTAGGCGATGACGGGAAAGATGGCGGTATAGATGAACCAGTACCGGCGGTAGGGACACTTGTCCCACAGCACCGGCACCAGGGCGAGCAGGAAGAGCACCGCCGTCAGGTCGATGCGCCAGCGCAGATGGTCCGGGTAGAAGCCGTAGAGGAACTGCCCGAAGCGAACGTTGGCCAGCCCCCAGCAGGCGCCGCTGCCGAGTTCCCGGCACTCGTCGCGCGAGCCCGCATAGAAGACGGCGTCGAAGACCGCCCAATTCAGGATGCCCGGGACGATGAGGTAGAGCAGGTAGAGAGCCAGCGCCGTCAGGGCGACGTTGAGCGGCGAGCTCAGCAGGTTCGTCCTCACCCAGTGGATCGGGCCGCTGACCGACATCGGCGGCGGCAGGCTGGGGTGGGTGCCGGGCTCGTAGGCGCGGGTCGTATCGGCCATGTCCTTGCCCCCTCCTCAGCGTTCCACCAGCGCGATGCGCCGGTTGTACCAGTTCATGAAGGCGGAGATGAGCAGCGAGATGATCAGGTAGATCATCAGCACGAGCATCATGCACTCCATCTCCTTGCCCGTCTGGTTCAGCGTGATGCCGCCCAGTGTCGCGACGATGTCCATGTAGCCGATCGCGATGGCGAGGGAAGAGTTCTTGGTGAGATTCAGGTACTGGCTGGTGAGCGGCGGCACGATGACGCGCAGCGCCTGCGGGATGACGATGAGGCGCATGGTCCAGTTCGGCCTGACGCCGAGCGCGTAGGCGGCCTCGGTCTGGCCGTGGCTCACCGCCTGGATGCCGGAGCGCACGATCTCGGTGATGAACGACGACGTGTAGACCGACAGCGCGAACCACAGCGCGGTGAACTCCGGCTTCAGCACCATGCCGCCGCGAATGTTGAAGGTCGCGAGCGCCGGCTGGTCGAGCGAGGCCGGCATGCCGGCCAGAAAAAAGGCGATCACGGGAAGCCCCAGGATCGCCGCGGTGCCGATGGTGAAGACCGGATAGATCTGCCCGGTCTCCGCTTGGCGCTTCTTCGCCCAACGCCTGAACAGAATGGTGCCGGCGATCCCCGCCAGGAAAGCCGCGACCACGATCCAAAAGCCGCTTTCGAACACCGGCGCCGGCACGTAGAAGCCGCGATTGGAGAGATAGACCCCTTCCATCGGCGACAGCGCGTCGCGCGGATGCGGCAGCGTCGTCACGATGACGCCGTGCCACAGCAGGATCTGCACCAGGACCGGCACGTTCCGGGTGAACTCGACGTAGCAGTAGACCATCCGGTTGATCAGCCAGTTGCTGGACAGCCGCAGCACGCCGAAGGTGAAGCCGAGGATGGTCGCGAAGACGCAGCCGGCAACGGCGATAAGGCCGGTGTTGATGAGCCCGACGACCGCCGCGCGGAAATGGGTATCCCGCGAGGTGTAGGAGATCAGCGCCTGATTGATGTCATAGCTGGCTGGCTCCCACAGAAAACCGAAGCCGAAGGTCTTTCCCAACTGCTCCAGGTTCGCCACGGCATTCATCGCAAGGAACGCGATGAAGAAGAAGACGCCGGCGACCACGAGGATCTGCGTCAGCACTGCCCGATAGCGCTTGTCCGACCAAATCTGGCCTAAGGAAAAGCGGTCAGAATCCTGCTCGATTGCGGCCATAGGCACCCCGCTACGACGACCCAGGAAATCTCAAGCCCAGCATGCAATGGCTCAGGGTACGCCGGCAAGGACTGCCGGCGTACCCGAGCTCACGTCATGAACCGAACAAGACTGGCGTCAGCGCGCCGGCGGGGAGTAGATGAGACCGCCGTCCTTGTACTGTGCGTTCAGGCCGCGCTCCAGGCCGATCGGCGTTTCGGCACCGATGAACTTCGCGAAGACCTGGCCGTAGTTGCCGACCTGCTTGACGATGTTGTAGCCCCACTTGTTGTCGACGCCCAACATCTCACCCATGCTGCCTTCCACGCCGAGCAGGCGCCGGACTTCCGGGTTCTCCGAGGATTCGACCATCTCGTCGACGTTCTCGGAGGTGACGCCGTATTCCTCGGCGAGGATCAGCGCATTCAGGGACCAGCGGACGATGTCGCCCCACTGGTCGTCGCCCTCGCGCACCAGCGGACCCAGCGGCTCCTTGGAGATGATCTCCGGCAGGATGATGTGATCCTTGGCGTTGTCGAACGACGAGCGCGCGGCCGCCAGGCCGGAAGCATCGGTCGTGTAGGCGTCGCAGCGGCCGGCCTGATAGTTGGCGATCGCCTCTTCCTGCGTCTCGATCGGCACCGGCTCGTAGTTCATGTCGTTGAGCCGGAAGAAGTCCGCCAGGTTCAGCTCGGTGGTGGTGCCGGTCTGGATGCAGACCGAGGCGCCGTCGAGTTCCTGGGCGCTGGTGACGCCGAGTTCCTTCGGCACCATGAAGCCCTGACCGTCGTAGTAGTTCACACCGATGAAGGTGAAGCCGAGGTCGGCGTCGCGCGACAGGGTCCAGGTGGTGTTGCGGGCGAGCATGTCGATCTCGCCGGACGCCAGTGCAGTGAAGCGCGTCTTGCCGGTGGTCGAGGTGTACTTCACCTTGGTGGAATCACCGAACACCGCGGCAGCCACGGCCTGGCACACGGAGGGATCGAAGCCCTGCCAGTTTCCGGCGTCATCGGTGTAGGAGAATCCCGGCACGCCGGTCGATACGCCGCACTGGACAAAGCCCTTCTGCTTCACGTCGTCCAAGGTCGCAGCGGTGGCCGCGGTCGCGCCGACAGCGGTGATGGCGCTGGCCGCGAGCAGAACCTTCAATGTAGACATGGATCAACCTTCCCTGCTGTTCACGTTTTTTGTCCCAAAGTGGGCTGCGCCGCCCGCTCTTGCTGGCCCGCGCCGTCGTTGAGACGTTCGCGAAGCCGGCGGATATTGGCGCGCCACATAAGCGAAACCATGTCTCACTCTCCTGGGAAAGGCAACATCTTGCAAGTCCTGAGGGCAAAAAAGAGGCAAACCGCAGTTTTCCGGCGAGCCGTTTCTGGCGGCCGCCTTGCCGCATGCTGTGCGAAACGCCTTGGCTGAACGGACAGGATAGGAGACTCTTGCCGCCGCCGCGCCAGAGCATCGCGCGGCCTTTGGATGCTCCCTCTGTCGTTGGATATCCCCTTAATGAAACGCGCCGCCGCCCGCCGACCCGAAACCCTGCTCGCCCACCTTGGCCGCGATCCGGCCAGCCACTTCGGCACCGTGAACACGCCGGTCTACCATGCCTCGACCCTGCTGTTCGATTCGGTGGAGGCATACCACGAGGCCGGCCAGCATCGTCTCGAGCGGGGAAAAAGTTCCTACGGCCGCACCGGCACCCCGACGACCTTCGCCTTCGAGGAGACGGTCGCCGCGCTGGAAGGCGGCTACGGGGCGGTGGCGGTGGCTTCGGGCCTGCAGGCGGTCACCGTGGTGCTGATGGCCTTCGCCACCAACGGCAGCCACCTGCTGCTGCCGGACAGCGTCTACTTTCCCGCCCGCAGAGTCTGTGACGAGTTGCTGCGCGATCTGGGTGTGGAGACGACCTTCTACGATCCTTGCATCGGTGCCGGCATCGCGGCGCTGATCCGCGACAACACGGCGCTGATCTACCTCGAATCGCCGGGCTCGCTCACCTTCGAGATGCAGGATGTGCCGGCCATCGTCGCCGCCGCCAAGGCGGCTGGCGTGCCGACGGCGATCGACAACACCTGGGCGACGCCGCTCTACTTCCGGCCGCTGTCGCTCGGCGTCGACATCGTGCTGCATGCGGCCACCAAGTATCTCGTCGGCCACTCGGACGCCATGCTGGGCGTGGTGGTGAGCGGCGAAGCCCACTACGAGCGCCTGCGCCGCACCGGTCAGTTCCTCGGCTGTGCCGCGGCGCCCGACGACCTCTACCTCGGCCTGCGCGGCCTGCGCACCCTGGCGGTGCGGCTGGAGCGCCATCAGGCCAACGCGCTGAAGCTGGCCGAGTGGCTGGACCAGCGGCCGGAGGTCAACCGCCTGCTCTATCCGGCCCTGCCGTCCGATCCCGGCCATGCCATCTGGCGCCGCGACTTCGCCGGCGCGTCCGGACTCTTCGGCCTCACTCTCAAGCCCTGCCGGCAAGAGGCGGCGGCGGCGCTGGTCGACAGCGTCGAGCTGTTCGGCATCGGCGCAAGCTGGGGCGGCTACGAAAGCCTGATGATCCTCGCCAACCCCGCCGCGATGCGCTCGGCGACGCGCTGGGACCCGCCGGGGCCGACCCTGCGCATCCATGCCGGGCTGGAGCACAGCGACGATCTCATCGCCGATCTCGAGGCCGGCTTCGCGCGCTTCAACGAAATCAATCGTGGACATCAGGCGCGGACCGGCTAAGACAATCGCATCGTCTCCCCTCGCCTCCTACGGAACCGCGCCATGAACGATCTTCCCGCCGCCCTGGAAGAGGCCGTTACCTTCGACGCGCAGGGCCTCGTCTGCGCGGTGGCGCAGCAGCACGACAGCGGCGAGGTGCTGATGGTCGCCTGGATGAACCGCGAGGCCCTGGTGGAGACGCTGGCCAGCGGCAGGGTGTGCTACTGGTCGCGCTCGCGCGCCAAGCTGTGGCGCAAGGGCGAGAGCTCCGGCCAGACCCAGCGGCTGGTCGAGCTGCGGGTGGACTGCGACGGCGACACCCTGCTGCTGCGCGTCGACCAGAAGGGCGTCGCCTGCCACACCGGCCGGCGCGCCTGCTTCTACCGGCGCCTCGCCGCCGACGGCAGCCTCGAGGAGATCCTGCCGGTGGTCGTCGACCCCGGCGATCTCTATGGCTCCAGCGATCTCCAGGGCCCCAGCGATCTTCATGGAGAGTGACTCATGTCTCGCCTCGCCAGCCTGCTCGTCGCGTTCGGCCTCCTGACGGCGCCGCTCCCGGCCCTATCGCAGTCGAGCGGTGAGCCGGTCACCATCTTCGCCGCCGCCAGCACCACCGATGCTGTCAACGACATTGCCCAGGCCTACGCCGCGAAGACCGGCGGCGCGCTGCGCCCGGTGCTCGCCTCCTCCTCCACCCTCGCGCGGCAGATCGCGCAGGGCGCGCCGGCGGACATCTTCCTCTCCGCCAACGTCGAGTGGATGGACCGCCTGGACGAGCAGCAGATGCTGGCGGCGGGCAGCCGCATGCCGCTGCTGTCCAACCGGCTGGTGCTGATCGCGCCCGCCGACTCGCCGCTGCGCCTGCGCCTCTCGCCGGAGTTGCCGCTGCGCGCGCTGCTGGGCGACGG
>DATCXZ010000419.1:0-2026 GCA_036570545.1 Kiloniellaceae bacterium
TCCGGAATCGCGCTGCCCGGCCTCGCGCTGGCGGAAGGCGGGGAGCTTCCGCTGCCGGAGGCGCCGCCGGCGAGTCAGCCGGCCGGCGCCGAGGTCGCCCGCCTGAGGGAAGCCTTCGAGCAGATGAAGGTCGAGAATCCGGTGGTCGCGCGGGTGAATGGGCACGAAATCCGCTGGGCCGAGGTGATCGCCTCGACCAACGATCTGCCGGAGCGCTACCGCGAGCAGATCGAATCCATGTTCCCGGCGCTGCTCGACCGTCTGGTCGACCTGCGCCTGCTGGCCGATGCGGCGCGCGCCGAAGGTCTCGCGGAGGACTCCGAAGTGCGCCAGCGCATCGCCGCCTTCGAGGATCGTGTGCTGTCGAGCGCGCTGCTCGAGCGTCATCTGGCGGAGACCGTCACCACCGCGGCGCTGCGGGAGCGCTACGATGCTTTGGTGGCGGCCCGCCGCGCCGACCGCGAGATTCGCGCCCGCCATATCCTGCTCGACAGCGAGGAGGCAGCGGTCGCGGCAATCGAGCGTCTCGACGGCGGCGAGGTCTTCATCTCCCTGGCGACCGAGCTGTCGCAGGGCCCGTCGGCGGCGCGTGGCGGCGACCTCGGCTACTTCCATCCCAGTCGCATGCCGCCGGACTTCGCCGGGGCCGCGCTGGCGCTCGAGCCGGGTCAGTACACGCGAGCCCCGGTGCGCACGGAGTTCGGCTGGCACATCATCCTGCTGGTCGACCGCCGCGCCGACGACATTCCCTCGTTCCTCGACATGGAGGAAAAGCTGCGCGAGGAGGCAACCAAGGCGGCGGTGGACCGCCTGCTGCTCGGCCTGCGCGACCGGGCCTCGCTCGAAATGTTTCCGGAAGATGGGGGCGCCGTGCCGCCAGCGGCCCAGTGAGCGTACAGCAGTGAGCGCACAGCGGTGCCTGCTGCCCCGCGCCGCCGCAGTCTTTCGGATCCGATGATGCGCCGGGGAGCCTGACGGCTCCCGGCCCCGCTTACCCCCAAAGGAGAACTCCATGTCGAAAACGTCCCTGAACGCCGCCCTGATCGGCGCCGCCCTGCTGGGGGCGGTCGCCGCCCTCGTCATTGCGCCGCAGGTCGTGCCGCCGGGCCTGCTGCCCGGCATCGGCGCCGGTCAGGAAGCCGCCGTCGCCGACGGCGCGCCCGGCGCCCAAGGGACGGCAGAGGACAAGGCCGCCGAGGCCACACCGACCGCCGACGACAGCACCGCCATTGAGGCCGAAAAGGGCGAGGTGATCGCGGTGGTGAACGGCGAGAACCTCTACGAGGCGGATCTCTCGGCCTTCATCCAGCAGCTACCGCCGCAGCTCCAGGCCCAGGTGCAGCTTCTGATGCCGCAGATCCTCGACCAGTTGGTGAACAACCAGCTCACCATCGCGGCCGGGCGGTCGTCCGGCCTTTCCGGCGACGGCGAGGTGCGGCGGCGGGTCGGCGAGATCGAGGACCTCATCATCGGCCAGATCTACCTGCAGCGCGCCATCGACGAGCGGGTGACCGACGCGCAGGTGGAGACCGCCTACCAGGACTTCCTCAAGGAGAACCCGCCGGAGCGCCAGCTCAAGGCGCGCCATATCCTGGTGGAAACCGAGGAGGCGGCCAAGGAGGTGATCGTCGCGCTCGACGGCGGTGCCGACTTCGCCGAGCTGGCCAAGGAGCGCTCGACCGGGCCGAGCGGCACCAGCGGCGGCGAGCTGCCGCCCTTCAAGGCCGGCGATATGGTGCCGGAGTTCTCCGACGCCGCCTTCGCCATGGAGGTCGGCAGCCACTCCAAGGCGCCGGTGAAGACCCAGTTCGGCTGGCACGTCATCAAGGTCGAGGAGAGCGCCATGACCGAGCCTCCGGCCAAGGAAGCGGTCGAGCCGCAACTCCGCGGCGAGCTGGAGCAGCAGGCGGCCTCCGCGGTCTACGACGACCTGCGCAAGGACGCCAGGATCGATATCCTCTTCGGCAAGCCCAAGGACGGCGAGGCCCCGGCCGCCCCGGACGCCCCGGACGACGGCAGCGGCGCG
>DATCXZ010000420.1:0-12116 GCA_036570545.1 Kiloniellaceae bacterium
CCGGCGCAGCAGGTGGCCGCCGACGAAGCCGGTCGCGCCGGTCAGCGCGACGCAGCCGCGCGGGCGCGGAGCGTTGGTCATGGCAGGGCTGAGGAGACCCGCCAGTGGCGGGCCGGCAGGATGCCGTGGGAGGCCGACGGGCTAGCTGCGCTGCTCGGAATAGGCCGGGGCGGGATCGTTTTGTCCCCTGTGGACGAGATTGAGGTCGCAGATCTCTCCGGAGATGTAGTCCTGCTTCACCGCGGAGCGGCTGAGCTTGCCGGAGGAGGTGAACTTCAGCGTCTTCGGCGGCACCAGGACGACTCGGCAATCGGCCCCGCAGGTGCGTCGAACGGTGGCCGCCACGCGCTTGCGCAGGTTCTCGCGCGCCGCCGCGTCGTGCAGGCGGCACTGCAGCACGACGATCATGCGCTCGTTGTCGTCGGGCTCGATGACCGAGAAGCAGGCGACGTCGCTGCCGCGCACATCCTCGAGCGCTTCCACCGCCCACTCGACGTCCTGCGGCCAGATATTCAGGCCGTTGAGGATCACCAGGTCCTTGCGCCGCCCGGTCACCACCAGACGGCCGTCGATCATGTAGCCGAGGTCGCCGGTATCGAGCCAGCCGTCGGGCGTGGTGACCGCCGCGGTGGCGTGCGGGTCGTTGTAGTAGCCGTCCATCACGCTCGGCCCGCGCACCACGATGCGGCCCACATGATGGTCGGTCAGGCGGTCGTTCTTCTCGCTGCGCACCTCGACCTCGTGGCCCGGCATCGCGCCGCCGCAGATCACGAAGGAGCGCGCGGCGCGGTTCTTGCCGTTGGCCTTGCCGTTCGCGCGACGGAGTACCGGCTCGACGTTGCCGGTATGGGTGTAGTGGTCCTGGTCGATGCGGTCGACCTCGACGCCGCGGTCGAGCGGCGCGAAGGTCACTGCCAGGGTGGATTCGGCGAGGCCGTAGCTCGGCAGGAAGGCCTTGGGCGAGAAGCCGGTAACGGCAAAGGTCTGGGAGAAGCGCTCGAGCGTCTCGGCGCGCACCATCTCGCCGCCGATACCGGCGACGCGCCAGCGCGACAGGTCGATGGTCTTGGCCGAGCCGTTGAGGCCGCGCGTGGCGCAGAGATCGTAGCCGAAGGTCGGGCTGAAGGAGATGGTGCCGCCATGCTGCGAGATCAGCTTCAGCCAGGTCAGCGGCCGCAGCGCGAAGCTCTTGGTCGCCAGGTAGTCGATGGTGATCTGGCTCAGCATGGGGGTGAGGCAGAAGCCGACCAGGCCCATGTCGTGATAGAGCGGCAGCCAGGAGGTGGCGCGGTCGCCGGGGCGCAGGCTCAGGCCGTGCCGGCCGATGCCGCGGGCGTTGCTGGTGATCGCGCGCTGCGAAACGAAGACGCCGCGCGGCAGGCTGGTGCTGCCGGAGGAATACTGGATATAGCAGGCCTCATCCTTGCCGAAGGGCCGCAGGTCGCCGCCCTCGGCGGGCAGGGAGTAGAAGTCGCCGGGCGTGCCCACCATGCGCCCGTCGGCCGCAGCCTCCTTCAGGTAGTGCAGCATGTCGGCCGGCCCGACCGCGATCTCCGCTCCGGCCTTGGCGATCATGGTGCGCAGGCGGTCGACGTAGGCGTCGTGGCCGCCCAGGTGAATGGTCAAGGGCAGCGGCACCGGGATGAGGCCGGCGTACTGGCAGCCGTAGAAGAAGATGAGGAAGTCGGGGCCAGTTTCGGCGACCAAGGCGACCCGCGCTCCGCGCTCGACGCCGGTGCGGGAGAGGCGTTGAGCAAGCGCGACGGCGCGGTCGCGGATTTCACAGTAAGTCAGGCTGTCCTGTAGCTCGCCTCGAGGCGAGAAGAAATTGCATCCGGTTTCGCCGCTGGCGGCGTAGTCCAACCCGTCGACGAGCGTCTCGAACTCTGCAATGCGAAAGGACAGGTTGCTGTTCGTAGATGCCGTGGTACTTGGCATTAATTGATCCCTAGTCTACCTACTCTCAGGCGTCTACCCACTCTCAGGCTCTCTGCCCCCGCGTCCTGCTGGCGGACTCCGGCCCCCGGCCAGAGGAATTCCCTCACTTGGCCACTTTTCCCGGCCTCACAAGGTCTTTCTTGCCCATAGGTCGCTGAGGTCAGTCACCCCAGGCCCTGGACGCCAATTTACGTCCTGACATCGTGAGCTTCATCGCAGAATTGAATGTTCTGCAGCCCTATTGCACCAGTGACGACGCCAAGACGTTGGCTTGTCTGGATTCTCCGACCAAAACATTCCCCCAAGGCACCTCTGGGGCCCCATGCGCAAGGCCACGACGCCGGAGTCGGGCAAGTGCGCCCATCGATGCCGGCCCGAGATTTACGACAGAAGACGCGGCGGATCAATCCACTGCTGGCATTATGGTGATACCGTAAACTAACAAATTGTTACAGATTGTTTCTATCGCTCGCTTGCGTCACGGATCGGCGGCGACGTTGTCGACCGGAAATCGCCGTCCCGGGGCAATCCCGGCGCTCATTGGGCCGGCGCTCATTGGAGAAGTCGCCGAGGTGACGGGGAGCGACGCCTGGTTGCCGGCCGCAATCCAGACGACCCCCGGCCTTCAACCGAAAGATCGTAGAGGTTGTGGCGGCGAGCCGGACGCGGGCGCACAAGGCAGCCTGATCCCCGTTCCGCCCGGTCAGCACTGCGGACCGCAGATTGCGCCCCGGCATGTCCGGTTTTTGGCCCTCGCAACGACCGCCACCGCGGGGCAACCTGGGCGCACTCTGAAGGCGCCCTGCGTCGAAGCTGCGGCAAGACTGAATACCTACGTCCGGTAGGGAAGGAAGAGGCTGCCACAATTTTGAATTGCGCGCCTGCCGGTGGGTTCACTAAGCTGTGGATCAATAAGAAAGCGGCCCGCCCGGAGAAAAATCAGGGCCGCGCAAGGGAGGAAGCAACGCGATGCTCTTCTTGATCGTCGACGACCACCCCCTCGTATGCTCTGCCCTGGAAGGCATGCTGAAAAGCGCCTTCGAGCCCTGCGAGCTGCTGCAGGCGCACTCGGCGGCCGAGGCGCTGCAGACCGTGCGGCAGCTCGAAGACCTCGACCTGGTGTTGCTGGACCTCAAGCTGCCCGACGTCGACGGCTTCCAGGGTCTGCTGCAGTTGCGCAAGGAAGCCCCCAGGATTCCGATCCTGGTGCTGTCCGGCCTGGAAGACGCGCGGCTCGCCGAGATGGCGCGCAGCTATGGGGCGCTCGGCTACGTCACCAAGAAGTCGAGCGCCGCCGAGATCGTGTTGGCAGTGCGCGCGGTGCTGGCCGGTAAAACCGCCTTCGAGACGTGCCGGGCGCCCCGCGCTCCGGAGGAGTTGGAGGCCTTCAACCAGGTCTCCCGCGTCATCGGCAGCCTAACTCCGCAGCAGACCACCGTGCTGCGCCTGTTGGGCGAGGGGCTGCTGAACAAGCAGATCGCCTACGAGCTGTCGATCAGCGAGTCCACTGTGAAGGCCCATGTCTCGGCGATCCTGAAGAAGCTCGAGGTTTCCTCGCGCATGCAGGCGGTGCTGCTGGCGCAGCGCGGCGCGCTCGCTCAGGTCTCGGCGCCCATGGCGGCCGCGGAGGCCACCCTGGCTTCGGCCGACAGGTGAGACAGATAGGCGCGTAGCTGCGCCGGCTTCATGGGCTTCGAGAAGTATTCGATGCCCGTGGCCTTGGCGCGTTCCTTCACCTCATGCGACTGATCGGCGGTCACCAGGATGCCCGGCACCTTGCGGCCGAGGCGCTCGCGCAGCAGTAGGATGGCGTCGATGCCGTCGATCGTGCCGTCCAGGTGCAGGTCGGCGATGATGGCCATCGGGGTCACTGCGTTGCACTGCGCGATCTCCAGCAGCGCCGGATAGGACGCCGCCCGCACGCTCGGCAGGTTCCAGTAGTCGAACAGCGTCGTCATCGCGTCGGCGACGCCGGCGTCGTTCTCCAGCACGAAGAGCGGCCCGTCGCCCAGCAGCGTCGCATGCCGGTCGTGCGGCGCCTCAGGGCGCTGCAGGTGGTCGAAACCGGCGACGTCGTCGGCATCCTCGCGCGCGCCCGGCGGCAGCAGCGGCACGGTCAGCGAGAATCCGGAGCCGCGTCCGACGTGCGAGTTGAGGGCCACCTGGTGGCCCAGCAGGTCGGCGGCGCGCTTCACGATGGCAAGACCGAGTCCGAGGCCGCTGGCCCGCGTCCCGGCCGGCGAGACACGGCGGAACTCCTCGAAGATGGCCTGGTGGTACTCGGCGGCGATGCCCGGGCCGGTGTCGTGAATCTCGATCGAGAGGGTCTCGCCGCGGCGGCGCGCGCCGAGCAGGATGCTGCCGCTGTCGGTGTACTTGAGGGCGTTGGACAACAGGTTCTGCACGATGCGGCGCAGGAGCTGGGCGTCGGAGCGCACCACCGCCGAGCAGGCGACCCGGCGCAGGCGCAGGCCCTTCTGGCGGGCAAGCGCGCCGAACTCCGCTTCCAGGGTTTCGAAGAGCTCGCCGACGTTGACCGGCGCGACGCGCGGATGATAGCCGCCGGCATCCATCTTGGAGATATCCAGCAGCGTGCTGAGCAGCGCCTCGGTCGACTGGAAGGCCTTGCCGATGTTGTCGAGCAGCCCGCGGGCGCCGGGGTCTACGAGCGGCGAAGCCTCCAGCGCCGACAGGTAGAGGCGTGCCGCGTTCAGCGGCTGCAGGAGGTCGTGGCTGGCTGCGGCGAGGAAGCGCGTCTTGCCTAGGTTGGCCGCCTCGGCGGCCTTGCGCGCGCGCTCCAGGTCGGCCGCCGTCTGCTCATGGCGGCGCACCTCGTCCTGCAGGATCTCATTGAGGCGGCGCAGCTCGCGGGTGCGCTCATCGACGCGCTTCTCCAGTTCCTCCTTGCTCTGCTCCAGCAGCTTGGCCGCTTTGATCTGCGCGGTGACATCGGTCATGGTGACGACGAAGCTGTCGTCCGGCATGCTGCGGAAGTTGGCGGCGACGAAGCGGCGGCCGCGGTAGGCGAGCTCGACGCGCAGAGGATGGCGCTTCTTCACGTTGCCGATCCAGGCATAGGCTTCGCGGCGACGGTCCCTGGATACCTCGGCGCCATAGCGCCAGACCTGCCTGGCGACATCCTTCAGGCGCATGCCGGCATGCATGCCGGCATAGGGCAGGTTCAGCAGCATCGCCGCCTGGGCATTCCACGCCACCAGCTTCAGCTCGGGATCGAAGACGACGACGCCCTGGGCGATGTTGGCTACCGTGGTTGCCAGCAGCCCCGACTGCTCGGCCATCTTGGTGAGGCGGCTGGTTTCTTCCAGGCGGCGGAAGTGGGTGATCTCGGTGACGATGGTCACGCGGCCGCCGTCGTTGGTCGCGCGCTCGCTGATCTGAATCCAGCGGCCGTCGCTCAGGAGCTGCTGGAACTGGCAGCTTTTGCGGCGATGGTACTCGATGCGGGAGGTGATCCAGGCGTCGGGGTCGGTCACCGCCTCCACGATCACGCCGGCCTCGGCCGCTGCCTGGATGATGTCCCTGAAGTGGGTTCCCGGCTTCAGCAGGTCGCCGAGCAGTGGGAAGAAGTCGCGGTACTTGTGATTGCACAGAACGATGCGATCATTGCTGTCGTAGAGGATAAAGCCCTCGCCGATGGCGTCGATCGCCTGCTGGAGCTGCTGGCGGGCGATCTTGGCCTCGCTCATGGCGCGGGCGAGGCGCTGGATGCGCTTCTCGACGCTGGTTTCCAGCTCGGCCACAGACTGGAACAGCTTGTAGGCATTGCCGGTGAAGTCGTGGCTGCGGTCGACCTGGCGGATCAGCGCATCGCGCACCGTCGTCAGCTTGGCGTTTTCGCGCTCCAGCTCCGCGATGCGCGCCTCGAGCGCGCCGGGCTGGTCGGCGGCGCGCGGGGCGGCGGTCACGGCTCGGCCCCGGAGCGCGCCGTACCGATGGCGAGGCCGGTCAGGGTCTGGCTCAGGTGCAGGAAGCGGTACTGCTCGCCGTAGGTGTTGAAACCGATCATGTTGTAGCGGCTGAAGATCGGCAGCAGATCATCCTTGATGCCGAGGCGCTCTGCCTCCAGGCGGCGCAGGATGCAGTCGAAGCACAACACGGTGTCGAGCGCGCCGATGCGCTCACTGATGCGCTCCATGTTCTGCACCAGGTTGTCGCGCATGTCCTCCGGATGGGCGAGGGTGAGCACGATGCCCTCGTCGACCGCGCAGTAGAAGTGCAGCGCCCCCTCGCGGTCAACCTGCTGTATGGCGCGCACGTGGTATTCGCCGCCGATGCGCACCAGGAGCGGATTGGCGGCAAAGACCTCTGGCGTGAGGTCTTCCATGGTGCTCCCGATAAGACGCGCATACTCCTCGGCGGCCGGCTCTGCGTTCAGCGACCACACGACACGGCGCTCGGGATCGGCCGAGGTCACCACGATCTTCTGCTCGGTGGGGCGGAAGTGCTCGAACTTGAAGACCTCCATCTGGCGGTTGGAGGCGCCGATCACGACCAGCGCCGAGTCTTCCAGCACGTCGCCGTTATAGAAGATCTGAGTGGTGTCGAAATTCAGGTTGTCGCCGGCCGAGGCGCCGAAGATCGGCACCTCGTCGAGCGCGGCGTAGGTGCTGGCGGCAATCTCCTCCTCACGGCGCGACAGCCCGTCGACCAGCAGCATGGCGAAGAAGTTCTCGCGCTCGGGCTCCAGCTTGCGCAGCAGGCGGAAGTAGGCCGCTTCGATCGCTTCGCCGCCCTGCGCCATCGAATAGCTGCGCAACGCGGTCAGCAGGCAGGTCTCGAAGCTGAAGGCCGCGCGGTCGAAGGCGATGGCGATGGAACCGTCGGCCTCGTAGCTGTCGCAGGTCAGGCTGCCGGCGGTGGTGCAGCCGACCAGCGGCACCTCCGGATAGATTGCCGACAAGGGCGCCACGATATCCTCGTAGGGCAGGTTCGAGGAGACGAAGACGGTGATCAGCGCCGGGTCGCAGTTGGCGATGCCGGCGGTCAGCTCCTCGATGACGCGCGCAGGGTTGCGCGCCGCCGACCAGGCCCTACAGATGGCGGGGCGCGCGGTCGGCATGGCCTGCTCGATAGGCGAGCGTTCGGTTTCCAGCGTTGCCATGGGCCGTCCCCTGGCTGTTTCTTCCCTGCGGGCTCGGCGTGTCCGCGACCGTCTTTGCACGGCCCTGCCTCGGCGCCGATGCTAGCACATCCGTGGCCGGCAGCGTCCTAGAGAAAGCAGGCCCCTAGAGAAAGCAGCGCACCTCCGCCTCAACCTGGGCGCGGCGCAGGCGGTCTATGGTGCTCTTGGCGAAGGGCGTCTCGCGGAACAGAGCCATCTTCTCGCCGCCACCGCGCACCTGGCGCATGCGCAGCACCGTTTCGGCCTTGGAATAATCCTTGTAGTCGAGCAGCGAGGCGAGGACGTCGATCGAGCAGGAGCACTGGCGCAGCGCCTCCGCGGTGTTGCCGTTGGCGGCCATGCAGGCCAGCACATAGTCGGCAATCACCTCGGTCGGGTAGTCGTTGGCGCGCCCGGCGGGGGCGGCGAGCAGCACAGCGAGCGCGAGCGGCACGGCGAACAGCGTGGATCTCATGGGCGCATCTCCCGGAAGCGATAGGTCTCCCGCAGCAGCACGCCCTCGCCATCCCCCTCGGGCGTCTCCGCCTGCACCTCGTAGATGCCGCCCGGCACGGCGTCGGAGATGATGACGTGATAGGACTTGTCGGCGAACTCGCGCAGGCGCGCGCGGTTGGGATCGTTGGCGAAGGGGCGGAAGGAGATTTCGGTCGCCGCCACCCGCTCGCCGCCGAGGTCGATGGTGGTATCGCGGATGCTCGCGGGGTCGGATGTCTGCAGCACGCGGCGGATGGTATTGCGGAAGTAGTGCTGGCTGCCGCCGGTGCCGTTGCTCATCTGCGTGACGTCGCGCTGAAAGAAGATCAGCAGGATAGGGTTCACTTCGGCCGCCGAGATCGGCCCGATCTGCAACTTGCGGCTCTGCGGGAAAAGGGTGGCATCAACATCGAAGCCGCGGTCGTCGCGGTGGCGCATGAAGTCGAGCACCACGTCGTCACTGAACGGCTGTTCCAGCAGACTGCCGTCGAAGCGATAGTCGAACACCAGCACCGCCTTGTCGGGCAGCAGCGCCAGGTGGTCGCGGCCGTAGATGCCTTCGGCCGGCGATCCCGGCGTCAAGCCTTCCAGGCCGTCAGCCTGCTCCGCGGCCTCTGCCGGCGGCGAAGTCGCGGCGATGGCCAGGAGGATGGCCGGCAGCAGAAGGCGGCGCCACCACGGCATCCTCAGTCCTCCACGAAGAAGTAGATGGTGCGGCCCAGGGCGAAGGCGCGCTGCTCCAGCAGCACCGGCTGCTCACAGAGGTAGGTCATCGACTTCTCGCGCTCGTCGAAGATGCGGATGCTCCAATTGAGCTGCTCGGTGAGATCGTCGTTCGCCGCCGCGGCGCCGGCATTCTGCTCCACCGTGGCGCGCGCCTCGCGAATGCGCTCGGCCAGCTCGCGCTGGCGGACCGAGAAGCGCTTGATGCCGGCGATGATCGAGGCGCGATCCCGGTTGATGACTTCCAGCGTGCGGCCGAAGAGCGCCGTCAGCTTGGCGTTCAACGCTTGCTTCGGCTGCGCCTCTGCAAAGGCCTCGACCAGCTTCTCGGTCTCCTCGATCGGCGTGCGCCGGGCGGCGAGCCTGGCGCCGAGGCGGGCGATCTCGCGGTCGTCGTTCCACGCCGCAGCGTCCGGCTCCGGCCCCGCCCAGACCTGTGCCGCCACGATGCGCGGAACCAGGCGCTGGATGCAGGGCCAGTCCGGGTCCTGGGAGGAGGCGGCTGCCCGCGCCGCGGCGGGCAGTGTCAGGATCGCCAGACAGAGGAATGTTGTCGCCCGCAGGGTCATTTCACGTTTATGGTGACCGAGGTGCCCTTGTCCTTCAATCCCTTTGCATAGAGCTCGTAGGTGCCGGGGCGGATCGGCACGAAGAAGAGCTCGGCCTCGCCTTCCTCCTCGAATTCGATCTCGTAAAGCGAGTTGGCCTTGATCTCCAGGCCGCCGGCCTCGACCTTGCGCAGCCAGATGTAGTCGAAGAAGTCCGGCGCGACGATGGCGTATTCCTTCACGCCGGAAGACTTGATCAGCAGGCTGTAGGCTTGGCCCGTCTCCAGACTGTACTCCTTCACCGAGACGTTGTAGCCGATCATGTCGGTGCCCAGCACCAGTTCCTCCAGCTCGGTCGGCTGGGTCGCCAGGTAGCCCTCGGCGCGGGCTTCGCCGGACGGAAGGGCCGCCAGTCCGATGGTGGCGCAGAATACTGCCGCCAGCGCGGCGGGGCGGAAGGAGGAGGGAAGGCTCGTTTTCATTTCTTACTGTCTCCAGCGGGAGGATGGGAGGTCACGGCATCACTGCCACGCCCCAGGGATAGCTGCCGACGGGGATGGATTTGCGGGCCTTGTCGCGCTCCACGTCGATAACTGTGATGTCGTTGCTGACGCCGTTGGTCGTGAACAGTTGCTTCTCGTCGGGCGAGAGCGCGAGCTGCCACACGCGCTGACCGACCAGAATGTAGTCGAGCACCTCATAGCTCTGGGCGTCGACGACGGCGACGCGGTTGGCCGGGCCGAGGGCGACGTAGGCCTTGCTGCGATCGGAGAGGATGCGCACGCCCACCGGCTGCAGGGCCTCGGGCTGCAGCCCCGGTACCGAGAAGGTGATCTTCTTCTTGATCTCGAGGCTGTCCGCATCGATGACGCTGACCGTGCCGCCGATCTCGGCGGACACCCACACCTCTGCCCCGTCGTCGGTATACTCGGCGATGCGCGGGCGCTGGTCGACCAGCACGTTGCCCTTGATCTCGAAAGTCTCGGCGTCGATGAAGTGCGCCATGTTGGTGGTTTCGGAGGTGTTCACGATGGTCTTGCCGTCGGGGCTGACGCCCATGCCCTCGGGCTCGACGCCGACCGGAATCTCCGCGACGGCGGTACCGCTCTCGAGGTCTATCACGGTCACCAGGTTGTCGTCCTCGTTGGCGGCGTAGAGTCGCTTGCCGTCCGGCGAGATGACCAGCAGCTCCGGGTCGGGGCCGGAGGGCAGGGTGCCGACGATCTCCAGGCTCGCGGTATCCATCACCTCGATGTGGTCGTCGTCGCTGGCGCAGATGTAGAGGAAGCGGTGGTTGGGGCTGAGCGCGATGCCGCGCGGCCGGTTGCCGACCTCGACGGTGTCGGTCACCTCCAGCGTCTCGCCGTTCACGACGGAGATGGAGTTGCCCTTCTCGTTGGAGACGAAGATCGTCATCGCCTCGGCGGGCAGTGCCAGGGGCGCGGCGCAGGCAAAGGCTGCAAGGCCTGCTTTGATTCCATTTCGCATCGGTGTCGTTCTCCCGCTTGTTCTTGTTGTCGGTTCTTTCACTGCAGCGCGCAGTCGGACTCCGGCTCGTCGTAGCCCAGGCTGTCGAGCGGCGTGCGCTGGTGCAGGAAGCCCGGCTGCGGCGACACCGAGACCAGCACCCGCTTGTTCACCAGCAGCACCGGCTGGCGCAGCTGCTGGTTCCAGGGCCGGAAAGAAAGGCCGACCCCCTTGAAGCCACCGAGCGCGAAGTCTTCGCCGCGCAGATAGTCGCGCAGCTTGGTGAGGTCGGCGCTGCTGGTGCGGGTAACCGCCTCGCCAATGGCGCGCACGCCCAGCCAGGCGCCGTAGTCGCGCTCCTCCATCCAGCGGCCGGCCACTTCGATGAAGCGGTGCTGAATCTGCGTCGAGCCCCACTGCTCCTGCACGCGGTGCCACGCCATCGGCACCAGTCCGTGGGTGCCGACGACCGGCCGAGGCGCGTAGGTATTGAAGGGCAGGTACTCGCCGAAGATCTCATTCTCGTCGATGGCGACCAGCACGTCGTAGTCGTCGCCCGCGCCCTGCGTCGCCAGCGGCATCTGGCGTTGAACCTGGATGTGGCCGCTGTCGGTGCGCCGTGCGATGGGGTCGTAGGCATAGCTCTCCTCGGCAACGATCTCGGCGCCGAACTTCTTTGCCGCGCGATGGATCGCCTCGGCATAGGCCTGGTCGCCCGCGGTGTCGCCGGCGAGGAGGAAGAGGTCGGTCCACTTCTTCCACACCAGGAATTGCACCAGCGCATCGGCGCGCATGGCGCGGCTGAGCGCCGTGTGGAAGACGTGCGGGAAGCAGGTGGCGACGCGCAGGTCGTCGTCGCCGACGCGGCCGTTGAAGATCAGCGTGTCCGGTGCCTCGGGATGTCCGGCGATGGCCAGCAGGTCATCGCGTGGCAGATCGGCGATGAAGAGGCTGCGCCCGGCGGCGACCTGCTCGCCGAAGACGGCGGCGGCGTCGCCGTCCGCCGGCACCGTGACCTCGACCAGCTCATACTTGTGGCCGAGGAAGCTGCCGGTGGTCTGGTTGTCCTTGATCGCCAGCCGCGCGCCCCAGACGCCGGGGTCCTCCACCACCGGGTCCACGAAGGCCAGCGGCAGGCGCGGCTCCTCGGCGCGCGTCAGGAAAACGATGGGCAGGTCGAGCTTCGTCGTCGCAGCGGCTGCAACGGTCGGTCCCATCGCCAGGGCGACCAGGATCAGTCCGGCGGTGGCAAGCAGTCGCTTAGGCAAAAATCCTCCCGCTCTCCCACGGCCTTCACTTTTCGGTCTGGGCCGTTCTCGTTCTGGGAGAAGTTGAGAGCGATTATCGAGCAGGCCGCGCCGGCCCTAAATAGGCCGAAAGTGCTATAGCCGGAGTTGTGCTTGCCTGCGCGCCCGCCGGTGTCGGGGCGTACTTTAGGACTATGGAGGGCCGCACCGCGTTTCCCGTAAAAACAAGGGGATCGGTCGACAACGGGCCGACGCTGAATGCGATGCAATCGTGCGCCGCCTTCGGGCCAGGCGCTTTCCCGGGAGAGGTCGACTATGGACGTGCGTGCGGCGGTGGCGGTGGCGGCGGGCAAGCCGCTGGAGGTGACGACGGTGCAGCTCGAGGGCCCGAAGGAGGGCGAGGTGCTGGTCGAGGTGAAGGCGACGGGGATCTGTCACACCGATGCCTTCACGCTGTCGGGCGACGACCCGGAGGGGGAGTTCCCGGCGATCCTCGGCCACGAGGGCGCCGGGGTGGTGGTCGAGATCGGGCCGGGGGTCAAGTCGCTGAAGCAGGGCGACCACGTGATCCCGCTC
>DATCXZ010000421.1:0-4260 GCA_036570545.1 Kiloniellaceae bacterium
GCATCAGCCCGACCACGGCCGGCCATGTCGCCGCCTCGCTCGGCGCCCGCGTGCCGCTGATCCTCGACGGCGGTCCCTGCGCCGTCGGCCTCGAGTCCACGGTGTTGGATCTTAGCGGCGCGCGCGCGGCGATCCTGCGTCCCGGCTCCATCACTACGCAAGACCTGACCCCTTTAATTGGCGAGGTGGGAGAAGCGGCGGAGAGCGGCGGAGGCGGCCTCAAGGGTCCGGGCATGTTGCTCAGCCACTATGCGCCGGGGCACCCGGTGCGTCTGGACGCAACGTCTGTGGCCGCCGATGAGGCGCTGCTCGCCTTCGGGCCGGAGGTGCCGAGAAGCGCGGCGGCAACGCTGAACCTCAGCCCGGCGGGCGACCTCACGGAGGCGGCGGCGCACCTTTTCGACTACCTGCACCGCCTCGATGCCCTGCCCGTGCGGGCCATTGTGGTGATGCCGATCCCGACGAAGGGCCTGGGCGCGGCCATCAACGACCGCCTGCGCCGGGCGGCAGCGCCGCGGGGGTGATCTCGTCGGCTATACACCCATTTCCGACTGTCGTTGCCGGGCTTGACCCGGCAATCCATCATGACGCTCGCACCGCTCCAGCGAACCGAGAGATGGACCCGCGGATCAAGGCCGCGGGTGACAAGAAAAATGCAACGAAGGTGGGGACTCGCCACCACCCCTCACCCCCTCTAGATTGCCTGCCATGGATGCGCGTCCCACCAAAGCCCCCGACTTTCCCGCCCTGAAGCAGCGCCTCGTCGCCGCGCTCGGCAACAAGGGCGTGGTCAGCGATCCGCAGGAGGTCGCACCCTACCTGGAAGAGCAGCGTCGGCGCTACAAGGGCACAACGCCCTTCGTGGTCCGCCCCGCCTCCACCGAGGAAGTCGCCACCGCCGTGAAGCTCTGCCGCGCTGCCGGCGTCGCCATCGTGCCGCAGGGCGGCAACACCGGCCTCGTTGCCGGCGCGGTGCCCTTCGCCGAGGACAACGCGGCTATCCTTAGCCTCGGGCGCCTCAACCGCGTCCGCAAGGTCGACCCGGTCGACTACTCGATCACCGTGGAGGCCGGCTGCATCCTGCAGCAGGTGCAGCAGGCTGCGGTCGAGGCCGACCGCCTCTTCCCCCTGAGCCTCGGCGCCGAGGGCTCGTGCCAGATCGGCGGCAACCTCTCGACCAATGCCGGCGGCGTGCACGTGCTGCGCTACGGCACCGCGCGCGATCTCGTGCTCGGCCTCGAGGTAGTGCTGCCGGACGGGCGCGTGTGGAACGGCCTGCGCGCGCTGCGCAAGGACAACACCGGCTATGCGCTGAAGCACCTCTTCATCGGCGCCGAGGGCACGCTCGGCATCATCACCGCCGCCTGCCTGAAGCTCTTCCCGCGCCCGGCCGAGACCGAGGTCGCCTTCGTGGCGGTGCGCGATCCCGCCGCGGCGGTCGAGCTGCTGGCGCGGGCGCGCGCCGCCACCGGCGACCGCGTGAATGCCTTCGAGCTGATCCCGCGCATCGGCCTCGACTTCGCCCTGAAGCACGTCCCCGGCATCGAGGACCCGCTCGCCGGGCGCAGCGGCTGGTACGTGCTGGTCGAGCTCGCTTCCGGCCGCGCCGACGGCTCCCTGCGCGAGAGCCTGGAGGAGTTCCTGGCGGCAGCCGTCGAGGACGGGCTGGTCGGCGACGCGGCGCTCGCTGCCAACGCGCGCCAGGCCGCGGCGTTCTGGGCCATCCGCGAAGGCATCGTCGAGGCGCAGAAGTTCGAGGGCGGCTCCATCAAGCACGACGTCGCGGTGGCCGTCTCCCGGGTGCCGGAGTTCATCGCGCGCGCCACGGCGCTGGTCGAGGCGATGGTGCCGGGCATCCGCCCGGTGCCCTTCGGCCACGTCGGCGACGGCAACATTCATTTCAACCTGTCGCAGCCGGAGGGCGCCGAACGCGCGGCCTACCTCGCGCGCTGGGAGGAGGTCAGCCGCGCGGTGCACGAGCTGGTCGTCGAGATGGACGGCTCCATCTCGGCCGAACATGGCATCGGCTATATGAAGGTGGCGGAGAACGCGCGCTTCAAGACGGCGGTCGAGCTGGACCTCCTGCGCAGCGTGAAGCAGGCATTCGACCCCGAGGCCCTGATGAATCCCGGCAAGGTGGTCGACTAGAAGCTAATCGCGTTTCTTGCCGTCGAGGTCGCGCGCGGCCTTGGCGCGCTCCGCCTCGCTCTGCTTGCGCTCGGCTTTGGTGCGGCCGAACTTGCGGCGGTTCGCTGTTGCCTCGGCTTCCTTCTCCGCGCGCGCCTTGCGCTTGCGCGCTTCGCGCAGGTTCACGATCTCGCTCATGGACGTAGTCTAGCGGAGATGCTGAGGCTCTGTCAGTGGCCAAAGCTGGCAACTCACTCCTGCGTCACCCTATCCAGGAAAGCCAGCATGCGCTCGGCGATGAAGGCGCCCTCTTCTTCCAGCGCGAAGTGGCCGGTGTCGAGGAGGTGGAACTCGACGTCCTTGAGGTCCTGCCGATAGCCCTCGGCGAGGTAACCCGGGAACAGCGGGTCGTTGTTGCCCCAGACCACCAGGGCCGGCGGCTGGTGCTCGCGGAACAGCGCCTGCCATTGCGGATAGAGCGCGACGTTGTTGCGGTAGTCGTAGAACAGCGCGAGCTGGATCGCCTGGTTGCCGGGGCGGTCGAGCAGGTACTGCACGTGCCAGAAGTTGTCCGGGCTGATCCTCGTGCGGTCCCTGGTGCCGGCGGTGAACTGCCAGATGGTGCCCTCCAGCGTCAGGAAGGCGCGCAACCTCTCAGCGTTGGCCGGCGAGGGATCGGCCCAGTAGGCGCGGATGTCGTTCCAGCCCTCCGGCAGGCCCTCGTAGGCATTGCCGTTCTGGATGACGAAGCCGAGAACGCGGTCGGGGTCGGCGGCGAACATGCGGTAGCCGACCGGCGCGCCGTAGTCCATCACGTAGGCGGCGTAGCGATCGATGCCCTTCTCGTCGAGCAGCGCGGTCATGAGGCGCGCGAAGGTGTCGAAGCTGTAGTCGAAGCTCTCGACCGAGGGCATGGCGGAGGCGCCGAAGCCGGGATAGTCCGGCGCCAGCACGTGGTAGCGCTCGGCGAGCGCCGGGATCAGCTCGCGGAACATGTGCGACGAGGTGGGGAAGCCGTGCAGCAGCAGCACGGCGGGGCGCGCCGGATCGCCAGCCTCGCGATAGGCGATCTCGACGCCCTCGATCAGGGCGCTGCGGTAGTGGACCTGCGGCGCGGCGGCAGCCGGTGCCGCTGCGAGGGCGGCGCCGAGCGCGGCGGCAGCGGCGAGGTTGCGCAGACGATGATTCATTGCACTCTCCTTCGGGATGGTTCGAGGTTGTTCGGAAGCGGACTAGCGTGATCTCAGCCGCGCGCCGCGGCCTCGCGCAGCAGCGCGTTCTCGGCCTGCAGGCGCTGCAACTCCTGGCGCACCTGGGCGAAGGCCGGCTCGAGTTCTTCCAGGGTGTAGCGCTGCGGCAAATGCTGTTGGCAGTTCCAGTCGAGCGCGGCGACGGCAATGAGCACCGCGCGCTCGGGCCGCGCCTTGTAGGCGGGATCGTGCAGGCGGGCGACGAGGTCCGCGTCCTCGGCGATGTCGACGAGGCGGGCGCGGCCCCAGACCTTCAGGCGGCGGCGGTTCGGGTAGTCGACCAGGATGAGGGCGACACGGTCGTCGGCCCTGAGGTTGCCGACGCTCAGATACTGGCGGTTGCCGCGGAAGTCGGCATAGGCCAGCGTCCGCTCGTCGAGCACCTTGAGGAAGCCGCGCGGGCCGCCGCGGAACTGCACGTAGGGCCAGCCGGTCTCGCCGACGGTCGCCTGATAGAACCCGTCGCGCTCGGCGACGAAGGCGGCTTCGGCCGCGCCCAGGCTGTCGCGGGCGGCCGCCTCGGCGTCGAGGAACTTCGCATAGCTGCCGGCCGAGCCCTGGCGGGCCTGCTCGGCGCGCACGGCGGGGGTGAAGGCGATCTCGGCGAAGGCGCGGGCCATGACCTGGCTCCTCTCACGGCGGGTGATGGCGCCAGGATGCCACCTTCCATATCAGACAATAATATACCGCGTTGCGAATTCACTGTTGTGCTATATGGAACAATGGACCGCTTCCGCGAACTCGAGACCTTTCTGGCCGTGGCCGAGGCCGGGGCCTTCAACGCCGCGGCGCGGCGCCTGCGCCAGTCGCCGCCCGCGATCACCCGCCTGGTGACGGGGCTGGAGGCGCGGCTCGGCGTGCAGCTCTTCACCCGCACCACGCG
>DATCXZ010000422.1:0-2347 GCA_036570545.1 Kiloniellaceae bacterium
GCCGAGAAAGTGGGCTAGGTCGCGGCGGTAGGCGAGGCAGGTGTGCGGCGAGGCGCGCTTCTCCTCCCTCAGCCAGGCCTGCCAGGCGGTGATCGCCGCCGCCAGGTCCGGCGCCGCCCCGCGCGGCGTGTCCGCCGTCAGTCTTGTCGCGGCAGATACAGCCATGCGCGGAAGGAAACCTCCAGCACCTGAGACAGGAACGACAGCAGCTCGGTGCCCTGGCCGGCGTGGAAGGTGCCGGCCTGGCGCGAGCCGAGCGCGAGCAGGGCGGGCGGCGCCTTGTCGCCGATGGCGAGGCGGATGAGCGCGTCGGAGCGCACCAGCCCGGCGGCGCCGTCGAAGACCGCGGGGTCGCCCGCCACGTCATCGCGCAGCAGCAGGGTGCCGGAGCGGCCGAGCAGGGTGTCGATGCTGCCGGCCTTCAGGCGGTAGACGCCGGCAACCGGCTTCCAGGCGGCGCCGTCGTCGGCGCGCTCCACGCCGATGGTGACCACGTCGAGATCGAGGATCACCGCGAGGTCGGTGGTGATGGTCTCGACGAATTCCTCGAAGCTCGCCGCGCGCAGCAGCGCCAGGATGGCCTCGTGCACACGGCTCTGGATGGCGAGGTTGCTGCGCCCGGTGGCGACGAGGTCGTTGCGCAGATCGCTGAGCTCCGCGTTCTCGCGGCGCAGGCGCTCGACCATGAACTGCTGGAGGTCGACGACGCCCTTGCCGTGATCGCGCGCCGGAAGGGCCAGCACGTCCAGCAGATCGGGATGCCGGGCGAGGAAGTCGGGATGTCGGCGCAGGTAGGCAGCCACCTGGTCGGCAGCGATCGGCTGGGCCAGCGCGCCGCCGTTCAAGGGCGCAGGCTCCGCGCAGGTTTGCTCAGGAACGTCGCTCTCGGGCATCTCGCGCTCAGGCACTGCGGCGCGTTTCCTTGCCACGGGCGCCGAGAATGGTCTGGCCGGTCTTCGCCCAGTCGGCGAGGAAGGCCTCCAGCCCCTTGTCGGTCAGCGGATGCTTGTACATCGCGCGCAGCACCGCGGGCGGGATGGTGGCGACGTCGGCGCCCATCTTTGCCGCCTCGATGATATGGCCGACGTGGCGCACCGAGGCGACCAGCACCTCGGTGTGGAAATCGGGATAGGCGTTGTAGATCTCGACGATCTCGGCGATGAGCTGCAGTCCGTCGGCGCCGGTGTCGTCGAGCCGCCCGACGAAGGGCGAGATGTAGGCGGCGCCGGCCTTGGCGGCGAGAATCGCCTGCGCGGCCGAGAAGCAGAGCGTGACGTTCACCTTGATGCCGTCGTCGCTCAGCGCCTTGCAGGTCTTCAGGCCGTCGACAGTGAGCGGCGCTTTCACAACGATGTTGTCGGCCAGCTTTGCCAGCGCCCGGCCTTCGTTCAGCATGCCTTCGAAATCGACGGCAGTGACCTCGGCGCTGACCGGACCCGGCACCACCTCGCAGATCTCCTTCAGCACCTCGAAGAAGTCGCGGCCGCTCTTGGCGACCAGCGAGGGATTGGTGGTGATGCCGTCGACCATGCCGGTGGCGGCAAGGTCGCGGATCTCTGCGATGTCCGCGGTGTCGATGAAGAATTTCATGCTGTCAGGTCATGTCCTTCGTGGCGTGATGGCCGGCGTTGGCCCCCACTTGCTGGCTCGGCTAGAGTGTAGCGGATGCCAGACCGCCATGCCAGCACTGCCACCCTGCCGCTCGACCTCGCGCCGGAGCAAGCCGCTTGTGCGGACGCCGCGAGCGCGCGCCGCGTGCAGGTGCTGCTGCCGCTGCCGCTGACCGGGCCATACGACTACCTGGTGCCGCCGGGTCTCGAGGTTGTGCCCGGTAGCGTCGTGGCGGTGCCGCTGGCGCAGCGCGAGCTGGTCGGCGTGGTATGGGACCAGCCGGGCGACTCGGCGACGCCGCAGAAGCCGGTGCCGCTGGAGAAGCTGCGGCCGGTCCTCGAGTCGCTGCCGGTGCCGCCGTTGACGACGGTGGCGCGGCGCTTCCTGGCCTGGGTTGCCGACTACACGCTGGCGCCGCCGGGCGCGGTCTTGCGCATGGCGCTGTCGTCGCCCTCGGCGCTGGAGGAGCCAAAGCCGGTCACCCTGTATCAACACTGTGACATGGGTTGCCCGGAGGGCCTGCGCCTCACGCCGGCGCGGCGGCGCGTGCTGGCGGAGTTGGCAGAAGGGCCGGCGCGTGCCCTGGCCGATCTCGCCGCGGCCGCCGGGGTCGGCGGCTCGGTGGTGAAGGGCCTGGTCGAGGCGGGCGCCATCGAGGCGGTCGAGGTGATTGCCGAGCCGCGCTTTCCGCCACCCGACCCGGCGGCGACCGGGCCGCAGCTCTCCAGGCAGCAGG
>DATCXZ010000423.1:0-4588 GCA_036570545.1 Kiloniellaceae bacterium
AAGGGACGAGTGCCGGCCCAGCCCAGCACTGGCCCATCCGGCCCCCGACCGTCAGAACTGGGGCCGACGGTGCCCTCATGCACCGGGCCAAGCCCGTCCAGCCACTCGCGCCCGGCCTGGCTGGGCGGACTGCCGGCGAAGCCCAGAGCCTCGATCACCGCTCCGGAGTCCACCCGCCACAGCCAGGTGCGGCGGGCGAGGATCGGATGCGATACCGCGATCGTGAGGGCGCCGCCGGCCAGCGGCAGGCCGTCGGCGATCAGCCGGCCGCCGAGCTCCGCCAGGAAGCGATCGGGGCCGGGCGAGGCGCCGGCCTCGTCCACCAGCCAGGCGAGGGACGCCGGCAGATTGACCGGCAGAGTCATGGGTGCATCATGCCGCCGGGGCGGCCGGCTTGTCATCCGCGCCTGGGTGGTGGTGGTGGCGAAGCCGCATCCACCGGCCTATCCTCGAGCGAGGCGATCCCAACTCTGGGGGAGACCGATGCAAGAAGCCCTCGTCGTTCGCCGCGAAACGCACATACCCGCGCCGCCCGCGGCGGTGTTCGCGCTGCTGACCGATCCGGAGAAAATCCTGCGCTGGATGGGCACCGAGGCGCAGCTCGAGCCGCAGCCCGGCGGACTCTATCTCGTCAACGTCACCGGGGCCCGCTTCGCTCGCGGCTCCTTCCGCGAGGTGGTGCCGGTGCACCGCCTGGCCTACAGCTTCGGCTGGGACGGCAGCGAGGTGGTGCCGCCGGGGTCGAGCCTTGTCGAGATCGACCTGGTCGAGCAGCCGGACGGAACGCTGCTGTGCCTCACCCACACCGGCCTGCCCACGGCCGAGCAATGCGCTGGCCATGCGGAGGGCTGGGGGCACTACCTCGAACGGCTGGCCGAGGTTGCGGCCGGGCGCGACCCTGGCCCCGACGCCTGGCACGGCCGCACCGGCGACCAGTGACCGCTTGCCGCTCAGCCGCTGTCGTGCAGCGGACCTAAACGGGAGGTCGGGCCCGCTCCGTTCGGCCGAACAAGGCTATTGGCAGCTCTTCCATGATCGCGGCGCGCCACACGTCGGCACGCTGCTGCTCCTCTGGCCGGTTCTGGTGCAGCATGGCCCCCGCCGGTGTGCGCACCAGATGCAGGGTCCGCGTGTGGAACGCCTCCAGACCGGGGCGGTGGCCGATGCTGAGCACGGTGGCGCCGCTCAGCTCGTGATCGAAGATCGACATCACCCGGCGCTGGCTCACCTCGTCCAGCGCCGAGGTGGCTTCGTCCAGGAACACCCATGACGGCCGGTGCAGCAGCAGGCGTGCGAAGCCGATGAGCTGCTGCTGACCGAGCGAGAGGCTCTTGTCCAGCCGCGCCTCGACGTCGAGCGCCTCCAGGAACTCGGCCAGCCCGACCCGCTTGACCACGGCTTCCACCTCTGCCGCCGGGAAGGCGTCGGGCGCATCCGGATAGGTGATCGCCGCCCGCATCGTGCCGAGCGGCAGGTATGGCCGCTGCGGCATGAACATCATGCTGTCGGGCTCGGGAACGCGGATCGTGCCGCTGCCCCACCGCCACAGCCCGGCGACCGCGCGGAACAGCGTGCTCTTGCCCGCCCCGGACTCGCCGACGATCAGGACCCGCTCGCCACGGCCGATCTCGACCGTCGCTTCGGCGATGACGACCCGGCCGTCGGACAGCAGCACGCTGACATCCTCGAAGCAGAGCTTGTCGCGGGAATCGCGGACCAGCCGAATGCTGTCGATGCTGTCGTCGATCTGCTCCAGCTTGGCGACCGCCGCCTTGAAGGCGCTGACGCGCTGCAGCGTCGCCCGCCAGTCGGCGATGTCCGGAAAGCGCTCGACGAACCAGCGCAGCGAGGACTGCACCTGGTTGAAGGCGCCGACCACCATCATCATGCCGCCCAGCGTGAGCCCGCCGCTGAAATAGCCCGGCGAGGCGACCACGATCGGTACCACGATGGCGATCCAGCCATAGCCCGAGGTGATCCAGGTCAAGCGCGCCAGCCCGCCAGAGAGCTGCCGCATCGATAGGATGACGCGATCCAGATTACCTTCGAGCTGACGCCGCTCGTCGCGCTCGCCGCCGAACAGCGCAATGCTCTCGGCGCTCTCGCTGACCCGCACCAGGGCGAAGCGAAGATCGGCTTCCCGCGCGTAGCGCTCGGTATTGAGCGCGATCAGCGGCTGCCCCACCCGCCAGGTCAGGAAGGAGCCGATGAAGGCGTAGAGGATGGCGCACCACACCATGTAGCCCGGAATGGTGAAGCTGCTGCCGTCGACCACGAAGACGACGTTGCTGGACAGCGCCCAGAGGATGCCGATGAAAGTGACCAGCAGCATGAGCGCGTGCAGCAGCCCGGCGCCGAGCTGGGCGGAGAGTTCGGTAAGCTTCCTGGTATCCTCCTCGATGCGCTGGTCCGGATTGACGCCGATCTGGCCGGCGAGCCCGAGGCGATAAGCGCGCCCGGCTATAAGCCACTCGTCGAGCAGGTGGTGGGTCAGCCATTCCCTGAGACGCACCTTCAGCATCTCCTGGATCCAGGTCTGGCCGACGACCATCGCCAGCAGCCCCGCGACGATGGCAAGGAAGATCAGGAGCTGGTTGCCGAAAGCCCCAATATTCTGACTCTCGAGCGCGTCGAAGAAGGCGCCATGCCACTGGTTGAGCTCGATCTGGCCGATCATGTTGCCAACCAGCACCGCGACGATCCCACCGGTCAGCAGGCCGACCGGAAGGCGGTAGCGCGAACCCCAGAGCGTGCGCAGCAGCGCCCAGCTCTCGGACAGAGCGCTCTTTCCCTGGTACTCGACGGTGGGGGGCTGATATTCGCCCGGAAGGGTGGCTTTGCGACCCTCAGTTCGGCCGAAGCCGGGTTCCGGCGCCGCGGAGGAGCGCGCAGCATCCAGCACAGGCTGCTCTTCGAGGGGCGCCTCCGCGAGCCTTTGCGGCTGCCGACCCAGCTTGGATGGCTTCTCGACCGTCGGCGCCTGACGAGCTTCGGCGGCCTGATTGTCGAGCGCGGGACGGCTGGGCCGTCTGCTCAACATGGTATTGTGTAAGGGCACTGTACCTCCTGCCGTCGCGCTATGTAGGCACCGATCGGATCGGGGCTGAAGGGCACGTCCGATCCGTCTTGCGCCGGCGAGCACCTCGTGACTCTCAAGTTCATCTTCGACCACGATGGTTACCGAACCCTTAACATGTGTTAAAACTGTGTTCAAATTTTGACTTCGAAGAGTCAGCACATTACGCATCGGCGAGACTGTGACGGGACTCACAAAAGTTGCCATTTGAGCGTAAGATATTGATCAACCTATTGGTTTATGTCGCGCTGCATGGCGGACCCTACGCAAGGCAGCGGGCGGTCCTACTGGATCTGCTCGTTAACTAATTCGTTAATATCATGGATCAGTTTTCAACCGTGAATGACACCGACGCGCTCGCCGCCTGGGTCGCCAAGCAGGCGCTGCGCAGCGCCAACGCCATGGAGCGGGCCATCTCCGCCACGGCGCTGGTCAGGCGGCGCGACGCCTTCGGCCAAGTCGTTGTTCCCACCGCAGGGTCGGTGCTCGCCTCGCCGGTATTCGCCGACTGGGATCCCGAGCCCGACTACTTTTTTCACTGGGTGCGCGATTCGGCGATCGTGATGCGCAGCGTGGCAGAGCTGATGCAGGATTCGGCCAGCGCCGCAGAGCGCCGTCGCTGGCGCCGGCACTTCGAGGATTTCGTGCGCTTCAGCCTCGCGCTCTGCAGCCTCGACGGCGCCGGCTTTGCGAGCGCGAGTCGCCATCGCGCAGCGACCCGCCGGGACTTTCGCAGGTTCCTTCGTTCCGACTCCGAGCTCCGCGGACTCGCTGGCGACTCACTTCTGGGCGAGCCGCGCTTCAACCCGGACGGCACGCTCGACTTCCAGCGCTGGTCGCGGCCGCAGCACGACGGGCCCGCTCTGCGCGCGCTCGCCTGCCTGCGCTACCTTGCCGCCGGCGGGGTCGCGAGCGAGGCGCTGCAACGCCTGCTCCACGTCGACCTGGACTTCACGCTGCGCCACGCCGGTTTGCGCTGCATCGGCTCCTGGGAGGAAGTCGGCGAGAACGCGCACCACTACTACGTGGCCGTCGTGCAGCTCGGCGCGCTCGTGCACGGCAGGGACTGGATCGACGATGGCGGCGAACGGAGCGCTGCCGAGGCCCGCCTGCGCGCGGGGCTGGAGCGGCACTGGTCGCCCCACCGCGGCGTCTACACGGCGATCCGCGACATGCCCGGAAACGCCGCCGACGACCTGGTCGACGCGGCGCAGCTTCTGGCGGTGCTCGACGCCGATCTGCCGGGCGGTTCGCACAGTGCCGAGGACCCGCGGGTCCAGGCAACGCAGGCGGCAATCGAAGCTCTGTTCGCGCGCGAGTTCCCCATCAATCGCGCGCTCCCTTCCGGGCAGGGCCCCGCGCTCGGGCGCTCGCGCGGCGACCGCTACTTCGGCGGCGGCGCCTGGTATCCGACGACGCTCGCGGCGGCCGGCCTCTGCTATCGCCTGGCACTCAGCCCAGGGCAGGATCGCGATGCGCTGCTGCGGCGCGGCGATGGCTTCATGGCGACGC
>DATCXZ010000424.1:0-6692 GCA_036570545.1 Kiloniellaceae bacterium
CGTGGCGGGGTCGGCGCCGGTGGCAGGCAGCGAGGTGCTCTTCCAGAACACCGTGCTGCCGGCGCGCGCGAAGCCGACGATGGTGAGCAGCGAGGTGACGAGGATGACGGTCCAGACGACGACCATCGACGCCGACTCGCGGGCGCTGTCGAGCACCAGCAGCTTGCCGAGGAAGCCGGTCAGCGGCGGCATGCCGGTCATGCCGATGGCGGCGAGAAAAAACAGCCCGGCCAGGAGGCCCGCCTCGCTGATGCGCGGCGCCACCACCAGCCGGTCGCCGACGGCGCCGCGCCGGGCGGCGATCTGATCGCTGATGAGGAAGAGCGCCGCGGCGGCAAAGACCGAGTGGATGAGGTAGAACAGCGCTGCCGTCGTCGCCGCCGGCGTCGACAGCGCCACGGCGGTCAGCAGGGTGCCCATGGAGGCGATCACCGAAAAGGAGATCAGCCGCGTCATCCCCTTGGCGCCCAGTGTGCCGATCGAGCCCACCACCAGGGTCACCAGCGCCGCCGGCAGCAGCCAGTCGGCGGCGATCCAGGCCTCGGCGCCCGCGTGGTCGCCGAAGATCAGCGTGAAGATGCGGATAATGCAATAGGCGCCGACCTTGGTCATCACCGCAAAGAGGGCGGCCACCGGCGCCGGCGAGTTGGTGTAGGTGCCCGGCAGCCAGAAGTGGATCGGCACCAGCGCCGCCTTCACGCCGAAGACGACCAGCAGCAGCAGGGCGCCGACCCGCAGCAGCGCCTGGTCGCCTTCCGGCACGAGCGGCACCTTCACCGCGAGATCGGCCATGTTGAGCGTGCCGGTGACCGCGTAGAGGGTGCCGACGGCGACGAGAAAGAGGGTGGAGCCGGCGAGGTTGATCACCACGTACTGCACGCCGGCCTTCAGCCGCGCGGGGCCGCCGCCGTGCAGCATGAGGCCGTAGGAGGCAATCAGCAGCACCTCGAAGAAGACGAAGAGGTTGAAGACGTCGCCGGTCAGAAAGGCGCCGTTGATGCCCATGAGCTGGAATTGGAAGAGGGCGTGGAAGTGGCGCCCGCGGTTGTCCCAGCCGCTGGTGATGACATAGAGCACCACCACGGTCGCGAGGATCGAGGTCAGCAGCACCATGAGGGCGGCGAGGCGGTCGAGCACCAGCACGATGCCGAAGGGCGCCGGCCAGTTGCCGAGGGCGTAGAGCTCCGGCGGGTTGCCGGCCGCCGCAACGGTCAGCGCAATGCTCACCGCCAGCAGCGCCAGCGTCGCCGCCGCCGAAAAGGTCCGCTGCAGCAGCAGGTCGTGGCGCGTCGTCAGGACGATGAAGGGCGCCATCATCGCCGGCAGCACCACGGGCACGACGATCCAGTGGTTCATGGCCGGCCTCCGGCGCCGTCCGATCCAGCCTCAGAGGCACCGGTCTCGTCGAAGTCGACCTTGTCGGTGCCGCTTTCCAGGTAGGCACGCAGGGCCAGCACCACGATGAGCGCGGTCATGCCGAAGGAGATCACGATGGCCGTCAGCACCAGCGCCTGCGGCAGCGGGTCGGTATAGCCGGTGGCGGTGTCGGAGATGACCGGCGGCTGGTTGATGACCAGCCGGCCCGTCGCCACCAGAAAGACGTTGATGGCATAGGACAGCATCGTCATGCCGATCACCACCGCGAAGGTGCGCCCGCGCAGCGTCAAGTAGACCCCCGCCGCGGTCATGGCGCCTATGGCGCTGGCGACCAGGAATTCCAGGTCCATGCTAGACGCGCTCCTGCGCCGCTTCGTGCCGCGGCGGTGGTGCCGGGCTGTAGTCCATCGGCTCGCGGCTGATCGGCGCTTCGGTGTGGCGGGCCAGCCGCGACAGGGTAGCGAGCGACACCATCACCGCGCCGACCACGGTGAGGAAGACGCCGAGGTCGAAGCCCATTGCCGTCGCAAGTTCGAACTCCTCCAGGAAAGGCAGCTTCACATAGCCGTAGTCGCTGGTCAGGAAGGGCCGTCCGGCCAGCCAGGCGGCGGCGCCGGTGATGCCGGCGGCGATCACGCCCCAGCCGATCAGGGCGTGGTAGTCGAACCTCAGGCGGCGCTCGGCCCAGCCGAAGCCGCTCGCCATGTACTGCATGAGGAAGGCGAGGCCGACCACCAGGCCGGCGATGAAGCCGCCGCCGGGCTGGTTGTGGCCGCGCAGGAAGATGTAGATGCCCACCACCAGCGCCAGCGGCAACATGGCGCGCGTGGCGACCACCATCATCATCGGATGGCGGTCCTTGGCGCGGAGCTGGTCCGGTATCCACGAGGCCAGGCTCTTCACCGCCGGCCCGCGCAGGGCGCCGTCGAGCAGCGCGTAGATCGCCAGCGCCGCGATGCCGAGCACGATGATCTCGCCGAAGGTGTCGTAGCCGCGGAAGTCGACCAGGATCACGTTCACCACGTTGGTGCCGCCGCCGGCGGGCTTGGACTGCGCGAGGTGGTACGCCGAGATCGAGGTGAAGTCGCGCGTCATGACCAGGTAGATGAGCCCGGTGACGCTGACGCCGCTGATGCCGGCCAGGGCCGCGTCGCGCAGGCGGCGCAGCGACGAGCTTTCGACGGGCGTCTCCTTGGGCAGGAAGTTCAGCGCCAGCAGCAGCAGGATAACCGACACCACCTCGACCGAGATCTGGGTCAGCGCGAGATCCGGCGCGGAGAGGTAGATGAAGCCGACCGACACGATGAGGCCGACGACGCCCATCACGATGAGGGTGAGCAGGCGGTTGCGGTGGACCAGCACGATGGCGAGGCAGGCGCCCATCAGCAGCAGCCAGCCAACCAGGGGAACAAAGGACACCGGCGTCGGTGGACGCTGCCCGGCAGCGTGCTCGCCGCTCATGAACGCGGCGATTCCGACGGTGAGGGTGGCGAAAAAGAAGAAGGCGAGGTAGCGCCGCAGCGAGCCGTTGTGCAGGCCGTCCGTGAAGACGTTGGCCGCCGCCGCCAGCCCGCCGACGGTGGCGTCGAACATCGTCTTGGCCTCCGGACGCGGCAGCGCCAGGCGGATGCGGTTGAAGGCGTCGTGGCGCCACAGCAGGAAAGCGCCGCCGGCGGTGGCGATGATGCTCATGCCGAGCGCCGGCGTCACGCCGTGCCAGAGCTTCAGGTGCAACGCGGGCAGCGGGCCGCCGACCACAGCGCCGGCCACCACTTCGATCAGCGGCTGGGCGATCAGCGCCGGCACCAGGCCGATGGCGACGACGAGCCCGACGAGCAGGCTCGGCGGCAGGTACATGCCCGGGGAAGGGTCGTGCGGATGGTGCGGATAGTCGTCGCGCGCCCGCCCGAAAAAGACATGGAACACGTAGCGGAAGGAGTAGGCGGCGGAAAAGATGGCGCCGAGCGTTGCCAGCGTCGGCAGAATCCAGGGATTGTCCGCCCAGACGGTGTGCGCCGATTCCTCCAGCATCATCTCCTTGGAGAGGAAGCCGTTCAGAGGGGCGATCCCGGCCATGGAGAGGCCGGCGACGGTGGCGATGGTGGCGGTGATCGGCATCAGCGCCGCGAGTCCGCCCAGGCGCCGCGCATCGCGCGTGCCGGTCTCGTGGTCGACGATGCCGGCAGTCATGAACAGCGCACACTTGAAAGTTGCGTGGTTCAGGATATGGAACACGCCGGCGACGGCGGCGATCGGAGTGCCGAAGCCGAACAGCATGGTAACGAGGCCGAGGTGGCTCACTGTCGAGTGGGCCAGCAGGCCCTTGAGGTCATCCTTGAACAGCGCGATCCAGGCCGCGATCACCATGGTGACGAGGCCGGTCGTCGCCACGATGTAGAACCACGCCTCGGTGCCGGCGAGCACCGGCCAGAGCCGCGCCATGAGGAACAGCCCCGCCTTCACCATGGTGGCCGAGTGCAGGTAGGCGCTGACCGGAGTCGGCGCCGCCATGGCGTGCGGCAGCCAGAAATGGAAGGGGAACTGCGCCGACTTGGTGAAGCAGCCGGCGAGGATCAGCAGCAGCGCCGGCAGGTATAGCGGCGAAGCCTTGATCGCGTCGCCGTGGCGCAGAATCTCGGTGATGTCGTAGGAGCCGGCGATGTCGCCCAGGATCAACATGCCGGCGATCATCGCGAGGCCGCCCATGGCGGTCACCGCCAGCGCCATGCGCGCACCCTGGCGGCCCTCCGGCAGGTGCTTCCAGTAGCCGATCAGCAGGAAGGAGCTGAGGCTGGTCAGCTCCCAGAAGATCAGCAGCAGCAGCACGTTGTTGGACAGTACGATGCCCACCATGGCGCCCTGGAACAGCAGCAGGTAGGCGTAGAACTCGCCCATCGGGTCTTCTGCGGCGAGATAGTAGCGCGCGTAGGCGATGATCAGCAGGCCGATGGTCAGAATGAGGCCGGCAAAGAAAAACCCGAGGCCGTCGACGAAGAAGGTGACGTTGAGGCCGAGCACCGGCAGCCATTCCCAGCGCGCCTCGACGACCTCGCCGGCGAACACCGCCGGCGCCTGGGTCAGCAGCAGGATGAGGGCGAGGAGGGTGACGGCGCCGGTGGCCAGCGCGCAGGCATCGCGGCCGGCGCGGATGAGCAGCCCAGGCAGCAGCGCGCCGATGAACGGCAGCAGCACGATCCAGGCCAGCGTCATCCCTCTGCCTTCTCGTCGCGGTCACAGTTGTTAAGGAAGAGGAGCGCGCCCTGCATCGCCGACTTTGCTGTGGTGTTTTTGAGCCCGGAGAGGGGCGGCCCCGAGCCTACTGATCGCACCGTGTGGGTCAAGATAAACCGGCGGCGCAGGGCGGAATTGATCGCCGGCCGCGCGGCGCTTGCGCCGGAGCGGCCGATGCGGCATCGCTAGTGGAAGCTCGTGCCACCGGAGTCCGCCATGCCCCAGTCCCGTACCGGCCGGCCCATCATCATCGACACCGATCCGGGGCAGGACGACGCCATCGCCCTCCTGCTCGCCCTGGCGTCGCCGGAGCTCGATGTGCTGGGCATCACCGCGGTCGCCGGCAACGTGCCGCTGGCGCTCACCGAGAAGAACGCCCGCAAGGTCTGCGAGCTGGCCGGGCGGCCCGAGGCGAAGGTCTTCGCCGGCTGCGCGCGGCCGCTGGTGCGCCGTCCGGTGACGGCCGAGCAGGTGCACGGCAAGACCGGACTCGACGGTCCCGATCTGCCGGCGCCGCGCATGCCGCTGCAGCCGCAGCACGCGGTCGACTGGCTGGTCGACACCCTGCGCGCGGAACCGGCCGGCAGCGTCACCCTCTGCGCCCTGGGGCCGCTCACCAATCTCGCGGCGACGATCATCAAGGCGCCGGACGTGGCCGAGCGAATCGGCGAGATCGTGCTCATGGGCGGCGGCTTCTTCGAGGGCGGCAACACGACGCCGGCGGCGGAGTTCAACATCTACGTCGATCCCCATGCCGCCGACGTCGTCTTCACCTCGGGCGTGAAGCTGACCATGCACCCGCTCGACGTGACGCATAAGGCGCTGATGACGCGGTCCTGGATCGAGTCCCTGCGGGCGCTCGGCAATCGCGCCGGCGCGGCGGCGGCGGCGATGCTCGATTTCTACGAACGCTTCGACAAGGAGAAGTACGGCGGCGAGGGCGGCCCGCTGCACGACCCCTGCGTGATCGCCTACCTGCTGCGGCCTGCCCTCTTTGCCGGCAAGGACTGCAGCGTCGCGATCGAGACGCGCTCGGAGCTGACCATGGGCATGACCGTGGTCGACTGGTGGAACGTCACCCCGGCGCCCGCCAACTGCCGGGTCATCAACGCGATCGAGGCCAGCGGCTTCTACGCGCTGATCCGCGAGCGCCTCGCGCGCCTGCCGTAGGACCGGCCAGCCGATGCGGTCCCGCTTCATCGGCAGCGAGATCTACCGCCGCTCGACCTACGGCGGACGCCATCCGCTCTCGATCCCGCGCGTCTCCACCTGCATCGACCTCTGCCGCGCCCTCGGCTGGCTTCCGCCTGAGGGTCAGCCTGGCGACGCCTACATCGACAGCCCGCGCGCGACACCGGCAGAGCTCGCCCGTTTCCACGACCCGGCCTACATCGCGGCGGTGCAGCGCGCCGAGGCGGAGCAGGATCTGCCGGTGGAGGACAGGGAGCGCTTCTGCCTCGGGCGCAACGGCAATCCGATCTTTCCGGAGGTATTCCGGCGTCCGGCCACCGCCTGCGGCGGCGCCATCCTGGCCGGGCGCCTGCTGGCGGCGGGGGAGGGGGCGATCTACAGCCCGGCCGGCGGCACCCATCACGGCCGCCCCGACCGCGCGAGCGGTTTCTGCTATTTCAACGACCCGGTGCTCGCCATTCTCGCCCTCCTCGATGGCGGCCTTGGGCACGTCTTCTACCTCGACGTCGACGCCCACCACGGCGACGGCGTGCAGGACGCCTTTCACGACGACCCGCGCGTCTTCACCCTGTCGATCCACGAGGACGGACGCTGGCCGATGCAGCGCGGAGAAATTGGCTCCGCTCCCGGAAGCGTGGACGACCGCGCCGGCGGCGCCGCCCGCAACCTGCCGGTCCCGGCGGACTTCAACGACAGCGAGCTGGATTATCTGATGGAGCGGGCGGTGCTGCCGCTCATGGCCGCCTTTGCGCCCGAGGCGGTGGTCCTGCAATGCGGCGCCGACGCGCTGGCCGAGGACCCGCAGAGCCGCCTCGCGCTCTCCAACGGCGCGCTGTGGCGAGTGGTGGCGCGCGTCAAGGGGCTGGCCCCGCGCCTGCTGGTGCTGGGGGGCG
>DATCXZ010000425.1:0-7550 GCA_036570545.1 Kiloniellaceae bacterium
ATGGCGGCAAAGACCGCAAGCTGGGCCAGCAAGGCCGGCCAGAGGCCCCAGGCGTCCAGCAGCGAGATGCTGCCGAAGCTGGGCGCCGCGAGCCACCACGGCAGGTGGGCCGCGCCGATCAGCGACCCCAGCATGAAGAAGGCCAGCGTGAACACCATCTTGGTCGAGCCGCCGCCGACCGTGTAGAGGGTGCCCGACGCGCAGCCGCCCGCCAACTGCATGCCGATGCCGAAGAGCCCGGCGCCGACGGCGACCGACAGCCCGACCGGCGCCACCGCGCCGACCAGGCCCTGCCCGAAGGCGGTGCCGCCGTCCAGCAGCGGGAAGAACAGCAGGGTGGCGAGGCCGAGCATGAGCATCTGGGCGCGCAGCCCGGCGCCGCGGCGCTCGACGAGAAAGGCGCGCCAGGACGAGGCGAAGCCGAAGGAGGCGTGGTAGAGCACCAGGCCGAGCGCCCCGCCCAGCAGGAACAGCCAGCCCAGCTTGCCGCCGACCGCGCCGGCGATATAGGCGCCGCCGCCGCCCAGCAGCAACAAAGCCGGCAGGGCAACGCGCCAGTCGGGCCGCTGAAGAGATTGCGCGGAACTCATGGTGTGCAGTATCGCCCAGTCGCTACTGCGTGGCCAGCGAGCCGGGCTCGGCCGGCCGCGCCGGATCGGCGGTCCAGTCGACCATGGAGCCGTCGTAGACGCGCGCGTTGGTCCACCCCAGCAGCTCGCTCTGGATGAACCAAGCCAGCGCCGACCAGTGGCCGGTGTTGCAGAAGTAGATGACCTCCTCGTCGGAGCCGGCGAGCCCCAGGCCCTCCAGCAGTTCGGCGCCGCGCGCCGCATCGACGATGTGGCCGTCTTGCACCAGCAGATGCTCGGCCAGAGGCAGGGCGCCGGGGATGGTCCCCGCCCGCTTGGCCCAGGTGTGGCGCTGCTTGCCGAGGAAATACTCGGTCGGCCGCGTGTCCACCAGCGGCCGGCCGGCCGCAAGCGCTGCCTGGACGGCGGCGCGATCGGCAACCAGCTCCGGCCGGAAAGCGGCCTCGAAGATCTCCGGCACCGGATCGACCCAGCCGGTCTCCACGGGATTGGCAGGGTCGGCCGCATAGGCGCGATAGCCGCCGTCGAGGATCGAGACACGGTCGTGGCCGATCACCTTGAAGGTCCAGTAGACGCGCGCCGCGCTGCTGATATCGAGGGCGTCGGTGCCGGCGGAAACCACCACGACGTGGCTGTCGTTGGCGATGCCGAGCTCGCCGATCAGCGCTTCCAGGGTCTCCTGGCGCGGCAACTGGGCCGGCACGCCGTCCATCTCCGTGCGCCAGCCGCTCCTGAGGTAGTTGCTGTAAACGGCCCCCGGAATATGGCCGGCACGGTAGGCCGCCTCGCCGCCGCCACCGCCGAGCTCGTTGCGGACGTCGAGCACCACCAGACCGTCACGCCCGCCGTTGGCCGCTAGCCAAGCCGGATCGACCAGCGGCGGCACCGCCTCGGCGGCCGCCGGCGCCTGCGGGTGGACGAGCAGCAGCATTGCAGCCGCGACCACCGCGAAGCGAGGGCGCAGGAAAGCGGCGCCCGCCATTTCACTTCTCCAAGCTGTGTAAACCAAAAATCTATCCTGCCATATAGTGGATTGCGGCGAAATTACAATCTGCCGCCGTCTATTATGCCGCACTTTTGTCCCTTGTTATTTCGCGGTCCAGTCGATTGAAGAGTCAGCCTGGACCACTGCAAGGCGTGCCGATCCGGTATCTTTGGGGGAAATGTCGCGAGCTGTCGAAATGCCGGGGTTGGGGAAGGGAAGCGAGATGACGAGAGTAGCTGCGCGGCGCCGGCCGCTGGCCAGGCACCTTGCCGTGGCCTTCTGTTCCATTGCCCTGGCGAGCTTCGCCGCCGGCTGCACCGATGTGAAGGAGGGCCTGGAGAAGGCCGACGACACGCTGTCGGGCACCCTCCTCGGCGCGGAGGGTGCGCAGACCGGAGATAGCGGGGAAGCCCCCCTCACCGAAACCGACCTCGCCACATCACTGTACGAAAGCGGCCTGAAGCTGAAGAGCGAGGGCAAGGACGCCGAGGCGTTCGATCGCTTCCGGTCGGCAGCCGACCGGGGTCATGCCGGCGCGGCCTACGAGCTGGGCGAGGCCTACGGCGCGGGCCGCGGGGTCGATCAGGACACCGCTGCCGGCGCGCGCTGGACCAACACCGCCGCCGAGCGGGGCGACCCGCGCGCGCAGTACGCCATCGGCGCGGCGTACTACAACGGCGAGGGCGTAGGACAGGACTACGGGCGGGCGGTCGAGTATCTCGGCAAAGCCGCCGAGCAAGGCCATGCCGATGCGCAGTTCCTGCTCGGCGAGTGCTACGCCAACGGCCGCGGCGTGACGAAGGACCTGTCCTGGGCGGCGCGCTGGTACGGCAAGGCCGCGGCGCAGGGCCACGCCGAGGGCGCCTTCTCCTATGGCGTGGTGCAGGCCGCCGGCCTGGGCGTGCCGGTCGACATGCCGCTGGGCTATGGCTGGCTCGACATCGCCAGCGACCGCGGCCACGCGAAGGCGGGCGAGGTGCGCGCGGCCATCGCCAACAAGATGACACCGGAGGAGATCGAGCGCGGCAAGCGCTACGCCGCCGCCTTCACCGCCGACAGCGGCGCCGCCTTCGCCGACCGCCCGACCGTCAGGTACGTGCAGCACAGCCTGAACCAGCTCGGCTTCAACGCCGGATCGGTAGACGGGCTGATGGGCCCGCGCACGCGCAACGCCATCCAGGCCTACCTGACCAGCATCGGCGACAGCGGCGGCTCGGCGACCGTCACGCCGGCCCTCCTGCAACGCCTCCGCGAGAGCCAGCGGGGCGCGGCTTAGGGGCGGTTCCACCCACTCCTCTGTCATCCTCGTGCTTGACACGAGGATCCATTTGCGCCGCTTGCACAGGCCCCTGCGGGTGGCGAAGTGGATTGCCGGGTCGAGCCCGGCAACGACGGTTGTGGGTGAAGCAATGATGTTGCGACCTCTCCGCCAGTCACCTCGGCGAGCCATTGGACCGCTCAGAACAGGTCGAGCTGCGAAGGCGCCTCGGGCAGTGTCTCCGCCTCCAGCAGCCCGGCGTCGTCTTCGCGCACCGCGTTCACCCGCTTGGAGACCGGCGTCAGGGACACCGCCTCGTCCGGCAGCGGCTTGAGCAGCGCCTGAAGATCGTCGCGGCGGCTCGCCGGGTCGAGCCAGGCGCCGACCTGCTCCGGCGTGAGGATCACCGGCATGCGGTGGTGCACCGCCGCCATCGTCGCATTGGCCTCGGTGGTGATGAGGGCGCAGCCGCCCTGGAGCTTGGGCGACGACTCGCCTTCCCCGGCGCCCGCCAGCGGCTCCCAGAGCGCGGCGAAGGCGAAGGGCGCGGCATCGGCGAGGCGCACCAGGTAGGGCTGGCGGTTGCCGCCCTGGCGCCACTCGTAGAAGCCGTCGGCGAAGACGACACAGCGCCGCTCCGCGAAGGCGGCGCGGAAGGAGGGCTTGTCGGCGACGCTCTCGGCGCGGGCGTTGATGAGCGGCGCCTGGCTGCGCTCTCCCCCCGCCCGGGCCTGGGCCCAGGACGGCACCAGGCCCCAGCGCATCCAGAGGAAATGCCGCTCGGCGGCGGCGTCGCGGACCATCGCCGCCACCGGCTGGCTGGGCGCGATGTTGTAGCGCGGCTCGAGATTCGGCAGCTCGAGGAAGCCGAAGAGTCGCTGCACCGCCTCGGGCGGCGCGGTCAGCAGGAAGCGCCCGCACATGCTCTCAGTTCCCCCGCCATCAAGTCTTCTGGCCGCCGCAGTGCGGGCGGTTTTCTGTGGGTAAGCGGCGCGGCGAACTTGCCGTCCGACGCCGTTTGGCTACTATGGTAAATGTTCGTGTTCTGTTCACGATGACAGATTCACGTCAGTCGCTATAGTCGAGGCCATATCTGGTGGGCATGATGGGCATCTGCCCCAGATATTGTTACCAGGATTAAATTTTATGTCTTCCACAGCTGTGGACGTCGGGGGAAAGAGCATGGATGGATCGGGGATTTTCGGGCAGTCGGCGGCGGCCGAAAGCGAGGCGAAGACCGATCCGAATCCTGTGGATAAGGCAGCCCGGGCCGAAACACAAGCGACGCCGCCGGCCCGCGCGGCGGCCAACGACGATGACGGCGGGTCGCCGCTACCCGGCGAAGATCTGCCCGTTCAAGCCGACCTGCCCGTCCAAGCCGACCTGCTGGGCGCCGAGCAGATCCGCGACGAATTCCAGAACGAGCGCGGCATCCGCGTCCACATGGACCGCAGCCGCGACGCCAATCTCACCGAGTTCGGCAAGGCGACGCTGACCGACCGCTACCTGATGCCCGGCGAGTCGTTCCAGGATCTCTTCGCCCGCGTCGCCGCCCACTACGCCGACGACAGCGACCACGCCCAGCGCCTCTACGACTACATCTCGCGGCTGTGGTTCATGCCGGCGACGCCGGTGCTGTCCAACGGCGGCACCTCGCGCGGCCTGCCGATCTCCTGCTTCCTCAACGAGGCCGGCGACAGCCTGGACGGCATCGTCGGGCTGTGGAACGAGAACGTCTGGCTGGCCGCGCGCGGCGGCGGCATCGGCAGCTACTGGGGCAACCTGCGCTCGATCGGCGAGCGGGTCGGCCACAACGGCAAGACCTCCGGCATCATCCCCTTCATTCGGGTCATGGATTCGCTCACCCTGGCGATCAGCCAGGGCTCGCTGCGGCGCGGCTCGGCGGCCTGCTACATCCCGATCTCGCATCCCGAGATCGAGGAGTTCATCGAGCTGCGCCGACCGACCGGCGGCGACCCCAACCGCAAGGCGCTGAACCTGCACCACGGCATCGTGATCAGCGATGCCTTCATGCGCGCGGTCGAGAAGGACGAGGAGTGGGGCCTGACCAGCCCGAAGGACAACGCGGTCATCCGCAAGGTGCGCGCGCGCGACCTCTGGGTGCGCATCCTGACCGCCCGCATCGAGACCGGCGAGCCCTACATCATCTACGGCGACCACGTGAACCGGCAGATCCCGCAGCACCACAAGCTGGCCGGCCTGACGGTGAAGATGTCGAACCTCTGCAGCGAGATCACCCTGCCGACCGGCAAGGACCATCATGGCGAAGAGCGCACCGCCGTCTGCTGCCTGTCGTCGCTGAACCTCGAGAAGTACTTCGAGTGGCAAGACGATGCGACCTTCATCGAGGACGTCATGCGCTTCCTCGACAACGTGCTGCAGGATTTCATCGACAAGGCACCGGCCTCGATGGAGCGCGCCAGGTACTCGGCCGCGCGCGAGCGCTCGGTCGGGCTCGGCGTGATGGGCTTCCACTCCTTCCTGCAGGCCAACGGCATTCCGCTCGAGGGCGTGATGGCCAAGGTGTGGAACAGGAAGATCTTCGCGCAGATCCGCAAGGACGCCGACGCCGCCTCGAAGACGCTGGCCGAGGAGCGCGGGCCCTGCCCCGATGCCGAGGAGTTCGGCATCATGGAGCGCTTCTCCAACAAGATGGCGATCGCGCCGACCGCCTCGATCTCGATCATCTGCGGCGGCGCCTCGCCGGGCATCGAGCCGATCGCAGCCAACTCCTTCACCCACAAGACGCTGTCCGGCTCGTTCAACGTGCGCAACAAGCACCTGACGGCGCTGCTGGAGGAGAAGGGGCAGAACGACGAGGAGGTGTGGACCTCGATCACCATCAACGGCGGCTCGGTGCAGCACCTCGACTTCCTCAGCGACGACGAGAAGGACGTGTTCAAGACCGCCTTCGAGCTCGACCAGCGCTGGCTCATCGAGCACGCCGGCGACCGTGCCGGCTTCATCTGCCAGGCGCAGTCGCTGAACGTCTTCGTGCCGGCCGACGTGCACAAGCGCGACCTGCACCAGATCCACTTCCAGGCGTGGAAGAAGGGCGTGAAGAGCCTCTACTACTGCCGCTCCAAGTCGATCCAGCGCGCCGAGTCGGCGATCCCGATGACGCCGACAGCGACGGTGCCGCACCTCGGCAAGATCGCCTCGAAGGACATCACTGGGGGGGTGACCGGCGGCGTGACGGTCGAGCCGGTTACCGACTACGAGGAGTGCCTCGCCTGCCAGTGAGTTGCTGCGGTGGCCGCCTCGGCAGCGCGCCGGGCGGCCGCGGGCAAAAACAACCTTCGAGGGACCGGGCGCGGACAGGCGACTGTCCCCAGGCCTTTCGGGGGGTGCAAGGGGCCGGTGGTTCGGGGGGACCGCCGGCCCCTACTTCCCAAAGCTCCGACGCGATCGCGCCTGAGCCATTCTGACAGCACGGCGGCAGCGCCCTTCGACGACGGCGCACCGCAGACTTTTTGGAGAACCAGCAAGATGTCGCTGCTCGAAGCCAGCCCGGTCTACAAGCCCTTCCGCTACCCCTGGGCCTATGATGCCTGGCTGATGCAGCAGCGCCTGCACTGGCTGCCGGAAGAGGTGGCGCTGGCCGACGACGTGAAGGACTGGAATCGCAACCTCACCGACGGCGAGCGCAACCTGCTGAGCCAGATCTTCCGCTTCTTCACCCAGGCGGACGTCGAGGTGAACAACTGCTACATGAAGCACTATGCCCGCGTATTCCAGCCGACCGAGGTGCAGATGATGCTGGCCGCCTTCTCCAACATGGAGACGGTGCACATCGCCGCCTACTCCTACCTGCTGGACACCATCGGCATGCCGGAGGCCGAGTATTCCGCCTTCCTCCACTACAAGGAGATGAAGGACAAGTACGACTACATGCAGGAGTTCGGCTGCGACACCAAGGAGCAGATCGCCAAGACGCTGGCCGTGTTCGGCGCCTTCACCGAAGGGCTGCAGCTCTTCGCCTCCTTCGCCATCCTGCTGAACTTCCCGCGCTTCAACAAGATGAAGGGCATGGGCCAGATCATCACCTGGTCGGTGCGCGACGAGTCGCTGCACACCGCTTCGGCGATCCGCCTGTTCAAGACCTTCATCGAGGAGAACCCGGAGGTGTGGAACGATGCCTTCGAGCGCGATCTCTACCGCGCCTGCGAGACCATCGTCACCCACGAGGACGCCTTCATCGATCTCGCCTTCGAGCAGGGCGGCGTCGAGGGCCTCGAGGCGCAGGAGGTGAAGGCCTACATCCGCTACATCGCCGACCGCCGCCTCACCCAGCTCGGCCTGCAGCCGATCTACCGCACCGCCAAGAACCCGCTGCCCTGGCTGGACGCCATCCTCAACGGCGTCGAGCACACCAACTTCTTCGAGAACCGCGCGACCGAGTATTCCAAGGCCGCGACGCGGGGGACGTGGGAAGAGGCCTTCGAGTAGGACCACCCTGCCGACAAACCCTCGCCCTTCGAGACGCGCTCTGGCGAGCGCTCCTCAGGGTGAGGGTTTGTGGTAGGCCTCATCACGCGAAATGCGTGCACTAAGGCCTCATCCTGAGAGCTTGTGAACCTATTGGCGCTCTGGCAGGCGCTGAGGACAGCAAGGTTGCGGCGCGGAGCCCGCGGGGCGGGCGGAGGCGGTCGTTTCATAATCCCTTGTCAGGTTGTCATCGCCTGCAGGCGGTGTC
>DATCXZ010000426.1:0-2335 GCA_036570545.1 Kiloniellaceae bacterium
GAGCAACTCCAGGCGGCTGCCGGCCCCGACTTCCTCGCCGCCATCACGGCGCCTTGAGGCCCGGTCTCTGATGCGGATCCTCGTCACCCGACCCCGCGAGGACGCTGCCGGCCTGGTGACGGCGCTGACGGCGCGCGGCCACGCGGTGCTGCTCGAGCCGCTGCTTGCCATCGTTCCGCGCGACGCGGTGGACTGGCCGGAGGGGCATCAGCAGGCACAGGCGCTGCTGGTGTCCAGCGCCAACGGGGTGCGCGCCTTCGCCCGCGCCGATTCCCGCCGCGGGCTCCCTGTCTATGCCGTGGGCGACGCCAGTGCCGCGGCCGCCCGCCAGTGCGGCTTCGATCGCGTCGAGTCAGCGGCGGGTGACGTCCACGATCTCGCGGCCCTCGCGCGCCGCCGGCTCGATCCATTCGCCGGACCGCTGCTGCATCCCGCTGCGTCGAAGCCGGCGGGCGATCTGCAGGGCGATCTGGCGGCCTCAGGCTTCACGGTCTTGCGCGCCGTCCTCTACGACGCCGTACCCGCCCCCTCCCTGTCGGCCGATTGCACGCAGGCCCTCGATGAAGGATCGCTCGAGGCGGCCACTTTTTTCTCGCCGCGTACTGCCGCCGCCTTTGCTAGCCTGATTGCCGCAGCCCGGCGGCAGGCCACGTGCGGAGGGATCGTCGCGCTCTGCCTCAGCCAGGCCGTGGCGGCGGCGCTTTCCGAGGTTGCCTGGCGCCGCGTCGTCGTCGCGAGGCGCCCCGATCAGGACTCGCTCCTGGCGGCGCTGGACGCTCTGCCCGGAGGTGAGTGCGGGCGCGGGTGATTTTTGCGCTGCAACGTACGCCTGGGCGGCGTACAAAGGAACGTACGAACACCGGCCGCAGGTCGGCTGGCGAGGCGGGCAGGAAAGTTCCGGCTGGAGACCATGACGACATCCGACGGCCAAGGCGGCGACAACAGCAGCACAGCGACCGGCAAGAGCGACCCTCAGCAATCTGCGGGCGCTGCTGCGGAAGCGCCGGCGCTGGCAATCATCGAGGCTTTCGGCGGCATCCGTCCGATGGCGAAGATGCTCGGTCTGGCGGTCTCGACGGTGCAGGGGTGGAAGGAGCGCAGCGCCATCCCGGCCAATCGTCACGACCAGATCCGCGCCGCCGCGCGCGACAACAACATCGCCATCGACGCTGCGGTGCTGCGCGCCTCCGGCGGCGAGGGTGCCGGAGCGCAGCCGCAGATCATCGAAGGGGTGGCCGAAGAGACGGCGCGCGCAGCGCCGCGCAGCGCCGCGGCGGACCCGGCCCCAGACAAGCCTTCCGATAAGCCGTCCGGCCAGGCGTCCGACCAGGCGTCGAAGAAGGCTGCTGGGCCGCAGAGTTCCGCCGCCGCGCCGCCGCGCCGCAGCGGCACCTTCATGCCGGGCCTCGTGCTCGGCGTCCTCCTGGCGGTCGCCGTTGCTGCCGTCACCGTCTATACGCGGCCCTACTGGGGTCCTCTCGTGGAGGGGCCTGGCGGCGAGGCTGGCGCGCTGGCTGGTCTCGAGTCGCGCGTTGCTGAGCTGCGCGCCGCCATCCCGGCCGACTCGTCGTCGGCGTTGTCGGACATGAGCGCGCGCATCGCCACGCTGGAGACGGTGCTGTCGCAGGGGGCGAACCAGGATCCCGGCACCCGCGACGCGCTGGAGTCGCTGAGTGCCGAGCTGGCGCGCATGACCGATCGCATCGCGGCGCTGGAGCAGGAAGTGGCGACCCTGCGCAGCCGCGGGCCGGCGCCCTCGGAGGAGGTCATCAGCCGACTTAGCGGCGAGACCCAGCGCCTCGACACGATGCTCGCCCAGCAGACCGAGCTGGCCGGCCGCCTCGCCGCCGCCGAGGCCAATCTCAATGCGGCCGAGTCCGCCCGCGCGGGCATGCCGGGCGGCCGCGAGACGCTGCTGCTGCTGGCGACGCTGCAGCTTCGCGATGCGCTGCAGGGCTCCGGCCCTTATGCCGGGCCGCTCGCCATGCTGAAGAATCTCGCCGACGACGAGGCGGCGCTCACCTCTATCGTCGAGCCGCTGGAGCGTCGCGCCCCGGCCGGGCTGCCGACACTGCGCGATCTGCAGGCGGCCTTTCCCGATGTCGCCCGCCGGATTGCCGCCATCGAGACGAGCCAGAGTGGCGACGGTTGGACCGCCGGCGTGCTGCGCCGGCTTTCACAGGTGGTGAACCTGCGGCCGGTCGGACTGGTCGAGGGCGAGGCGCCCTCCGCGGTGGCGGCGCGCGCCGAGGTGAAGCTGAACGACGGCGACCTCGCCGGCGCCCTGGCGGAGCTCGATGCCCTGACGGGGGCGGCCGCCGAGGCCGCAGCGAGC
>DATCXZ010000427.1:0-22669 GCA_036570545.1 Kiloniellaceae bacterium
CGGGGTTGGCGCAGACCAGGGTCAGGCCGCGCGAGCGCGCCTCGGCCAGCACTGCGTCGAAGGCGTCGCGCGGCGGCGGCTGCTGGCCGAAGCTGGCCACCAGCAGGAAGTCGGCTTCGCCGACGCTGGTCGCCTCGATGATGTCGAGCCCTGCCATAAGGGCGCTGCCAGCGGGGCTGCCGAGCGGCAGGCAGTGCAACGGTCCCAGGCTTCCAGCCGCGCGGAGTTCCGCCGGCGCGGCAGCGAGAAAGCTGCGCGCCACCTCGCCGGAGGTGACGAAGTCCTCGTAGAGCGCAGGCGGGATGCCGAGGCGGGCCAAGCGCTCCATGCTCGCGGCGCGGAGGGTGCCGGAGTTGGAGAGGATGATGGTGCGCTTGCCGGCCGCTTGCAGCGCCTCAAGGCAAGCAACCACGCCGGGATAGACCGTGCTGCCGTCGTGCAGCACGCCGAACTGGTCGAGCAGGAAGGCGTCGTAGCGGGAGGCGAGGGTCGCCAGGCCGGCGACCAGCGGGGCTTCCGTCATGCGCCGGAGGCCGCGCGGCCCTGGCGGCCGGCGGCCAGCAATGTGCGGGTATGGCGGACGATGATCGCCTCCTCGTCGGTCGGCACAACCAGGAGGGCGAGGCGGCTGCCGGCGCTGCTGATGCGCGGACCGCCAGCGGCATTGGCCCCCTCGTCCAGCTCGGCACCGAGCCAGGCGAGGCGCTGGGCGACTGCGGCGCGGACCGGCGCCGAGCGCTCACCGATGCCGGCGGTGAACACGATGGCGTCAAGGCCGCCGAGCATGGTTGCGAGCTGCGCTGCCTGCTGGGCCACGCGGTCGCAGAACATCTCCACTGCCTGGGCCGCCTCCGGACCGTCGCTCGCCAGGAGGTCGCGCATGTCGGCGCTGATGCCCGAGAGGCCGAGCAGGCCCGACTCGTGGTACAGCAGCTTCTCGAGGCCCGCGACGTCCATGCGCTTCTCGCGCAGCAGGTAGATCAGGACGCCGGGGTCGATGGCGCCGCAGCGGGTACCCATGATGAGGCCGTCGAGCGTGGAAAATCCCATGGTGCAGGCGTGGCTGCGGCCGTCCGCCAGCGCGCAGAGGCTGGCGCCGTTGCCGAGATGGGCGACTACCGTGCGGCCGGTCGCTGCGGCACCGTCATAATCCGAGAGAGCGCCGGCGATGAACTCGTAGGAGAGGCCGTGGAAGCCGTAGCGGCGCAGTCCCTCCTCGGCGAAGGACAGCGGCAGGCCGTAGAGCTGGTCGCGTGCCGGGATCGTGCGGTGAAAGGCGGTGTCGAAGCAGGCGACCTGAGGAATGGCTGCGGCTCGTGCCGAGAGAGCACGGATGCCTGTGAGGTTGTGCGGCTGGTGCAGCGGGGCCAGCGGCACGAGGCGCTCGAGCGCGCGGAGCCCGCCGGCGTCGACCAACACGGGGGCGGAGAAGTCGGCGCCGCCGTGCACCACGCGATGCCCGGCCGCGACCACCGCCAGTTCCGGCGCGGCCTCGGCCAGCCAGTCGAGCAGGAAGCCGAAGAAGTGGTCATGATCGAGCGCCCGGCCGTCCGGCCAGCGTTCCTCGGAGATCCTGCCGCAGATCCTGCCCTTGAACTGCGGCGCGACGCCGATGCCTTCGACGATGCCCCCACCGAGGATCGCACTGTCGCCCGGCGCAGCCGGGTAGAGCGAGAACTTGATGCTCGACGAGCCGGCGTTCACCACCAGGATGGTATCGGTTTTCGCCATCGGCTGCTTTCGTCTCCTCGTCGCTTTGGCCTTCAAAGAGGGCGTGCCGGGAGGCCATACCATATTCCCTGGCTGGTGCGCTGATCAAACGATGGGGCCAGGCTGCGGTGCCCGGGCTGGTCCTTGGGCCGGCGAGACTCTAGGATGCGCCCATGAAGATCGACGGCAGGCCCTACAGGACGATCTGGCTGAACGATGACGGCTGGTCGGTGGAGATCATCGACCAGACCAAGTTGCCGCATGCTTTTGAGACGGTGACGCTGCGCAGCTTGCAGGATGCCGCGCAGGCCATCAAAGCGATGCTGGTGCGCGGCGCGCCGCTGATCGGCGCGACCGCCGCCTACGGGGTCTGCCTTGCGATGCGCGATGATGACAGCGACGAGGCGCTCGACTGCGCCTACGCGGTGCTCTACGCGACGCGGCCGACGGCGGTGAACCTGCGCTGGGCGCTCGATGAGATGCGTGCCGCCTTGCGCAACCGGCCGCGCGGCGAGCGCCTCGCGGCTGCCTACGCCCGTGCGGCGGAGATCTGCGACGAGGACGTAGCGATCAACCAGGCGATCGGCCGCCACGGCCTGAAGATCATCCGCGAGATCGCGGCGACCAAGGCCAAGGGCGCGCCTGTGAACATCCTCACCCACTGCAACGCCGGCTGGCTCGCCACGGTCGACTGGGGCACCGCCACGGCGCCGATGTACCTGGCCTTCGAGGAGGGCATTCCGCTCCACGTCTGGGCCGACGAGACGCGGCCGCGCAACCAGGGTGCCTCCCTGACGGCCTGGGAACTGGGCCGCCACGGCGTGCCTCACACGGTGATTGCCGACAACGTCGGCGGCCACCTCATGCAGCACGGTAAGGTCGATCTTTGCATCGTCGGCACCGACCGCACCACGGCGAGCGGCGACGTCTGCAACAAGATCGGCACCTACCTGAAGGCGCTGGCGGCCCAGGCCAACGGCGTGCCTTTCTACGTGGCGCTGCCGTCGCCGACCATCGACTGGACGCTGCGCGACGGCGTGAAGGAGATCCCGATCGAGGAGCGCAGCGGCGAGGAGGTCGCGCAGATGACCGGGCGCACGGCCAGCGGCACCATCGAGACGGTGACCATCACGCCCGACGGCAGCTCCGTCGCCAACTATGCCTTCGACGTGACGCCCGCACGCTACGTCACCGGCCTCATCACCGAGCGCGGCATTGCCGAGGCGTCGCAGGAGGGTTTGGCGAAGCTGTTCCCGGAATGGGCGAGCTAGGGCGCGCTTACCCATCCTTCGAGGAGCGCTGCGCAGCAGCACGTCTCGAAGGGCGAGGCCGGCACTAGCGAGCGGCGTGCTGCCGTCAGGTCCACACGTCATTCGCGGCTGTCCGTTCCCCTTCTTCGTGTCCGGTGTTCTTCACGCCACGCCGCTCAGTCCACGAACATCGGACCCGGCTTGGTGTAGAGTTCCTCGTAGTGCACCAGGCTGTGGTCGCCTTCGAGCGGGCAGGGGACGCCGTCGCGGCAGGCCCATTCGCCGCGGTCGCAGTTGGCGGCGCTCACATAGCCGTTGATGTAGAAGCGCCGGTCGATGGCCGAGCGATTGGGGCCGGAGCCGTGCAGCGTGTGCACGTGCCAGATTGCGACGTCGCCGGGATCGAGGTCCAAGGTCACCGCGCTCGCTGGGTCGATACCGAGGTGCGCCAGGTCCTGGCTGTCGAGCGCCTCGTTCATGGAAGGGCGCGCCGGGTCGAACGGCAGTTCGCCGCGCCGGTGGCTGCCGGGCACCATGACCACGGCGCCGTTCTCGGCGCTCTGCGGATCGACGGCGATGCCGGTCTGGACGTAGGAGCGGGCGAGATCGCGGTAGGCCCCGCGTGGGCGGCGCGAGCGCGAGTCCTGGTGGAAGCCGAACTCGGCCCGTGCGCCGGGCGGTTTCCAGTGTAGCTGGTTGATGATCTGCTTCAGGTCGCCGCCGAGCAGCGGCGCGAGAATTTCCAGGAGCCGCGGGTCGCGGCGCACGCGCTCCAGCGCCGGGTCGATCCACGCCGTCCATTGCGCGAAGCGCAGCACAGGGCCATTCCCCGGCTCCTCCGCCACGCAGAAGAAGACGTTGCGATCGCGCCAGCTCCGCCCGCCCGCCAGCGCGCGCGCCCAAATGCGATCGAAGGCGGCCGCCATCTCGGCAACCTCGGCGGCCGTGAAGACGCGGCGCAGAACGGCATAGCCTTCGGCTTCGAACTGATCGAGGTACCCGCTCTTGGCGAAGGTGCCGCCCATGGACGCCTGCTTCCTGCCTGCCGCTGCGCCGCCGACTGCCTCTGCATAGCACGATTTTCCCAAACAGGCGCACCGCTCGCTCGAGCCCCGCGCGCCCTCGGCGCCCCTGGACGCCGCGGGCAGCTCAGCCGGCGCGGCGCGAGCGCTTTGCCAGTGCCGCGGCGGCCTCCAGCTCGCGCACCACATCGGCGAACAGCACAAGGGCCTCACGACCTTTGGGCGAGAGATCGTAGATACCGCGCTCGACCCGCTCGAACCAGCCGTAGACATCGCTGCGCAGCAGCGCGGCCGCCGTGGCGACGCCGGTGTCGGCGGCGACCAGCGCCGCCTTGGTCGGCCCCTGGCGGTGCAGCAGGACGGCGCAGCGCAGGGCATTCTGGCGGTACACCGTCACGATCGGCCGGCGCGTCTGCCCGCCGGTGTTGGGATCGCCGACCCGCTGGGCGAACTCCTTCAGCAGGAGGGCGCTGCGCTTGCGGTTGGGGCGCGGCTGGTAGGGCAGGGGATCGAGCAGCGGCTCCACCAGAGCCCTATCCGGGTGCACTCTGAGCAGGCCGAGCCCGAGGCGGCGGCAGAGCTTCAGGATGGCGCGGCTGTCCCGTCGCCAGCCGGCTGCCCGGTCGGGCGCGGCGAAGGCGAGGTAGACCCGCTCGCTCATGGCGAGGCGATCGACGCCCTGCAGCAGCAGGGCGAGGCTGAAGCGGCGTTTCAGCTCGACGATGACCGGTGGCTCATCGCCCCGGCAGGCGACCAGATCGCAGCCGCGCACCTCCGCTTTCACGGCATAGCCCTGGCCCTCGAGGAAGGCTTTCACGGGGTGATAGAGCTGTTCTTCGCAGACGATGGTCACGCTGGCGAGTCTAGCCGCGTCCGTGGAGTCGACGCCAGGGAGTCGACGCCAGCGCCCCGGGGCTGACTTCAAGAGCAGTCACCTTCAAGAGCGCAGGGCCGGCAGAGAGAGCTCCGCCAGCACCGGCAGGTGGTCGGAGGCCGCGTGCGCCTCGCGGACCGCCCGGCTGCCAGCGAGCAGGCCGCCCGGACGGCAGCAGATGCGGTCGAGGGCAAAGAGCGGCAGACGGGCGGGAAAGCTCGCATGCCGGGTCCAGGCGCCGACGAGGCTGAAGATGTCGCGCTGGATGCGATGCGGCCACAGCCATTCGTTGAAGTCGCCGAGGAGCAGCAGCGGCGCCGAACGGTCGGCCGCGACGATCCGGCGGAGCGCGGCGACCTGGCGGCAGCGCTCGTGGCGGCTGAGGCCGAAGTGGGTGGCGACCAGACGCAGGCGGAGGGCCGGCAGGCGGGCATAGGCTGTCATCACCTTGCGCGGCTCACGTCCGCTGACGGAGATGTCATGCACCTGCTTTTCCTCCAGGGGAAAGCGGCTGGCGAGAATCTGTCCATAGTGGCCGTCCTTGCCGGAGATCGACCAGGCGTCGTGGCCGTGCGCGCCGACCTGGGCTCGCAGGGTGTCGTAGACGCGGCCCGCCCCTGGGACCGCGCGCCGCGAGTCGACCTCCTGGAAGGCGGCGATGTCGGGCGCCATCGCGTTCACGCAGGCGCCGACACGGTCCACATCGTGGCGCCCGTCACCACCGACGCAGCCATGGATATTCCAGGTGAGCGCCTTGAGCCGCAGCATTGGTCAGGCGCTGCTGTGCGAGCGCAGTCTCGTCGCCAGCGCCTGCAGCCCCAGCGAGGCGGCCAGCCAGGCCACGACGACGAGGGCGAAGACCGCCAGTTCCCCCGGTTGCGGATCGCTCAGCACGCGGCCGAGTTGGTTGCCGAGCAGGGTGATCACCAGGATGCCGGGCGCCATGCCAAGGAAGGTCCCTGCCAAGTAGTCGATCAGCGCCACCCGGCTGGCGCCGGCGGCGAGGTTGACGAAGGTGAAAGGCGCGATCGGCAGCATGCGCAGCGCCGCTATCGAGATCACGCCGCGGCTCGCAAGGGCGCGGCTGACGCGATTGACGCGCGGGCCGAGCAGGTTGCGCAGCGGCTGGGCGCCCGTCTTGCGACCGATGGCGTAGGTCAGCAGGGCGCTCGCCAGGGTGCCGCCGAGGGCATAGGCGAAGGCCGGCAGCGGCGGGAATACCATGCCGGTCACGGCGATCAACACCGTCACCGGAAAGACGACCAGGCCACCCACAAGGTAAGCGGCGAATACCATCAGGGGCAGCCAGAAGCCGCCGCCCAGCGATTCCAACGTGACCTTCAACGTTTCCGGGTCGGTCAGCCCCGCCAGCGGCGTGTAGCGCCAGAGCGCGACCAGCGCGAGCACCAGCGTCGCCGCGGCCGCGAGCTTGACGACGCGCGATACCGGCTTGCTGTCGCGGCGACCGCCGAACATGTCGCCGAAGAATTCCGGCGTCTCGATAGGACGCTCGGGGTCGGCGATCTGCCCGACCGTGCGGCTCAGCTCGTCGGAGGGGGCACCGCTGACGTCGATCGGTGCCAGGCGGCGTTCGCCGCCGGCGCAGCGCGCGACGAGGCCGAGGAGGGAGCCCTCCTGCGCCAGCATGGCAGCGATCTCCTCGCTGTCGCGCCCGAGGTGCTCGGCGAGCAGCCGGTGGAGCAGGCGCGAGATTGCGGCGCGGTCTTCGGCGTTGGCCGCCTCCAGCGCCAGGTCGCACTCGCTGTCGGTGCCCATGGAGCGGTTGTTGAGGTTGGCCGAGCCGATGCGCAGCAGGCGGTCGTCGACGATCATCACCTTGGCGTGGACCATGACGCCCTCGCCCGACGCGTCGCCCGGCACCGCCGGGAACACCAGCTGCACGCGCTCGCCGACACCGGCCGCAGCCAGCCGCTCGACGAAGCGCCGCCGCCCGGCGTTCATGGCGCGCTCCTCCAGCCAGGTGTGATGCACGTTCGGCGCCACGATCAGCACTTCCAGCTCCGGCCGCTGCTCGAGGCGCTCGATCAGGGCGCTGCAGATGCTCTCGGCGGTGACGAACTGGTTCTCGGCGTAGATCTGCCGCTGCGCGGCGGCGATCGAGCGGAGGAACAGCCGCTCCACCTCCCGCACCTCCGTCTGGTCGTCGTGGAGAGGCAGCGTGCGGGCGATGCCGATGCGGTTGTCGGTGAAGTGCGGCTCGAAGCCCTGCGGCCAGGGATCGCCGCTCGGGCTGGCAGGGGGCGGCGTCTCGCAGGCAGCGGACTGCCAGCGCCGGCGCACCAGCTCGCCCAGCGCCAGCGCAGCCTCGCCGTCGACCATCAGCTGCACGTCATGGAAGGGACGATAGCGCTCGCCCCGCGGATCGCGGCGCCGCGGATTGTCGAGCGCGTGCTCGGTGGTATCCCACCGTCGGATCGTCAGGTCGAGGCCGCCGGAGAAGGCCACGGCGTCGTCGATCACCACCAGCTTCTGGTGATGGCAGGCGCCGATCGGCAGCACGTCGTCGAGGCAGACCGATATCTGGGCCGGTGTCGTCCAGTCGAGCTTGAGCGCCGGCAACGGCTCGCGCTCGAGGGCGTAGAGCATGGAGTAGTCCCACAGCAGAAGGTGGATCTTCAGCTCCGGTCGGCGCTTCACCAGCGCGGTAAGCAAGGCGCAGAGTTCCACCGGCAGGTCGTCGTCCTTTTCCGCCTCGCCGCCGGCGCCCAGCAAGCGCGTCCGGCTGTCGATGTCCCAGCCGACGATGAAGATGCTGTGCCGCGCCTTCAGAAAGGCGCGCCGCACGGCGAGGAAGTAGTCGGCGGCGTCGATCAGCACGCGGGCGCGGCCGCAGCGGGCGACGCGCCAGCAGGTATCGTTCTCCTGGAGGATCTGCGTAGTGTTCTCGGCGGCCATGGACAGCGGCGGGGCTCCGGCGGAACGGCAGACGGGCCGGGCGACGGCCGGCGGCCGAACTGCCAGGTCAACGTGAGGGCGAGACGATGGTTCCCGGCGCAGCGCGCGGGGCCGGTCCGGCGGCAGAAGAAAACGGACCTATAGCTCAAACAAGGCAAATTTCTGCTGCCGGCGGGGCCTTGCATGCCGGTCGCTCTGCCGGCGCCGCTACCGGCGCCGACCGCAGTGCGGCGTGACGGCATCCTGGCGAGCGTCGCGAAGGAGTTCGAGCAGCCTATAGAGATTGCAAGGGATCAGCAGGCCGTGCAGTGCAATGACGGGATAGAGTTCTTGCATCGCGCCGTAGGTGATGAAACAGACATTCGCGGCCACGGCGGCGATCCGCAGGCTCATCATTGAGCGCAAGGAGAACGTCAGCAAGGTGAATGCCGCGGCTATCCATCCCGTGAAATCAACTGCGGTCATGATTGGGCCGCCGGCTCGCCCAGCCGCCTGCTCGATGCAGCACCAGCTGCGCAATTCGACTGCTGGCTCCAAACGGCGCGCCCGCCGGCACGTCCGCGTTAGGCCTGGCGTCGGGCCGGTTCATCGCGAGGTCCTTCGGCTCAGAGCGGCTGGAGGGCTTTGGACCGAAGGCGCGCGCCACTGCTGTTCGGCACCGGCCGAGATCAGTTGATACCGGCACTTCGCCATCCAGACCTCGGAAGCGGCCCGGATCTGCATCGTCGCGATCAGTCTCGATGCCTCGCCGCGACAGGTTTCCGTGTTCACGTAGCGCAAGTGGTCCGTGGACACGGTGTCGCAGAACAGCAGGTCCACCGAACAGCGGACCAGGAAGATGACGATCCTTATCCCGTCCATCGGATACCTTATTCTGCAGGTGACGTTCCCGGGTGGGACCTGCTCAGGCCGGTTCCTTACCGTCGCTCGGCGCCTGCTTCTGCAGCGTCGAGCTTTGCGCGGCCTGGACAGGAGCGGTATCAGCCAAATGCCGTATCCTTGCCGCTGCATCTGCAGTACTTTCCGATAGGACTAAAAGTCTTGAGACGCGTGCGGCAGCGTCTGATTGGGGTGGTGGATGCAGCAGCCGGAACCGGCCGGTAATCCGGGGTAGCACTCTGGTCGGCGTTGCGGGCCCGGACAGTCCGGGATATCGTTGATTCGGTCTTGTGGACGGAGACGACGATGACCACGAGCCGAGCCGACAGCGGGACGCTGCTGAGCGAGCGAGAGCGACAGGTGGCACTGCTCTACGTTGAGGGCTTCAGCCACAAGGAGGTTGCTCGGTCATTGGACATCGCACCGTCGACGGTCCGAACCCACCTGAACGCCCTTTATCGCAAACTCAAGGTTGCCAACCGGATCGAGCTGTTGCGCCACGTTTCGACCGGCCTGGCGACCGTCGCCAGTAAGCAGCCCGGTCCAGCCGGTCAGGCACCGGCACGGGTGATTGAAGGCCAACTGCTCGTTCGTTCGTCACTCAGCACAGGAATGGAGCGCCAGCCGGCAGAGGGGCCGACCGGTCGCCGCGCGCCTTTGGATCTCGAAACCATCGATGCGCTTGGCCGTCGCCTGCAACTTATCCAGGCGATCGCTGAGGGAAACTTCGATCTTGTATCCGCGTCCGGTGGCCTCCCGCGTTTCCGGATGCGCGGCAACGGCCAGGCCGAGGCCGCTGAAACGCGGTTCGCAGTGGCCAACGGGCATCGGATTGCCTATCGCAGCGTGGGAGACGAAGGCCCGCACGGCGTTCCGATCGTATTTCTGAACCGCTTCCGCGGGTCTATGGATGACTGGGACCCTGCATTGATCAATGCGGTCGCGAGGGATCGACGCGTGATATTCTTCGACAACGTCGGTGTGGGCGAGAGCGATGGGCAGACGCCGGGATGCCTCGAGCGGGCGGCCGATGATGCGGTCGGGTTCATCCGGGCGCTCGGCCTAGATGCCGTTGACGTGCTCGGCTGGTCGCTGGGTGGGATGACGGCTCAGATTATGGCGACCAAATATCCGGAACTCGTCCGCAAGCTAGCCCTGGTAGCCACTGTGCCACCGTGCGGCTCGCCGGACATTGTCGTGACGCAAGGCAAGTGGGACACGGTGGCGAGGCAGCCAAGCTTTACAGAGGAGGACCTTCTTTATCTGTACTTCTCGCCGAGTCCGGAAGGATCGGCGGCGGGACGGGCCTCGCTCGAGCGGATCTCCTTCCGTCGGAGTGCATTGGAGATCAAAACGCGGAACGCGACCATGCGAGCCCAGTACCAGGCGGCCACGTCCTTCTTCAGGAATGAGGGAAACTGGTACAAGAAGATCAAGTCCATTCAGGCTCCAACTCTGGTGGCAAATGGTGACCGCGACCCCACCTTCCCAGCAATCGATTCGGTCGTGCTCGCCCATGCGATTCCCAAATGCCGGCTCGCACTGTATCCGGACGCCGGCCACGGCTTTCAGTTCCAGTACCCGCACCGCTTCGCCGCCGACCTCGGTACCTTCCTGCGGCACTGACGATGGGTGCTTGCCGGATGTCGGGGTGTCAAAAAACCAATGGCCCTGGCGCACCCTTTGAAGCCCACGAGAGGCGGCGTCGCAGATTCTGGTAGATCGCAGCGGCTCCGTGGCAAGCAGATCAACTGAAATCCGCTTCGGGCCCGCGACTGGATCGTGAGCTCAGAGCCGGCCGCTCTCTTGGTTGAAGAGCGCCTTGCTCGAGTTACAGGCCCAAAAGAAAAAGGGGCCGGTCGAAACCGGCCCCACAAGGTCCACTCGGGTTGGTGCCTGTCGAAGGCTTAGAAGTCCATGTCGCCCATGCCGCCGGCGCCGGACGGCATCTGGGACGCCTTCTTCTCCGGCCTGTCGGCGATCATGGCCTCGGTGGTGATCAGCAGGCCGGCCACCGAGGCGGCGTGCTGCAGGGCGGCGCGCACGACCTTGGTCGGGTCGATGACGCCTTCCTTCACCAGGTCGGTGTAGTTGCCGGTCTGGGCGTTGTAGCCCCACTGGGGGTCCTTGTTCTCCAGCACCTTGCCGATCACGATCGAGCCGTCGGTGCCGGCATTGTCGGCAATCTGGCGCAGCGGGGCCTCGAGGGCCTTGCGCACGATGCGGATGCCGACCTTCTGGTCCTCGTTCTCCGCTTCGAGCTTGGCCAGCTTGACCGAGGCCCGCAGCAGAGCGACGCCGCCACCCGGCACGATGCCTTCCTCGACCGCGGCGCGGGTCGCGTGGAGGGCGTCGTCGACGCGGTCCTTGCGCTCTTTCACCTCGACCTCGGTGGCCCCGCCGACGCGGATCACCGCCACGCCGCCGGCCAGCTTCGCCAGGCGCTCCTGCAGCTTTTCGCGGTCGTAGTCCGAGGTGGTTTCCTCGATCTGCGCCTTGATCTGGCCGCAGCGGGCCTGGATGTCCGCCTTCTTGCCGGCGCCGCTCACCACCGTGGTCTCGTCCTTGGTGATGATGACGCGCTTGGCGCGGCCGAGCATGTCGAGGGTGACGTTCTCCAGCTTGATGCCGACGTCTTCGGAGATGGCGGTGCCGCCGGTCAGGACGGCGATGTCCTGCAGCATGGCCTTGCGGCGGTCGCCGAAGCCGGGAGCCTTCACCGCGGCCACCTTCAGGCCGCCGCGCAGGCGGTTCACCACCAGGGTTGCCAGGGCCTCGCCCTCGACGTCCTCGGCGATGACCAGCAAGGGCTTGCCCGACTGCACCACGGCTTCCAGCAGCGGCAGGATGGTCTGCAGGCCCGAGAGCTTCTTCTCATGGATCAGAACGTAGGGATCCTCGAGCACCGCCTGCATCTTGTCGGCGTCGGTGACGAAGTAGGGCGACAGGTAGCCGCGGTCGAACTGCATGCCCTCGACCACCTCGAGCTCGGTCTCGAGCGACTTGGCCTCCTCGACCGTGATCACGCCCTCGTTGCCGACGCGCGTCATCGCCTCGGCCAGCATGGCACCGACCTCGGCATCGCCGTTGGCGGAGATGGTGCCGACCTGGGCGACCTCGGCGTTGTCGACGATCTTGCGCGAGCGCTTCTTCAGCTCATCGACCACCGTCGCGACGGCGAGGTCGATGCCGCGCTTCAGATCCATCGGGTTCATGCCGGCGGCCACCGACTTCACGCCTTCGCGCACGATGGCGTGGGCCAGCACGGTCGCGGTGGTGGTGCCGTCGCCGGCGATGTCGCTGGTCCTGGAGGCCACCTCGCGCACCATCTGGGCGCCCATGTTCTCGAACTTGTCCTTCAACTCGATGTCCTTGGCGACGGTCACGCCGTCCTTGGTCATCCGCGGGGCGCCGAAGGACTTGTCGAGCACGACATTGCGGCCCTTGGGGCCGAGCGTCACCCTCACGGCATTCGACAAAATGTCGATGCCGTGCAGCATGCGCTCGCGGGCGTCGGTGGAAAACTTGACTTCTTTCGCAGCCATAGTCGGTTCCTCCTAACGGAATCCTGAGCGATCAGGCCGCCTTCTTGGCGGACTTCGTGCCTTCCAGCACGCCCATGATGTCCGACTCCTTCATGATCAACAGCTCCTTGCCGTCGATCTTCACCTCGGTGCCCGACCACTTGCCGTACAGCACCACATCGCCGACCTTCACGTCCGGCGCGATGGTCTCGCCCTTTTCGTTGCGGGCGCCGGGCCCGACGGCGACCACTTCGCCCTGGCTCGGCTTCTCCTTGGCAGTGTCTGGGATGATGATGCCGCCAGCGGTCTTCTCGTCCTCTTCGATCCGGCGGATCACGACGCGGTCATGCAAAGGCCTGAATTTCATGGGATTTTCCTTGGGTTAGTCGGTGTCTTTCGTTATTAGCACTCCCCTTGGGAGAGTGCCAATTCGTGTCCGATTTAGGCTCTTCTCGAGCCCCTATTCAAGGGTTTTCGCAGGGAATTTATTCGGATCGTGCAAGGGGCCGGAGAATGCCCTACCGGGCAGGGTCCGGCCATAGCCTGGCCGGGGTCCCGCTGTCGGCTCAGGCGGGAATGATGGCACCCTTCACGGCGATGACGCGGGCGGCGAGGCTGTGGCCGGCGCGGGCGGCCTCCTGGGGAGCGGACCCGGAAAGGCGGGCAGCGAGGTAGGCGCCGTTGAAGGAGTCCCCGGCGGCGGTCGTGTCAACCGGCTGCACGCGCTGCTCGACCGGCACGGCGACGGGGGCGCTTCCGGCAAGGCCGACGAGGCAGGGATCCTGCCCTGCCTTCACCGCCACCTCCTCGACCCCGAGGGCGTGGAGGCGGCGCAGGGTAGCCGTGGGGTCGGCGTCGCCGAAGAGAGCAGCCTCGTCGTCGAAGGTCGGCAGCGCGAGAGAGGCGAGGGCGTGGGCGCGGGTCGTCGCCTCCTGGGCCTCCGCCTCGCTGGCCCAGAGGCTCGGGCGATAGTTGCTGTCGAAGGCGATGCGGCTGCCGCCCTGGCGCAGCCGCTGCAGCAGGGCAAAGAGCCGCTCACGGCTCTCGGCGTCGAGAATCCCGAGGGTGATGGCCGAGAGGTAGACAAGGTCGAAGCCGGCGAGGCTCTCGGCCAGCGCCGCGGCGCGTTCGCCGCGCAGCAGCTCGCGGGCGGCGGCGGCGCTGCGCCAGTAGTGGAAGCTGCGCTCGCCGGCGGCGTCGGTGCGGATGATGTAAAGCCCCGGCAGGCGCCCGGGAAGGCGGGCCACAAGGCGCGTCTCGATGCCCTCGCGCTGCCAGGTGGTCAGCATCTCGGCGCTGAAGGGGTCGTCGCCCAGCGCCGTCACATAGTGAACGGCGGCGGGGTGAACGGCGGCGGGGTGAACGGTGGCGGGCGGCTGCGCTGCCGACTGCCGCAGACAGCGCGCCAGATAGACGGCTGTGTTAAGCGTGTCGCCGCCGAAGGTCCGCTGCATCCGGCCCGCCGCGGGGGCACCCGCTTCGGCGGATTCCGACAGCTCGACCATGCACTCGCCGATGCTTGCGATGCGCAGCATGCTTCGCTCGAACCCAATCGTTCCCGCGCGACCACGCCGCGCCGCCTGTGGCAATAAAGGCTAGTCTCTACCGGGGCAAGGAAATCCCGTCCGGTCGCGGGAGGCGGCCGGACGGGATACTGAAGCCGGACGGGACACTGAACGGGTGAAGCGGATCAGGCGGCGTCGATCGTCGGGGCGACGCAGGGAATCGGATCGCCTAGCGGCACTTCACGCGGTGAAACTTCACGCGTAGGTATGTCGGAGGAGGGGGGCCGCCTGGCCGGAGAGAGACGCAGCCGGCCGCGGGCGATTGCTCCCATGAGGTCCTGCAGGCTGAGGCCGTCGCGGCGCAGCACCGCATGGACCACAGGGTCGCCCAGAATTTCCTGCACGCTGGGTTCTCCCACGATCCACGGCACGGTCTCGGTGACGGGGTTTTCGTTCAGCAGTTTCAGCACGGCGCGCTGCTCGATCATCGGGCTTCCCTTTCCATCTGGGGCGTCCTAGATGGACGCCGTAGTCGACCGAAACTTCCCCCGTACGCTGCTTCCTGAATATTGCCCTGGCTGCGTTAGAATCATCTGACCAAATTGTGACATTCCGCATAGATTTCAAGACCGTACCGAACGGTGGCGCGAGACGCGCCGGGCGCCCTCACGCCCCGTGACAGGAATGTCATAGAGCCGACATCTGACTCTAACAATCGCCGGCTAGCGTGATGACGTCGCGGTCGCCAGCAGGTTCTTCCGGTCGCTCCGGCCGACGGCTGCCATGCCGCTGCGGTGTGGGCGCGGCAACGAGGTTTCACGGTTCGGTCCAGCCCCCTGGGCCGGAACGTGACCGGGCTGCCCCGCCCGGAACGGAGGGCTCCGCATTGCTGCCTCGGCGGTTCGGAACCCGCCCCCTGTCACTCAGGGCCTCACCAGTGCTTCTAGATCCCTAGCCGAACTCGCCGGGCCTCCTCGGAGGCCCGGTCTTCTTTTCGTTCTGCCCTCGTCTTCTTCTGCCCAGGTCCGGCCACTGCGTGGCCACTCCGGCGGGCGACTTTCGGCTGGCGCTTCCGGCCTATCGTGTTAGCGTAGATTCGTCTGCGCAGCGGCTGCGATCCGCGGCCCCGCGCATCCCTGCGAAATGAAGCGAACAACAAGAACTCAGGCGAGGCATCTTCATGTTACGCAACATCACGGCTGCGGCAGCGGCCCTGCTGGTTTCGGCCACCCTGGCTCGGGCGGCGGAGATCGAGCCCGCAGTGGTCTTCGACATGGGCGGCAAGTTCGACAAGTCCTTCAACGAGGGCGTCTACAACGGCGTCGAGCGGTTCAAGAAGGAAACCGGTATCGAGTACCGCGAGTTCGAGGTCACCAACGAGACCCAGCGCGAGCAGGCGCTGCGCCGCATGGCGCAACGCGGCGCCGACCCCGTCCTCGGCGTCGGCTTCGCCCAGGCGGACGCCCTGGCCAAGGTCGCCAAGGAATTTCCGGATACCCGCTTTGCCATCATCGATGCCGTGGTCGAGCTGCCCAATGTGCGCTCCATCGTGTTCAAGGAGCATGAGGGCTCCTTCCTGGTCGGCATGATCGCCGCCATGAAGTCGGAGACCGGCAAGGTCGGCTTCGTCGGCGGCATGGACATCCCGCTGATCCGCAAGTTCGCCTGCGGCTATGAGCAGGGCGCCAAGCACGTCAGCAGCGACATCGAGGTGGTGCAGAACATGACCGGCACCACGCCGGCCGCGTGGAACGATCCGACGCGTGGCTCCGAGCTCGCCAAGAGCCAGTTCGACCGCGGCGTCGATGTCATCTATGCGGCCGCCGGCGGCACCGGCGTCGGCGTCTATCAGACCGCGGAGGACAGCGGCAAGTTCGCCATCGGTGTCGACTCGAACCAGAACCACCTGCATCCCGGCACCATGCTGACTTCTATGCTGAAACGCGTCGACGTGGCGGCGTACAAGGCCTTCAAGGACGCCGCCGAGGGCAACTGGACCTCCGGCATCCAGAACCTCGGGCTGGCGGACGACGGCGTCGGCTGGGCGCTCGACGAGTACAACAAGGACCTCATCACCGAAGAGATGAAGGCCAAGGTCGAGGAGGCCGCGGCCGACATCGTGGCCGGCAAGCTGACGGTCCACGACTACACCGCCGACAATAGCTGCAGCTACTAGGCGGCCTGCCCGGCCTCTCGCGGCGTAGCGGGGGCCGGGCGCCCTGCAGGATTCTCCGTGGCCTCCACCACAGATATCTCCCGCGGCCGCTCGGCGGACGAGACACCGCTGGCCATCGAGCTGCGCCACATCAGCAAGGCCTTCGGCGCGGTGCAGGCGAACCGCGACGTCTGCCTGGCGGTGAAGGCCGGAACCATCCACGGCATCGTCGGCGAGAACGGCGCCGGCAAGTCGACGTTGATGAGCATCCTCTACGGCTTCTACGAGACCGACAGCGGCGAGATCCTCATCGACGGGCGGCCGGTGGCGATCCGCTCGTCGCGCGACGCCATCGCCGCCGGCATCGGCATGGTGCATCAGCACTTCATGCTGGTGGACACCATGACGGTGGTGGAGAACATCATGCTGGGTGCCGAATCCGGTGCCATCCTTGCCGGCAGCGTCGAGAAGGCGCGCGCCGAGTTGCGGCGCCTGGCGCGCGACTACAGCCTCGAGGTCGACCCCGACGCGCTGGCTGGCGAGCTACCGGTCGGCCAGCAGCAGCGCGTCGAGATTCTGAAGGCGCTCTACCGTGGCGCCGACATTCTCATTCTCGACGAGCCGACGGGGGTGCTGACACCGCAGGAGACGGATCAGCTCTTCCGCATCCTCGATTCGCTGCGCAGGCAGGGCGTGACTGTGGTGTTGATCACCCACAAGCTGCGCGAGATCATGGCGATCACCGATCATGTCTCGGTGATGCGCGGCGGCGCGATGGTGGCCGGTCGGGTGACCGCCGAGACCGACAAGGAGGAGCTTGCCGAGCTGATGGTCGGCCGCAAGGTCCTGCTCTCTGTCGCCAAGCAGGCGCCGCGTGCCGGCGAGACGGTTCTCGTGGTCGAGGATATCACCTTCGTCGACCGCGCCGGCGTCGCCCGGGTCGACCACGTCAGCTTCGGCGTGCGCGGCGGGGAGATCGTTGGCATTGCCGGCGTTTCCGGCAACGGCCAGAGCGAGCTGCTGGAGTTGCTCTCCGGCATCCGCCCGATAACGTCGGGCAGCTTCGATCTGCTGGGCGAGCGCTTCTCGGCGGAGCGGCCGCTCGACCCCTCGACCCTGCGCGCCATGCAGGCAGCGCAGGTGCCGGAGGATCGCTTGCGCATGGGTCTGGTGCGTACCTTCGCGGCCGAGGAGTCGGCGATCCTCGGCTACCACAAGGATCCGCTCTACAATGCGGGGCTGTTCATGAACGGCGAGGCGATCCGCCGCGACTGCGTCGAGAAGATGCGCCGCTTCGATGTGCGTCCTCAGGAGCCGACGTTGACGACGGCGAACTTTTCCGGCGGCAACCAGCAGAAGATCGTGCTGGCGCGCGAGCTGTCGCGGGCGCCGCGCCTGCTGCTGGTCGGCCAGCCGACGCGCGGCGTCGACATCGGCGCCATCGAGTTCATCCACCGTAATCTCATTGCCATGCGCGACGCCGGCAGCGCGGTCCTGCTGGTTTCGGTCGAGCTCGAAGAGATCATGTCCCTCAGCGACCGCATCCTGGTGATGTTCGAAGGCCGCATCGTCGGCGAGGTGCCGGCGGCCGAGGCGAGCGAGCGGATGCTTGGCCTCATGATGGCCAATGCCGCGAGCGAGGAGGAGGCGCGCCACAAGAGCCCCGGCCTGCCGGGTGCCATCGCGGTGAAGCCGGAATGAGCGCGCCCGCCGGCAGGATCCCGCGCTGGGTCGACGTGGCGCTGATCCCGCTCATCAACATCGCGCTCGCCTTCCTCGTCTCCGGCGTCATCCTGTGGTTCATCGGCGTCGACCCGGTGTTCGCGGTGGAGGTCATCCTCTACGGCGCCTTTGGCTATGACCTCGCCATCGGCTACACCCTCTACTACACCACAAACTTCGTGTTCACCGGCCTCGCCGTGGCCGTCGCCTTCCACGCCGGCCTGTTCAATATCGGCGGCGAGGGGCAGGCCTACATCGGCGGCCTCGGCGCCGCGCTCGGCATCCTGGCGGTCGACCATCTACTGCCGTTCTATCTCATCCTGCCGCTAGCCATCCTCCTGGCCGCCGCCTTCGGGGCCGCCTGGGCGGCGATCCCGGCCTACCTGCAGGCCTACCGCGGCAGCCACATCGTCATCACCACAATCATGTTCAACTTCATCGCCTCCGCGCTGATGGTCTACCTGATGGTGAACGTGCTGATCCAGCCGGGATCGATGTCGCCGGAGAGCCGCGAGTTCGCGCCGGCCGGCCAGCTCCCCTTCATTCACGAGATGCTGGCCTGGATCGGCGTCGAGATGACTCCTTCGCCGCTCAATCTCTCGGTGATCTGGGCGGCGGTCTGCTGCGTCCTCGTGTGGGCCTTCGTCTGGCACACCCGCTGGGGGTACGAGATCCGCACCGTCGGTGCCAACGAGACGGCGGCGGTCTACGCCGGCATCGACCCGCGCCGGGTCATCATGCTGTCGATGTGTCTCTCCGGCGCGCTGGCCGGCTTCGTCGGCATCAACGAGGTGATGGGCGTGCATCACCGCCTGCTGCTGAACTTCACCGCGGGCTACGGCTTCACCGGCATCGCAGTGGCGCTGATGGGGCGCAACCATCCGGTCGGCATCGTGCTCGCCAGCCTGCTGTTCGGCATGCTCTACCAGGGCGGCGCGGAGCTCGCCTTCGAAGAGCCCAAGGTCACCCGCGAGATGGTGGTGACCATCCAGGGTCTGGTCATCCTGTTCTCCGGGGCGCTGGCCTATATGATGAAGGGCCCGGTCGAGCGCGCCTACCTGCGCGTCGCCGGCGGTCTGCAGCGCCCGGCGGCGCAGGAAGTGTAGGCCGGCATGGCGGACTTCCTGTTCAGCCTGCTGCTCACCTTCGATGCCACCCTGCGGGTGGCGACGCCGCTGGTGTTCTGCGCCATGGCCGGCCTCTTCTCGGAGCGCTCCGGGGTCATCGACATCAGCCTGGAAGGCAAGATGCTGGCGGCCGCCTTCGGCGCGGCCAGCATTGCGGCGGTCACCGGCTCGGCCTGGCTGGCGCTCGGCGCCGGCATCGCCGTCTCCGTCGCGCTCGGCCTGCTGCATGGCTTTGCCTGCATCACCCACCGCGGCGACCAGGTGGTCAGCGGCGTCGCCATCAACATCATGGTCTCGGGCCTGACGGTGGTGCTCGGCACCGCCTGGTTCCAGCGCGGCGGCCAGACGCCGTCGGTCGGCCAGGACGCGCGCTTCACGCCGCTCGCCCTGCCGGGTGCCGAAGCCGTCGCCGAAGTGCCGGTGATCGGGGCGCTCTACAGCGAGCTGCTGTCGGGTCACAACCTGCTGGTCTATCTCGCCCTCGCGGCCGTGCCGCTGACCTGGTGGCTGGTCTACCGCACGCGCTTCGGCTTGCGGCTGCGCGCGGTGGGGGAGAATCCCGGCGCCGTCGACACTGCGGGCATCTCGGTCGCCTGGCTGCGCTACCGTGCCGTGCTCTGCGCGGGTGTGCTCTGCGGCTTCGCCGGCACCTATCTCTCGATCGCCCAGAATGCCGCCTTCGTGCGCGAGATGACCGCCGGGCAGGGCTACATCGCGCTGGCCGCGCTCATCTTCGGCAAGTGGCGTCCGGTGCCGGCGATGCTGGCCTGCCTGATGTTCGGCTTCCTCGATGCCGTGGCGATCCGCTTGCAGGGCGTGGTGCTGCCGGTCATCGGGCCGATCCCGGTGCAACTCATCCAGGCGCTGCCCTATGTCCTGACGGTGGTGCTGCTGGCCGGCTTCATCGGCCGTGCGGTGGCACCCAAGGCAATCGGCAAAGCTTACGTGAAGGAACGTTGAGGCGTGGGAGCAGCGACATGAGTGGCGATCTGGTGGAAGCGGCTATCGCGGCCATGGCGAAGGCCTATGCGCCCTACTCAAACTTTTCTGTGGGGGCGGCGGTGCGTGGTGCCGGCGGCGGGATCTACAGCGGTTGCAACGTGGAGAACGCGGCCTATCCTCAGGGCTGCTGCGCCGAGGCCTCGGCGATCTCCGCCCTGGTGCTGGCCGGCGAGCGGCGCATCGTCGAGATCGCCGTCGCCGGCGAAGGCGACAGGCTGGTGACTCCCTGCGGCGGCTGCCGCCAACGCCTGCGCGAATTTGCAGCCGACGACGTGCTGATCCATCTCTGCGGCCCGCAGGGCCTGCGCCGGAGCGTCACTCTGGGCGAGCTCCTGCCGCTCTCCTTCGGGCCCGACCATCTCGCCACGCCCGGGAGCAGGACAGGAGACTGACGATGTTCGAGGCGGCTGTCGCCACGGCGGCCATCATCCGCAGGCAGATTCCAGAGGCGCCCGAGGTTGCGCTGGTGCTGGGCTCCGGCCTTGCCGGGGTCGCGGAGGCGGTGAAGCAGCCGGTCACCCTGCGCTACGCCGACCTGCCGGGCTTTCCCGAGCCGTCTGTCGCCGGCCACGGCGGCAGCCTGTCGCTCGGCCGCCTCGCCGGCCGTCCGGTCGCGGTCATGCAGGGCCGCGCCCACTACTACGAGAGCGGGCGTGCCGACGGCATGAACCTCGCCCTCGCGACCCTGCAGGCGCTCGGCTGCAAGCGCGTCGTCCTCACCAATGCTGCCGGCAGCCTGCGCGAGGACGTCGGGCCGGGGCGCCTTATGCTGCTGCGCGACCACATCAACTTCGCCGGCGTCTCGCCGCTGTTCGGGCTTTCCGGCAACGAGCGCTTCGTCGACCTGGTCGACGCCTACGATCCCGTCGCTTGCGAGCGGATCGCGGCGTTGGCGCAGCGCCTCGACATCCCGCTCGCCGAGGGCGTCTACCTGTGGTTCTGCGGCCCGCACTTCGAGACGCCGGCGGAGATCCGGGCCGCCCGACTGCTCGGCGGCGATGCCGTCGGCATGTCGACGGTGCCGGAGGTGATCGTGGCTCGCCTGCTCGGCCTCAAGGTGACGGCGCTCTCGATGATCACCAACCTGGCGGCCGGCCTTTCCGCCGAGCCGCTGTCGCACGAGCAGACGATGCGGCACGCGACGGCGGCCGCCGGCGACATGACGCGCCTGCTGGCCGCCTTCCTGGAGGGGCTGGATGACTAACGACGATGCGAGCCTGGAGGCGACGGCCGCGCGCGCAATTCGCCTGCTGGACCTCACCAGCCTCAACGACAACGACAGCGAGGCCACGGTAGCGGCGCTCTGCAAGCGCGCCACCCTGGCGCCGCAGCCGGTAGCCGCCGTCTGCATCTGGCCCCGCTTCGTCACCCACGCGCGCGGCTTGCTGCAGGACAGCGGCGTGCGCATCGCGGCGGTCGCCAATTTCCCGGCCGGCGGCGACGACATCGCGTCGGCGGTCCGCGAGACCGCGGATATCGTGAGCCAGGGCGGCGACGAAGTGGATCTCGTCATGCCCTACACCCGCTGGCTCGGTGGCGACGTCGCCGTGGCACGCGACATGATCGCAGCCTGCAAGGGTGCGTGCGGCGAGCGCGTGCTGCTGAAGGTCATCTTGGAGACAGGGCGCCTTCGAACGCCGGAGAAGATCTACGCGGCGGCCCGCGACGCCATCGACGCGGGTGCCGACTTCGTGAAGACCTCGACCGGCAAGATCGAGGTTTCGGCCACCCTGGCGGCGGCCGAGGCTATGCTGCGCGCCATCAGGGAGAGCGGGCGCGACGTCGGGTTCAAGGCGGCGGGCGGCATCCGCGATACCGCCGCGGCCGGCGACTACCTGGCACTGGCCGACCGCATCATGGGGCCGGCATGGGCCGATCCTCGGCACTTCCGTTTCGGTGCCAGCGGCCTGCTCGACGACCTGCTCGCCCGGCTGGGCGGCGCGGCTGGCAAGCCCGCTGGCGGAAGCTACTGATGGCCCTGTTGCCGCAGGAGATTATCCGCAAGAAGCGCGACGGGGCAGCGCTCGGCGACGGGGAGATCGAAGCCTTGGTCGCCGGCATTGCCGACGGCAGCCTGGGCGAGGGGCAGGTCGGCGCCTTCGCCATGGCGGCTTTCCTGTGCGGCATGAACGCGCAGGAGACCGTGGCGCTGACCCGCGCCATGACAGCAAGCGGCCGGCGGCTTGACTGGCGGCCCTTCGACCTCACTGGCCCGGTGCTCGACAAGCATTCGACCGGCGGCGTCGGCGACAAGGTGAGCCTGGTGCTGGCGCCGATCCTCGCCGCCTGCGGCGCCTACGTGCCGATGATCTCCGGCCGCGGCCTCGGCCACACCGGCGGCACCCTCGACAAGCTGGAGGCCATTCCCGGCTACAACGCCACGCCCAGCATCGAGCGCTTCCAGCGGGTGGTGGCGGAGGCCGGCTGCGCCATCATCGGCCAGACTGCCGAGTTGGCGCCGGCCGACCGCCGCCTCTATGCCGTGCGCGACGTGACGGCAACGGTGGAATCGATCCCGCTCATCACCGCCTCGATCCTGTCGAAGAAGCTGGCCGCCGGCCTCGACGGCCTGGTGATGGACGTGAAGGTCGGCAACGGCGCCTTCGCCGACACCCAGCCGATGGCCGCAGCGCTGGCCAAGAGCATCGTCGCAGTCGCCGAGGGGGCGGGATTGTCGAGCGTGGCCCTCGTCACCGACATGAACCAGCCGCTCGGCCAAGCCGCCGGCAACGCGCTGGAGGTGGCCGAGTGCATCGAGCTGCTGACCGGCGGCACCGGCGACCGGCGCTTTTGCGAGGTGACCCTGGCGCTGGCAGAGGAAATGCTGCTGCTCGGCGGCTTCGCCGGAGAGGCGGCGGTGGCGCGCGCCATGGCCAAGGACGCCATCGACTCCGGCCGGGCGGCCGAGCGCTTTGGCGCCATGGTGGCGGCGCTCGGCGGGCCCACCGACTTCCTCGAGCGGGCGCACGACCTGCTGCCGCGC
>DATCXZ010000428.1:0-10423 GCA_036570545.1 Kiloniellaceae bacterium
TGACAAGGCAGGCAAGGGAGGCAACGCGGGCAGCGGCGGCGGAGCGGGCACCGCGCTGCCGGCGAGTCGCGAGCGCTGGTCGCGCAAGCCGCTCGACCTCGCCGCTTTGCGTGCGATCGATGCCGATGTGAAGCTCGTCGCCAAGGCGTTGGTGGCCGACAAGCTGCGCCTCACCAATGCGCGCCTGGAGGCCGTCCTTGCCGACGGCCTGCTGGAGCTGAAGCGCTTCACCGCCGACGGCTACGGCGGCGCGCTCGCGCTCTCCGGCCAGCTCGACGCGCGCGATGCGGCCGTCGGCCTGCAGGTGGCGGGCGACGTGAAGGCCGAGCGCATCGAGCTGAAGGGCTTGCTACAGGATATTGCCGACAGCGACCGCTTCTCCGGGCCGCTGACGCTGTACAGCGACTTTGCCACGCGCGGCGACAGCGAGGCGGCGCTGGTGTCGAACCTGTCCGGCGATGGCACGCTGACCGGGACGGTCACAGTCGCCACCAAGGTGGAGGAGCAGGCGGGCGCCCTGGTGCTCGACATCCTTGGTCAGAAGGTGCGCGAGATTCGCGGCATCGCCGACAGCGCCGCCATGCTGTTCGGCGCCTTCGCCGGCGCCCCCGCCGCGGTCGACGGCACCTTCGCGATCGAGGAAGGCGTGGCGCACAGCGAGGATCTTACTGTGCGCGGCCGCAACGCGGAGGCGCGCACCAAGGGCAGCGCCGATCTGCCGGACTGGGTGCTGGACAGCACTACCGAGGTGTTTCGCGATACCGCCCCGGAAGACGCTTACCTGACGGTGCGTCTGCAGGGGCCGCTCGACGAGCCCAACGTCGCGATCGACGGCCAGCCGTTCCAGCGTCAGCCGGAGCCGGCCGAGCAGCCGGCGACGCCCGACGGCGGCGAGCCGCCCGCCGGAGGCGAGCAGCGACAGCCGCAGCCGGTGAAGCCGGAGGAACTGCTCAAGGATGGCCTGGAGAACCTGCTGAAGGGTCTGCGCGGCTGAGCAGATCAGGGTCGAATAGAATCGCCAAAGGCGATCCATCGACCCTGTGAATCTGCTCTGATCTTATGATGTAGAGTGGATTCACGTAATCAGACGGAATCGCGGCGCGGTTCCGTCTGATTACGATCCGCTCTAATCGCTTTCGCCTGATGGCGATAGTGGTTCAGCAGGTAGACGCGCACCGCGCTCGACAGGTTGCTGCCGCGCCCGCGGTCGATCTCCTCGATGAGGACGTTGAGCGACAGCCCGCGCGCGATGGCGACCTCCTTCAGCGCGTCCCAGAACACGCCTTCCAGCGACAGCGAGGTGCTGTGTCCGGCGATCTTCACCGAGCGCTTGCGGATCGCCTCGCCGGCCCGCCGAAGGTCGGGGGCCGCCGGAGGCCTGTCGTCGCTCATTTCTGGCGGCGCGGCCCCAGCATGGCGTCGGGCCGCACCCACTCCTCGAACTGGGCCGCGGTCAGGAGGCCGAGCGCGACGGCCGCCTCCTGCAGAGTCGAGTTGTCGGCGTAGGCCTTCTTGGCGACCTTGGCCGCGTTGTCGTAGCCGATGTGCGGGTTCAGCGCAGTGACCAGCATGAGCGACTGGCGCATCAGCGTGGCGATGCGTCCTTCGTCCGCCTCGATGCCTTCGACGCAGTTGCTGCGGAAGGAGTCGCAGGCATCGCCGATGAGCTGGGCGGACTGCAGCAGCGAATAGATCAGCACCGGCTTGAACACGTTCAGCTCGAAGTGGCCGCTGGCGCCGGCGATGGTGCAGGTGGTGTGGTTGCCCATCACCTGGGCGCAGACCATGGTCATGGCCTCGGCCTGGGTCGGGTTCACCTTGCCCGGCATGATCGAGGAGCCGGGCTCGTTCTCCGGCAGGCGCAGCTCGCCGAGGCCGCAGCGCGGGCCGGAGCCCAGCAGGCGGATATCGTTAGCGATCTTCATCAGCGAGCAGGCGACGGTGTTGAGCGCGCCGGAGGCCTCGACGATGGCGTCGTGCGCGGCGAGCGCCTCGAACTTGTTCTCCGCGGTGCGGAAGGGAAGCTGGGTGAGCCTGGCGACCTCGGCGGCGAAGGCCTCGGCGAAGCCGTCGATGGCGTTCAGGCCGGTGCCGACGGCCGTGCCGCCCTGGGCAAGCTGCAGCAGGCGCTCGGTGGCGGTCTCCAGTCGTTTGATGCCGTAGGCGACCTGGGTGGCATAGCCGGAGAATTCCTGTCCGAGGGTGAGCGGCGTCGCGTCCATCAGATGGGTGCGGCCGATCTTGATGATCTTCTCGAAGGCCTGGGCCTTGGCATCGAGGGCGGCGTGCAGGTGACCGAGGGCGGGAATCGTCTCGCCGACGATCTTCTGCACCGCGGCGATGTGCATCACCGTCGGGAAGCTGTCGTTCGACGACTGGCCCATGTTCACGTGGTCGTTGGGATGGACCGGCTGCTTGCCGCCCTTGGTGCCGGAGAGGATCTCGTTGGCGCGCCCCGCGATCACCTCGTTGGCGTTCATGTTGGTCTGGGTGCCCGAGCCGGTCTGCCAGACCACCAGCGGGAAGTGGTCCATCAGCTTGCCGTCGGCGACCTCCTGCGCGGCCTGGCAGATCGCCTCCGCCAGCTTGGCGTCGAGCACGCCGAGCGCCTTGTTGGTGCGCGCCGCTGCCAGCTTCTGAACGCCCAGCGCCTTCACCAGGGCCGGCGGCATCCTCTCGCCACCGATGCGGAAGTTCTGCAGCGAGCGCTGGGTCTGCGCCCCCCAGTAGCGGTCGGCTGGCACGGCGATCTCGCCCATGGAGTCGGATTCGATGCGGGTCGCGGTGTCGGCGGGCGAGGCAGCAGGCATTGTGGAGACAGTCCCGAATGGTTGCGGCAGGACGCCCGGCGGAGGGCCGGGGCGGACGGGCCAGAGTGTAGGGGCCTCGGCTGTCCCCGCCAAGCCTGGGAGAGGTCGCGGGCCGGACCGGGACTCAGTTGCCGACCAGCGCCGGCAGCGCGGCGGCGCGCTCGCCGTCCTCCTTGCCGCAGTCGCCCTCCTTACGGTGCGCCTCCGCACGGCGCGCCCGGTCGGCCAGCACGAAGTCGTGCAGGGTCTTGCCGCGCTCCTCGGCGAAGCGCGCCTCCAGCACCGTCATGTCGCGCATGCGGTCGAGCCGGAAGGCGCGGAAGTCGGCGCGCAGCTCGCACCACGCGATAAGCAGCCACACCGGCCCGTAGAAGGCCAGGGCCAGCGGCCGCACCGTGCGCTCGCTGGCGCGGCCCTCGGCATTGCAGTAGTGGAAGAAGAGCTTGCGGCGGTTGCGCAGCGCGGCGCGGATGGCGCCGGCGTCGACGCTGAGCGGTGCCGCCCGGTGGCTGGCCGGTGCCGACAGCGGCGTGCGCGAGACGTGGTCTCGCAGGCCCTCCGGCAGCACCGCCTCGACCTTGGCGACGACGTCGGCGGCGGCCTTGGCCAGCGCCGCATCGGCCCAGGATTCGATGATGCGAGCGCCGAGCACCAGGGCCTCGATCTCCTCTTCGGTGAACATCAGCGGCGGCAGGTCGTAGCCGCGCTGCAGCACGTAGCCGACGCCAGCCTCGCCCTCGATCGGCACCCCGGAGCCGGCGAGATCCTTGATGTCGCGGTAGATGGTCCGCTCGGACACCTCGAGCGCCTCGGCGAGCTGCCGCGCCGTGACCAGTTTGCGGCGTCTAAGCTCTTGGATAATCTGAAATAATCGATCCGCCCGTCGCATCCCTCTGCCTCCTGTCGTCTCCTGCCAGAGGATCGTAGCAGGACCATCCTGACAGCATGTTGTCAGGGGGCTTCTGGTATCACCAGGGCGATCTTTGGGCGCAATAGTTGTGAGGAGAGGCCGCATGACCCTCGGCAGCATGAACCATCTGGGCATCACGGTCAGCGACTTGGCGGCCTCGACGGTGCGCTTCTACGCGCCGCTCCTGGGCTTCCTCGGCTACCGGCTGGTCGAGGAGCAGCCGGAGATGTCGCTCTGGCTGGCGGACGGCGGCTATTCCATCAACCTGTGGCAGGCCAAGGAGGGGTTGGCCGGGCGGCGGGCCGAGCGCTACGCCCCGGGCTTCCACCACTTCGCTTTCAACGCCGACAGCCGCGAGGAGGTCGACGGCTGTTATGCGCTGCTGAGTCGCGAGGGCATCGAGGTTCTCGACCCGCCGGCCGCTTACGACTACGTGCCCGGCTATTATGCCCTGTTCTTCGCCGATCCCGACGGCCTGAAGTTCGAGCTGGTGCACATCCCGCCGGAGGCTCTGGCGGGAGGAGCCTAGAGCAGATCAGGGTCGGATGGAATCGCCGGAGGCGATCCACCGACCCTGTGAATCTGCTCTACCCTTTTGAAGTAGATCGGATCATGGTCAGGGAGCCGAAGAAGCTGTCCAGTGCCTCCACCGCCTCGGTCCAGTTCTGTTCGGCGGTGCGGCCGCTGGCCTTGCGCGGCGCCAGGTGGTGGTCACCGTCGGCCGCCCAGTGCAGGCGGATCGACGCGGCGAGTTCGTAGCCGGCAATCTCCTCGGCGTTGCCCAGGGGGTCGCGGGTGCCCTGGCAGATCAGGCAGGGCGTGCGCAGCGTCGCCAGGTGATCGGTGCGCAGTCGCTCGGGCTTGCCGGTGGGATGGAAGGGATAGCCGAGGCAGGCGAGGCCGACGACGCTCGCCCCGCCTTCCCTGGCCTCGTCGGCGATCAGGCTGGCCATGCGTCCGCCCATCGACTTGCCGCCGATCACCAGGGGCCCCGGCTCCAGCGCGGCGATGGCCCGTTGCCAGGTCTCCAGCAGCACCGGCTGGCGGTCCGGCGGCGACCGTCCGCTCTCGCTCCGCCGCCGCGCCATGTAGGGGAACTCGAAGCGGACCACGCGCCAGCCGTGGGCGGCGAGGCCGGTGGCGAAGAAGCTCATGAAGGGTGTGTCCATCGGCGCGCCGGCGCCGTGGGCGAAGGCGAAGGTGAGCGGCGCCGGTCTGGCCGGCGCATCGACGAGGAACTCAGGCGGATTTTGCGAATGCGGCATGCAAAGGGAGGCCCTTGTCCAGGGGTGATAACACTGCCTTAACCAACTGGGGGGATGATAGCCCACCGAGCCGGGACTCTGCGCCCGGAAGTGACCGCAGGAGCAGCGCTATGGACGACATCCGACACCGCGACCTCAGCGAGATCCCCGAATCCGAGATGACGGCGGAGGAGCGGCGCGAGTTGAAACGGCGCTTCGAGGAATTCGTCGGCCTGGTGCGGCGTCCCGCCGTCGCCGGCAGTCTCGGCAAGGCGCCCAGCCAGAAGCAGACTCAGCGCTGGGACCCCGCCACCATGGGAAAGCGCGGCGCCAAGCGGCACTGAGCGGAACCGGCGGGCCAAAAGCCGCCGGCGCTATCGCAGTCACTACTTTTTCCGGAAAGCATCCAGGGTGACGACCTTTTCGCCGGATTTCTTCTCTTCCGGGGCGGCCGGCTTGGCGGCCTCCGCAGCCTCGGCGGCGGGTGGCGGCGCGCTCTCACCCGGCGCGGGCGCCGCGGCAGGGGCATCGGTGCTGTCGACGTCGAACTGCAGGCCGAAGCGCACCGAAGGGTCGGCAAAGGCGGTCACCGCCGCGAAGGGCACCACCAGGCGATGCGGCACGTCGGCGAAGCTGAGGGTAACGCAGAACTGCTCGTCGCCCACTTCGAGGCCCCAGAACTGGTGCTGCAGCACGATGGTCATCTCGCCGGGGTAGCGCTCGCGCAGCGCGTCCGGAATCTCGCTGTCGAGATGATCGGTGCGGAAGGTGATGTAGAAATGGTGGCTGCCGGGCAGGCCGTGCTGCGCGATGTGGATAAGCGACCGGCGCACCACACTGCGCAGGGCGTCTTCCACCATGCGATCGTATCGCAGACCGTCGCTGCCCATTTCCTCGGTCACGTCGCTCCCAGACCAGATTGTGGTCGACTTATTCTGCCGAGGATATTGGCTTCCTCTGGCATCCCCCGGTGGGGCGCTTCTGTTGCCTTGGCGCCCCGGTGGGGCGCTTCTGTTGCCAGGTGCGCCCCGAACCCCGCCTAAACTTGTGAGAGCCTAGGACTTAGGTTGGCTTGCCCGACCGCATTAAGCGGCGAGGCGTGCCTCACTGTAGTTGTCGTTCGCAACTATAGTTTCGGCCCGATAACGGCGGTACCATGCCGGGCACCGAACCCATCTTTACCACGCACGTCGATCCTATTTCGCCCCCAGAAGACCTCCACCGCGATCGTCCGCGGAGAAGGGAGATGGTGGAGGCGCCGGGTACTGCCCCCGGGTCCGTCACGCTTATTCCACAGGCCCGTGTAGCGCCATAGCCGGCGAACCGGCACCCCCAATATAGGCACAAAGAGGGGTTGATAAAAGGTCTACGCGCCGGCCGGAGCGGCGGGCGAAAGGGTCGGATTTTCCCGCCCGCCGCGGGGGCCCGCGGGGGCAACGGAATGGGCAGGCCAGGGCGTTCTGCGCTAGAATGGCGCCAGGCGACTCCGAAGCAGCCAACTGGGACAGCAGCCGTGAAACAGTACCTCGACCTCCTGCGCAGGGTTCGCGACGAGGGCGTCTACAAGGGCGACCGCACCGGCACCGGCACCCAGAGCCTGTTCGGCCACCAGATGCGCTTCGACCTCGCCCAGGGCTTCCCGCTGCTGACCACCAAGAAGCTGCATCTCAAGTCGATCGTCCATGAACTGCTGTGGTTCCTCGCGGGGGACACCAACGTCGCCTACCTGAAGCGCCATGGCGTGAGCATCTGGGACGAATGGGCCGACGACAAAGGCGACCTCGGGCCGGTCTATGGCGCGCAGTGGCGGTCCTGGCCGGCGCCTGACGGCCGCCACATCGACCAGATCGCCTTGCTGCTGCGCCAGCTAAAGAGCAATCCGGACTCGCGCCGGCTCATAGTGTCGGCCTGGAACGTGGCGGAGATCGACCGCATGGCGCTGCCGCCCTGCCACTGCCTGTTCCAGTTCTACGTCGCCGAGGGCAGGCTCTCCTGCCAGCTCTACCAGCGCAGCGCCGACATCTTTCTCGGCGTGCCCTTCAACATCGCTTCCTACGCTCTGCTGACCATGATGGTGGCGCAGGTCTGCGATCTCGCGCCGGGCGACTTCGTGCACACCCTGGGCGATGCGCACCTCTACGTGAACCACCAGCAGCAGGCCGACCTGCAGCTTCAGCGCGAGCCATTGGCGCTGCCGACCCTGAAGATCAATCCGGCGGTGAAGGATCTCTTCGCCTTCCGCTTCGAGGATTTCGAGCTGGTCGGCTACGAGGCGCATCCGCACATCAAGGCCCCGGTGGCGGTCTAGCGGGTGGCGGAAACCAAGGCAGCGGGCGTGCCCCACGCCCTCATACCGGTCGCCCTCATCGTGGCGCGCGCCGACAACGGGATCATCGGGCGCGCCGGCGGGCTGCCCTGGCACCTCTCGGGCGACCTCAAGTTCTTCAAGGCGCAGACCCTCGGCAAGCCGGTGGCGATGGGCCGCAAGACCTGGCAGTCGATCGGCAAGCCGCTGCCGGGGCGCCCGAACCTCGTCATCACCCGCGACGCCGCCTTCAAGGCCGAGGGCGCCGAGGTCGTCGCCACCCTGGCGGCGGCCCTGGAGCGTGCCCAGGACCTGGCGCGCGAGGCCGGGGCGACGGAGATCATGGTGATTGGCGGCGGGCAGATCTACGAAGAGGCGCTGCCGCTGGCCAGTCGCATCTACCTGACCGAGGTGCACGTCAGCCCGGAGGGCGACACCGCGTTCCCGTCTCTCGATCCGCGCGAATGGCGCGAGATCAGGCGCGATGCGCCGGTCTCGGGTGGCACCGGCCAGCCCGACTACAGCATCGTGGTGCTGGAGCGTCGCTAGTTCTTTTGGCCCGGTTGTCGCGCTCGCGCGCCGGACTCTAGACTATCCGCCGGCCCTTCGCGGCCCCGCAACGACGAAAGCGCAAAGGGAGGTTCTATCGCCATGACCAAGGTCAGTTCCACCGCCGAGCTTCCGGTATCGGCGAAGACCGTCTGGGCGGTGATCGGCAACTTCAACGCGCTGCCCGACTGGCACCCGGCGGTCGAGAAGAGCGAGATGAAGAAGAGGGATGGCGGCACGCTGCGCAAGCTGTCGCTGGTCGGCGGCGGCACCATCGAGGAAAAGCTCGAGAAGATCGACGACAAGGAGAGGCGCTATACCTACTCCATCGTCTCCGGGCCGCTGCCGGTGACCAACTACACCGCAACGCTCAAAGTGCGCGATGCCGGAAGCGGCAAGGGCTGCACTGTCGAGTGGTCGAGCGAGTTCGAGGCCAAAGGGGCGCCGGAGAACGATGCCGTGGCGGCCATCAGCGGCATCTACGAGGCCGGCTTCGAGAATCTCAAGAAGATGTTCGGCGGCTGAGCCGGCCTCGCGCGGGCCGGCAACTTCTACTTCAAAAGGGTAGAGCAGATTCACAGGGTCGGTGGATCGCCTCCGGCGATTCCATCCGACCCTGATCGGCTCTAGTTGCCGGTCTTGAGCCCCGGCCAGTTGGCGTCGCCCTTGACGATGTTGCCGGGGATGTCTTCCTCCCAGTCCTCCTGCACCGACAGCGAATAGTTCAGGTAGAGCTTGCCGCCCTCGATGTGCCAGGCGGCCGGGTCGGTCGAGGCGGTGTAGCCCTGCGCGACCGCCCAGGCGCAATAGCCGCCGTACTGCGGCGCGTAGAGTGCCGGATCGGCGGCGAAGGCGTCACGGTTGGCGGCGGTGGCGAAGCGCCACACCGTTCCCTCGTAGCTGTGGGTGAACTCGGCCTTGCCCTCCACCGGTTTGCCGTCGGTGAAGTAGGCGACGGGATCGTAGCCGTGGATGGCGAGGCCGTCCTCGCTGAACACCGGGTCGACGGCGAGGGCGGGGCCGGCGGCGAAAAAGCCGGAGCCGAAAAGGCCCGCGCCGAGGATGCCAACGGCAAGACTGCCCGCCACCGCGATGACGGCGAAATGGCGGCGAGACCGGTGAATGCGCAGCATGGCGATGCTTCCTTCACGCTGTTGCACCTGCATCAGCGTGACGATGGCGCCCTCTGGCACCGATGGCAAATCAACGCCGGCTCACGTCTGCGCGAGCGGGCGCTCCCTTACTGCATGACGATCTTGGGAGCCTGACGCGGGCCGCCGGCGCCGAGCTGGGCGGAGACCTTCTCCCACACCCGCGCGGCGATGGCCCCAAACGCCTGGGCATTGGGCGCCTCCGGCCGCGACACCACGACCGGCCGGCCGCTGTCGGAGGTCTCTCTGATCTCGATGTCGAGCGGGATCTCGCCGAGGAACTCCATACCCAGGCGCTCGGCCTCGCGGCGGGCCCCGCCGTGGCTGAAGATGTGCGATTCGTGGCCGCAGTTGGGGCACACGAAGACGCTCATGTTCTCCACGATGCCGAGCACCGGCACGTCGACCTTGCGGAACATGTTGAGGCCCTTGCGGGCGTCGAGCAGGGCGATGTCCTGCGGCGTCGAGACGATGACCGCACCGGTCAGCGGCACCTGCTGGGCCATGGTGAGCTGGGCGTCGCCGGTGCCCGGCGGCATGTCGACCACCAGGATGTCGAGCTCACCCCACTCGACGTCGCGCAGCATCTGCTGCAGGGCGCTCTGCACCATGGGGCCGCGCCAGATCATCGGCGTGTCCTCGGCGACCAGGAAGCCCATCGACATGCACTTGAGGCCGTAGTTCTCCATCGGATTGAGCCGCTTGCCGTCGGGCGAGGTCGGCCGGCCGGCGATGCCCAGCATGCGCGGCTGCGAAGGGCCATAGATGTCGGCGTCGAGCACGCCGACCTTGAGGCCGAGGCGGGCGAGGCCGAGGGCGAGGTTGGTGGTGACGGTGGACTTGCCGACGCCGCCCTTGCCACTGGCCACCGCGACGATCGAGCGGATGCCGGGAATCATGGTGCCGCCCGGGCCCGCCGAGGGCTTCGCGTGGCTGTGGGACTCCCGGGCGGCCGGCTGGGCGCCGGTTCCCTGGGGCGCGCGCTCGGCGGTCAGCACCGCCGTCACCGAGGTCACGCCCGGCAGGTCGTGCACCGCCTTCTCCGCCGCCTTGCGCAGCGGCTCCATGGCGGCGCCCTGGCGGGGGTCCACCTCGATGGCGAAGCCGACGTTGCCGTCCTTGACGATCAGGCCCGAAACCATGCCCAGGCTGACGATGTCGCGGCCCTTCGCGGGGTCCTTCACTGCCTTCAGGGCGTCGAGCACGGTGGCTTCGCTGATCATACTCATTCCTTGAAAACTCCCCGATCCTGCCGATATGCCAGCAGGAGGTAGCAGGCAGACTCGGCTAGAACAATAGCTCAGCCGTGATATAAGTCCGGCGCGCAGGGATTTCAGCCTCCAAATCAGGCCCTGTAGGGTACCGGAAACAGGCAGCAGGGAGTTCAGTATGCCTTGGGAGAATAAAGGTGGCGGCGGCCCATGGGGCGGCGGCGGCGGCGGCTCGGGCGGCGG
>DATCXZ010000429.1:0-15974 GCA_036570545.1 Kiloniellaceae bacterium
GAGGCGGTGGTGGCCAGGCGCAGCAGCCGCGCCGCCTCGTCCCCCGCCACCCTGCCGGCAAACTGGCCGGAGCCGCTCACGGAAACAGCCGCTCCGTCGTCCAGCCGCCCGCCTCGCCTTCGGCCGCCCGGCTGTAGACCAGGCGGTCGTGCAGGCGGAAGGCGCCGTCCTGCCAGAACTCGATGAGGCGCGGCGTCAGGCGGAAGCCCGACCAGTAGGGCGGCCGCGGCACCTGGCCAATGGCGTGCTTGGCGGCGAACGCCGCCACCCGCTTTTCCAGCTCGAAGCGCCCTTCCAGCGGCCGCGACTGCTGGCTGGCCCAGGCGCCGATCTGGCTCTGGCGCGGCCGGCTGGCGAAGTAGGCGTCCGCCTCCCCGGCGCTGACCGGCGTCACCGCCCCTTCGATGCGCACCTGGCGGCGCAGGCTCTTCCAGTGGAACAGCAGCGCCGCCTTGGGAGTCGCCAGGAGATGGCGGCCCTTGCGGCTCTCGTAGTTGGTGTAGAACACGAAGCCGGCGGCGTCGTAGCCCTTCAGCAGCACCATGCGGCAGGCGGGCATGCCGTCCTCGCCGACCGTCGCCAGCGCCATGGCGGTGGGGTCGTTGGGCTCAGCGGCCTCGGCTTCGCCGAGCCAGGCGGCGAAGATGTCGAGGGGATCGGCGGCCGGCTGCGACCTGATTTCCATTCAACCTTCCCTTAATTTATACATCGCTTTCACAATCATAGGTTCGCGGCATTGACACACGGCAGAGGGCGCCACCATATAGCGCCCGCCGAGTCTGGAACAGGCTGTTGAAAGGGCCAGATTCGCGGTTTTGCGCCGCCGGTGCCAAGCGCGGACGGCTTGCTTCAGCCGGCGGGGATGGCGCGGCCGGCGGCATCGTAAGACGAGAGACGGCAACCCAGCCGCCGTGGCGGATGCCACGGGATAGCCCCAATTGCAGATCATCTTGCGCTTGCGCTAAGACTGGGTGTGCTTGCTAAGACTGGGGCCATCGGGAACGGGGGCCATGACTTTCAGAGAGGGCCATTCAATGAAGTTGCGAGTCCTAATTGCCGCCGCCGCCATCGCGCTCACCGCAGCCGGCTGCGAGAACAGCAGCCTCGGCGGCACCAAGCAGACCATCGGCACCCTGGGCGGCGCGGCCGCTGGCGGTCTGTTCGGCGCCCAGTTCGGCAGCGGCTCGGGCCAGCTCGCCGCCACCGCCGCCGGCGCCCTGCTCGGCGCCTTCGTTGGCAGCGAGATCGGCCGCACCATGGACACGGTCGACCGCCAGCAGGCGGAGGGCGCCTACCAGCGCGCAACCACCGCGCCGGTCGGCGAGACGATCACCTGGAGCAACCCCAACACCGGCAACAGCGGCAGCGTGACGCCGACCCGCGAAGGCACCTCCTCGACCGGCGCCTACTGCCGCGAGTTCCAGCAGACCGTCACCATCGGCGGCAAGGAGGAGCAGGCCTACGGCGTGGCCTGCCGCCAGCCGGACGGCGCTTGGGAAATTCGCAACTGACGGCATGTCGCAGAGGACAGTGACTGCCTCTTGGGTGCAGCATCGGGAGGGGGTATCTTCTTCAGATACCTCCTTCCCGATTCGTGCTTTCCGACTCTGGGGCGTCAACCGCTAGACCATGCAGGATCCCTACAAGCTGCTGAACGTCGACCGCTCGGCCTCGCAAGACGAGATCAAGCGCGCCTACCGCAAGCTGGCCAAGGAGTTGCACCCGGACATCAACCCGGGCAACAAGGCCGTCGAGCAGAAGTTCAAGGAGATCTCCCAGGCTTACAGCATCCTGGGCGATGCCGAGAAGCGTAAGCGCTTCGACCGCGGCGAGATCGACGCCAGCGGACAGGAGACGCCGTGGAAGGGCGGCTTCTACCGCGACCAGGCCGGCGCGCGCGGCGGCGCCGGCAGCAAGTACAGCACCTTCGACTTCGGCGACGACGTCAGCGCCGACGACATCTTCGCCGACCTCTTCAGCTCGCGCACCCGCCGTGTGCGGCGGCCGGGCGCCAACGTCTCCTACACCGTGCCGATCAGCTTCCTGGAGGCCGCCAAGGGCGCCAAAAAACGCATCAAGCTGGCCGACGGCAAGACGCTGGACGTGCGCATCCCGCCGGGCACCGAGGACCGCCAGTCGCTGCGCCTCAAGGGCCAGGGCATGCCGGGCGTGGGCGGCGGTCCGGCCGGCGACGCGCTGGTCGAGGTCCACATCGAGCCGCATCCCTTCTTCGAGCGCCGCGGCAACAATGTGCATGTCGAGCTGCCGGTGACGCTGCAGGAGGCGCTGCTCGGGGCTACCGTGACCGTGCCGACGGTGCACGGCAGCGTGTCGATGAAGATTCCCGCCGGCTCCAACAGCGGCACCACGCTGCGCCTCAAGGGCAAGGGCATTCAGGCGCGCGACAGCGACGAGATCGGCGACCAGTACGTGAAGCTGCGCGTCATGCTGCCGGAGCGACCGGACCAGGAGCTGCGCGACTTCGTCGAGAACTGGGGCCGCTCGCACGACTACGACCCCCGCCGCAAAGCGGGCATGACCTGAAGCGGCGCCGCGGCCGCCACAGCCTTCGGGCAGCGAGGAGAGCGCGAGGAAGATGCCGGTCAGATTCGACGAGGTCCTGATCACGCTCGGTATCGGCGCCAGCGAGCTTTCCGCCTGGATCGAGCAGCACTGGGTGTTGCCGGTGGAGGTCGACGGCGCCCTGATGTTCGACGACAGCGACCTCGCCCGCGTGAAGCTGATCGCCGAGCTGCGCAACGACCTCGGCGTCAACGAGGACGCCATCCCGGTGGTGCTGCGGCTGCTCGACCAAGTCTACAGCCTGCGTCGTGCCCTCGCCGATCTCAACGAGGCAATCCACACGCTGCCGGAGTCGGCGCAGGACCAGCTTCGCGCTCATCTCGCCGGCGAATCGGAGCGGCCCGGCCGGCGCTAGAGCAGATCAGGGATTGAGCGCGGCCAGCCGCGCGCCGAAGCCAACGAAGACCACGCCCGTCACCGCCTTCAGCCAGCGCTGGAAGCGTCCGCTGCGCGCCGCTCCGACCAGGCGGGCGAACAGCAGGATCACGGCGCTGAACCACAGGGCGTTGATCAGCGCATGCGCGCTGACCAGCACGAAGGCGGAGGCCACCGCGCCGTCGCCGAGCGGAATGAACTGCGGGAAGGCGGCAAGGTAGAACATCGACACCTTGGGGTTCAGCGCGTTGGTCACGAAGCCCTCTGCAAAGGCCTTCGCGAGCGGCCGGCGGCGCCTCGCCGGCGCCACCTCGGCGACCTTGTCGATGCCGCGCCAGGCATCGCGCAGCGCCTTGATACCGATCCAGCAGAGATAGGCGGCGCCCAGCATCTTCACCACGAAGAAGGCCTCCGCCGAGCGCAACAAGATCAGCGAGATGCCGAAGATCGACAGGCTGCCGTGCAGATAAAACCCGGCGACGAAGCCGGCGACGTTGGCAAAGCCGGCGGCACGACCGGAGGTCGGCACCGTCTTGGCGATCAGCACACCGTTTGGCCCTGGAGACATGACCAGGAGGGCGGCCACGCCGGCGAAGCCCAGGACATGAAGCGGTTCCATCAGTCTGAATCCTCTGTGGGACGTTCTGTTGCGGTCGGCTCTTGCGGTCGGGCGCCGCTAACGCTCGTCGCGCGGTGCGGGATGCAGGCGGGCGACGCCGTCGGGCGGGTCGCTGGCGGTCGCCTTGTCGATCAGCGCCGCGAGGCTCTTGCCTTTCACCTCCTGGCCGAGCTCGCCGGCGGCCTGGACGATGGCTTCGACGCCTTCGGGCCAGCCCTCCCCCGGCTCCAGCGCCAGGTCGAGCGCGGCCAGCAGGTCGTGCAGGCTGGCCGCAGTGAGATCGCGGGCGAGGAACCAGCGTCCGCTGCTGCGACCGGCGAAGCCATGCCGCTTCAGGGCGTGCAGCACGGCGGAGAGCTGGTCGAGATCGGCCGGCAGACCGCGGGTAAGCGCGGACTCCTTCTGCGGGGTGCCGCTGCGCGAGGCATTGCGCAGGCGGTAGAGCAGCGCCAGCGCCAGCGCGAGGCGCGGGCCGGCTCCCTGCCTGCCCTGGCGCAGACGGCCAACCAGGCGCCACTCCGGCGCCGCTGCCGCGACCTCGGCGCCAAGCAGCATGATCGCCCAAGAGAGATACATCCACACCAGAAAGATGGGGATGGCGGCGAGGGCGCCGTAGATCGCCTCGTAGGAAGGAAATTGCCTCAGGTAGAAGCCGAAGCCGGCCTTCAGGAGCTCGAACAGCACGCCGGCGACGACCCCGCCCGCCAGCGCATGGCGGAATGCCACCGGCCGCGCCGGCACCACCGCGTAGAGCAGCGTGAAGCCGCCGATGGCAAACAGGAAGGGCAGCAGGCGCGTCAGGCCGAAGGCGCGCTCGCCCTGCTCCATCACCGCGCTGACGAAGCCGTAGCTGGTGAGCGACAACGACGCACCGAGCAGCAGCGGGCTGATGGTCAGAATCATCCAATAGGCCATCAGGCGGATCATCAGCGGCCGCGGCTCGGTCACCCGCCAGATGGCATTGAAGGCGCCGTTGATGGTCGACAGCAGCAACAGGGCGGTGACCAGCAGGGCCAGCGTGCCGATGCCGGTCATAGAGCGGGCATTCTCGACGAAGGTGGCGATCTGGTCGCTGACCTCCATGCCGGCGTTGGGCACCAGGTTCTGGAACAGGTAGACCTGCGCCTCGAAGCGCAGCCGCTCGAAGGCCGGGAAGGCCGCCAGCAGCCCGAAGCAGATCGCCAGGACAGGCACGATGGCGAGCAGCGACGCGTAGCTCAGCCCGGTCGCCCGGCGCAGGCAGCCGTCGGCCATGAAGCGCCGCCCGCAATAGGCCGCGAAAGGCAAGAGGTTCCGCAAGTTTCCCGTCGGATCGGGTCTCTTCATGGCGACGTTCCGGCTGCTGCCTCCTCCCCTCCCGAAGGAGGCGATTGTACAGCAAGAACCGGCAGGAAAGTGGGAATATTGAGAGGGGGCGGCGTTGACCCCGGGGGGCTTTGGTGTAGGATGCCGCACGTCCTGCAAGCTTATCCAATCTGATCGACATCGAGGAGAGGGAATGTCCGAGCCCCAATCGTTAATGGCCGGCAAACGCGGCCTTGTCATGGGGGTCGCCAATGACCGGTCCATCGCTTGGGGCATCGCCACGGCAGCACGCGAACAGGGCGCCGAACTCGCATTCACCTTCCAGGGCGAGGCCCTGGAGCGGCGGGTGCGCCCGCTGGCCGAATCGGTCGGCGCCGAGATGGTGCTGCCCTGCGACGTCACCGACGACGCCTCCATCGATGCCGTCTTCGCCACCATCGAGAAGACCTGGGGCGAGCTCGACTTCCTGGTCCATGCCATCGCCTATGCCGACAAGGACGAGCTGAAGGGCCAGTACCTGCAGACCAGCCGCGACAACTTCCTGCGCTCGCTCGACATCTCCTGCTACTCGCTGACCGCGATCAGCCAGCGCGCCGTGCCGCTGATGAAGCGCGGCGGCAGCATCGTGACGCTGACCTACTACGGCGCCGAACGGGTCATGCCGCACTACAACGTGATGGGAGTCGCCAAGGCAGCGCTGGAATCCAGCGTGCGCTACCTCGCCGCCGATCTTGGCAGCCAAAACGTTCGCGTGAATGCGATCTCGGCCGGCCCGATCAAGACGCTGGCCGCCTCCGGCATCGGCGACTTCCGCCACATCCTCAAGTGGAACGAGTTGAACTCGCCGCTGCGCCGGAACGTCAGCATCGGGCAGGTCGGCGGCGCGGGCCTCTATCTGCTGTCCGACCTCTCGTCCGGCGTCACCGGCGAGGTGCATCACGTCGATTCCGGCTATCACGTGGTCGGCATGATGGCGGTCGACGCAGCGCCGCAGCTCGCCGAGCTGCTGAAGAACTTCGCATCCCAACCCTGAAGGTCCACCTCTTCCCGCTCGGGCGCTCTACCGATGGCAGGTAACAGTTTCGGAGAGACCTTTCGCTTCACCACCTGGGGCGAGAGCCATGGGTCCGCCATCGGCTGTGTAGTCGACGGCGTGCCGCCGCGCGTTGCGCTGACGGCCGCGGACCTCCAGCACTGGCTCGACCGGCGCAAGCCGGGCCAGTCGCGCTTCACCACGCAGCGCCGCGAGCCGGATACGGTGAAGATCCTCTCCGGCGTGTTCGAGGGCGAGACTACCGGCACGCCGGTCTCACTTGTCATCGAGAACGAGGACCAGCGCTCCAAGGACTACGGCGATATCGCCGACAAGTTTCGCCCCGGCCACGCCGACTATACCTACTGGAAAAAGTACGGCATCCGCGACTACCGCGGCGGCGGCCGCTCCTCGGCGCGCGAGACCGCCATGCGCGTCGCCGCCGGCGGCATCGCCCGCAAGGTTCTCGACCACGTACTGCCGCAGCCGGTCAGCATCCGCGGCGCCCTCGTCCAGATGGGACCGCATCGCATCGAACGCGCCAATTGGGATTGGGGTGCCATTGAGCAGAACCCCTTCTGGTGCCCGGACGCCACGGCGGCGAAAGACTGGGAAGACTACCTCGACGGCGTGCGCAAGGCCGGTTCCTCGATCGGCGCAGTCATCGAAGTGGTGGCTTCGGGCGTGCCCGCCGGCCTCGGCGAGCCGGTCTACGACAAGCTCGATGCCGACCTCGCCAAGGCGATGATGTCGATCAACGCGGTAAAGGCGGTGGAGATCGGCGCCGGCCTCGAGGCCGCGGCGCTGAGCGGCGAGGAGAATGCCGACGAGATGCGTCTCCAGGGCAACCGGGTAGCCTTCACCTCCAACCGGGCCGGCGGCATTCTGGGCGGCATCTCCACCGGCCAGGACGTAGTCGTGCGCTTTGCGGTGAAGCCGACCTCGTCGATCCTGACGCCGCGCCGAACGGTCGACCGCCACGGCCGCGAAGCCGAGATCGTCACCAAGGGGCGCCACGATCCCTGCGTCGGCATCCGCGCCGTTCCGGTCGGCGAGGCCATGATGGCGATCGTGCTGGCGGACCACCTGCTGCGCCAGCGGGCTTTGACAGGAAAGGTCGAAAGCTAGACGCCATGCCTGAGAAGATCATCAATCTCTACAGCGACACCCAGACGCAGCCGTCGAAAGCCATGCGCCTCGCCATGGCCGAGGCACCGGTCGGCGACGAGCAGCGCGGCGACGATCCCAGTGTGAACCGCCTCTGCGAGATGACGGCGGAGCTGCTGGACAAGGAGGCCGCGGTCTTCCTGCCGTCCGGCACCATGTGCAACCAGCTCGCCATCCACATCCACTGTCGCCCGGGCGAGGAGATCATCGCCCATCGCACGGCGCACATCCTGAACTTCGAAGGCGGCGGCACGGCAGCCTTCTCCGGTGCGCAGGTGCAGGGCCTCGACGGCGCGCGCGGCCAGTTCTCGGTCGAGGCGGCGCAGGCTGCCATCCGGCCCAAGGACCGCTACCACCCGCAGACCCGTATGATCGCCGTGGAGCAGACCGCCAACATGGGTGGCGGCGCGATCTGGTCGCTCGACGACATCGAGGCGTTGGGCGAGCTCGCCGCGCGGCAGGGGCTCGCCTATCACATGGATGGCGCCCGCCTGCTGAACGCGGTGGTGGCCTCCGGCGTCGCTGCCAGCCGCTTCGCCAAGCCCTTCGACAGCCTGTGGATCGATCTGTCCAAGGGCCTTGGCTGCCCGGTCGGCGCCGTGCTCGCCGGCTCGCGCGAGTTCGTCGAGGAGGCCTGGCGCCTGAAGCAGCGCAGCGGCGGCGCCATGCGGCAGGCCGGCATCATCGCCGCCGCCGGCATCTATGCGCTCGAGCACAATGTCGAGCGCCTCGCCGAGGATCACGCCAACGCCCGCCTGTTCGCGGAGTCGCTGCGCAACCTGCCGGGCATCAAGGTCGACCCGCAGGAGGTCGAGACCAACATCGTGTTCTTCGACATCGCCGGCACCGGCATGACCGCCGACCCGTTCTGCGACGCCCTGAAGAAAAGGGGCATCGATCTCGGCGGCGCCGGCACGCGCATCCGCATCGTCACGCATCTCGACGTCTCCCGCGAGGACATCATGGCCGCGGTGGACGCAATCCGCACGGTCATCGCCGAAGCCAAGCCGTAGCGACAAGCGCGGCAGACTGGGCTAACGGTCGCTCGTAAAGAGAGCGCTGTAGCCGGCGGTGAGCTTCTGGCGCTCCTGGGGCCAGTTGTAGCGGGCGATAGCCGCCTCGCGGCCACGGCGTCCCATTGCCGCGGCTTCCTCGGGATGGCCGATCAGATGCTCGATCGCCCGCGCGATGGCGCGCGTGTCGGTGGGATTCACCAGGAGTCCGCAGCCGGCCGGCTCCACGACCTCGCGCCAATGCCCGAAGTCGGAGGCGATAACCGGCAGGCCCGCCGCCATATATTCGAACAGCTTGTTCGGCCGGATCACCAGATAGTTGTTGGTCGGATGCAGCAGCACGAGGCCGGCGCGCGCCTGGGCCATTTCTTCAGCGAGTTGCGCCTGGTCGAGCCAGCCGAGGTGGCGGGTACGCTGCATGCCCGGCATGCCGTTCAGCCGCGCGCGCAGAGCCGGCGCCAGGCTGCCGGCAAGGCGCAATTCGGGCGCCTGGACAGAATTCACCTGCGCGATCGCATCGATCATGGTGAGGAGGCCGCGCTGCTCCGTGAGGTCGCCATGGTACAAGACGCGGGGCGGCCGCTTGGCCACGGCGACCTCACGGACGGCAACGGCATCCTCCATGATCGGAAAGTTCTGCACGGTGATCACTCTGCCGCCGTCGAACTGCCGCATCACGCTGTCATGGGCGGCGATCGTCAGGTCAGCGCGGCGAACCAGGGCAGCCTCCAGCGAACGCCACAGGGCGGAAAGCAGCGGGCGCAGGGGACGCGGAATCCAACTGCGATCAAGCACGACCATCGGATAGGACTCGTGCACGTCATAGACGACCCGCCGGCCATTCCACTTCAGCACGAAACCGAGCAGGACGAGGTCGGGGTCGTGCAGGTGATAGACGTCGTAGCGGTGTCGCAGACAGTAGACGAGCAGCCACGGCAGGCGGAGCAGGAAGCGGCGCGGTCTCGACGCCGGCGCAGCGTATTGGACGAAGCGCGGCCCGCTCGGCAGCCGCATGCCGTCCGCGCTGTGGAGGCCCAGGACGGTTACGTCGTAGCCTGCAGCACAGAGGGCCGGAGCTTCCTTGAACGCAATACGGCCGTCGGAGACGCGGTGCGCCGATGACACGTGCAGGACGGTTTTTGGATCACGAAGGCTCTGTGCGGCTTCGGGAACTTTCGCCATCGTAGCGGTCACGGCCGGCCCCACCTTGCGCCAGCCTGCCTGTGCCGCCAATGCCATGCCGATCATGGCCCAAAGCGGGCGGTTGTCGTTCACGTCGCCGCTGAAGGCTGCGCACCAAAACCAGTACGAGAGGGCAGCGAAGACGACAAGAGTCCTTATTGGGCAAGGATCGGTTGGATCGGCGAGTGCACGAAAGCTCGCGCGAATAGTCAGGACTCCTATTGCGCCGATTAGGATAACGAAGGCGGCCGCGGCGAGCCATCCGGCCTCGACCGCGATTTCCAGAATGATGTTGTGCGGATGCAGCAGCAGGTTGCCCTCGGCGTGCACCACCTGCACGTGCTCGGTCAGTTTGCCCCAGCCGACGCCGAGCGGAGAAGTGGCAATGACATCGATCGTCTGATGCCATATCGCGAGCCGGGAGGATTCGCTGTTGCCAAATTCGCCGGCAAGTAGATTCGTCAGCCGCCTGAGCGCCCCGAAGTTCATTCGTTCCTTCAGCAGCACCGCCACCACCAAAGCGACGGCTGCCGCGACCGTCGTGCCGGCAACGCGCCACCTGGATCGACGGCGAAATGCGCAGAGCGCAGCCACCGCCGCCGCGGTGATAATGAAGGCCACCAAGGGACCACGCGAGGCCGATTCGAGCAACCCGAAGCAGACAACGGCGCCGGCCGCCAGGAAGACCCAAAGGCGGATGCGCTCCATCCAATAAAGCAGGCACAGCAGCAGGAGGGCGAAGCCCGTTGCGCGCGCCAGCAGAATGGGATTGGTGTTGAAGGCGCCGAGGCGGTAGGCGATATCGCTGGCGGCGACCTCGATTGCCACGGCAATAGTCATCGCTGCGCCGAGCACGCCGATGGCATAGAGGAAGTCCTGTCGTGCGCTGTCCTCTCGCAGGAGCAGCAGTGGCGCTGCCGCAGAGAGGGTGGTGAGCGAAAACAGCCGCAATTCCTTCTGCGCCGCATAGCCCCCGAGATCGTCGCCCGGCCAGTGCAGCCCCAACGCCATAGTTGCGAAGATCAGCAAGATCGCCAGCGTGCCGGCTGGCAGGCGCCGCTGGCGCCAAAGTGCGTGGAGGCAGAAGCCCGCGGTCGTCAGCCAAAAGGCCAGCGTCAGGTCGAACGGGACGAAGCGCAGCAGATCCGCCGCCTTGTAGTATCCCGCAAAGACGAAGAGGGCAAAGCAGAGCGCTGCCGCTCGCTGCGTGCTCATTGCCCGGCGTTCCCCGTCATGCGGCGCGACTCGCTCCTGTCCCCCCCCCGCTAGTCCTATCGCAGGACGTCGATGCCACGCAACTGCCGAGCTTTAGGCAGGCATTGGCGTTCCGCGCAGCCACGCGGCGCAGTCGGGCCCGAGTTCGGCCAGCGCCCGGCGCTCGTAGGCCGCGCAGTCTTCTGCGGTGAGGATGTCGCGCCAGCGGCCGTTGGTGCCCTTGTGCACGAAGGTCTGCGCCCCGCCGTCCCAGAAGGCGCCGCCGAGCGGCACGCTGGCCGCCGCATGGGCTTTCATGTAGTCGAAGGAGCAGTGCTCGACGATGGCCTCCCAGCGGGACTCGTCGATCGCAATGTCGAGGAAAGCTGCGATGCGCCGGATTTCGGCCGGCATGTCCGTCTTCAGGTCGGCAAAGTGCAGCAGCAGCACGTTGGGCAGATCGCGGATCGCCCACCACGACCGGATGTTTTCCCAGAACGGCCAGAACGGGAAGCCGTCGCGCGCCAGCCAGTCGAGGAAATACTGTCGCACGTTGCCGGTCGGCGGCTCGATCGGCGGCCCGACGCGGCCCGGCGTGTCGTTCAGCGCCTCGTACCAGAGGTGATTGGCATTGGCATGGTGGTTGTACATGCTCCAGGCAACGTCGCGTCCGTCCCGCCCGATGTAGATGTAGCGGGCCTTCGGCGAGAACACGAGCGCATCGACCGGCAGATGCGTCTTCAGGAAGCGCCGGTGCGTCTGCTTCTCGACCTCGGGGAGTTTCACCTCCTTGGGCGGGACGCGCAGGTCGAGCCAGGGCGACAGCTCCACCACCGGCAGGTCGTCACAGCCCTCGAAGATCAACTGCCCGACGATCTGCTGGACCCAGGTCGTGCCCGACTTGGCGTAGGTTGCGATGACAATGTCGTCGTCGCGGAACCGGAAGTCGTTCCAGATCGTCGAATCGAAGTGATGATTGTGGAATTCCCGGGTCTTCTGCGGCCATGCCTGCATTGTCGTCTTCATCCCCCGTCCGCGCGCGTCTGTTCCTGCACGGATCGCGGGCAGATGCCTTCCAACGGTTTTGCGGCGAGCGCGGCGCAGGTTAGGGATTTCTTGCTGTGAGTCTTGGCAACAAGCATCACGAATCGTCGTATTCCGGCCAGCCCGAGGGTCGCCGCCGATGCCATCCAGGTCCCCTCACCGCCTGAACACGGCAACCAACTCCAGGTGGCCGGACCAGGGGAACTGGTCGATGGGCGTCGCCTCTGCGAGGCGATAGCCGCCGTCGACCAGGGTGCGGGCGTCGCGTGCGAAGGTGGTCGGGTTGCAGGAAACGGCGATGACGGCCGGCACGTCGGAGGCAGCGATCTCCGCCGCCTGCTCGCGCGCGCCGTTGCGCGGCGGATCGAACACCACCACGTCGCCGCCAGACAGCTCGTCGGCCAGCACCGGAAAGCGCGCGAGATCGCGCAGCTCGGCCTGCACGCGGCCGGCGCGATCGGAGCGCCGGGCAGCAGCATCGAGCGCCGCCAGCGAGTCCTCGGCGCCCTCGGCCGCATAGACCTGCAGGTGCTCGGCCAAGGAGAAGGTGAAGGTCCCGCAGCCGGCGAAGAGATCGGCCGCGGTCTCGGCGCCGGCAGGGACGGCATTCATCACCAGTTCCACAAGCATCGCCTCGCCTTCCGCGGTCGGCTGGACGAAGCCGCCGGGTGGCGGCACCACCGCCACGCCGCCGAAGGTGAGCACCGCATCGCGACGCAGAGCGAGCGGCGTCGGCTCGTCGCGGCCTTCGGTCCAGGAAAGGCGCGCGAGATCCTCGGCCGCGGCGAAGGCGGCCAGCGCCTCGCGGTCCTGCAATGTCAGGGCGTGGCGGGAGTCGACCAGCAGGTCGATGCCGGCCTCGCATTCGAGGGCGGTGATGCGCGCTTCCTCCTGCACGAGCAGCACCTGCTCCAGCAACGCGCGCAGCGGCGCCAGCAGCGCCTGCAAGGCAGGCGTTACCAGGAGGCAGGCATCGATGTCGGCGAGCTGGTGCGACTCGCGCTCGTAGTAGCCGAGGAGCGCGCCGCGCGCCGTGCGCTTTGCCGACCAGGTGATGCGCCGGCGCCGCCCCGGCGCCACCCGGCGCAGCGGATGCAGCGTGTCAGCCACAAGGCCGCGGCGCTGCAGCGCCACAGCGAGCTGCTCCTCCTTCCAGGCGGCGTAGGCGCTTGCCTCCAGGTGCTGCAAGGCACAGCCGCCGCAGGGGCCGAAGAAGGGACAGGGCGGATCGGCGCGATGGGGGGCGGACTGCAGCAGCTCGATGACTTCGCCCTTAAAGCCGCCGCCGCGCTCGCCGGTCACCCGCGCCAGCACGCGCTCGCCCGGCAGGGTCTGCGGCAGGAACAGCGGGCGGCCGTCGACCGTGGCGAGGCCGTCGCCCTTGGCGCCCAGCGCCTCGATGGTCACCTCGAGCTGGCGGCCGCCGCCGCGCCGCGCCCTACGCCGCATGGCGCGGCCTTCGCAGTAAACTGAGCAAGGTCTTCTTCATCCGTCGATTTTCCGCGCCGCCTGGCGGGCGGCGGGACTCTGCGCAGATCGCCCGCCGCCTGGCAAGCTGCCGCGGCCGGACCGCAACACCAAGATTTAACTGGCCAGGCAGCGGCCGAGCGGCTGAGATAGCGCGATGACGCGGATTATTCTCTTCCTGCTGAAATGCCTCGTCGGCCTCCTCGCCACGGTCGGCTTTCTCCTGGTTGCCGCCGTAGTCGCGGCGGCGCTGCTGATACCGCGCTTCGAGGGCCTGATGCCGCAGCTCGCCGCGGTGCCCGAGCAGGCCGTCCTGGTGCTCGACCTTTCCGAGGGTCTCATCGAGCGGCGCCCGGACAGCCCGCTGGCGCGTGCCTCCCTGGGCGGCACGCTGGTGCTGCGCGAGGTGGTCGAGGCGCTGGACGCCGCCGGGGACGACGAGCGCGTGAAGGGCCTCGTCATCCGGGCCGGCTGGGGCGATCCCGGCATCGCCCAGGTTCAGGAGCTGCGCGCCGCGGTCGCCGAGTTCCGCAGCCGGGGCAAGCCGGTCGTCGCCTTCGCCGAGACTTTCGGCGAGGCCGGCAACGGCACCCTGCACTACTTCCTCGCCAGCGCCGCCGGCGAGGTCTGGATGCAGCCCTCGGGCGACCTCGATATCACCGGCTTTGCCTTGGAGCAGCCGTTCCTGCGCCCCCTGCTGCAGGACATCGGCGCACAGGCCCAGGTCGCCCAGCGCGAGGAATACAAGGGCGCGATGAGCTTCCTCACCGAGGACTCTCTGCCCGAGCCGCAGCGCCAGAACCTGCAGCGCTATCTGGACTCGACCGTCGCGCAGATCGCCACAGCGATCGCCGGGGCGCGCAACCTGGAGGCCGCGGCGGTGCGCGATCTCATCGACCGCGCGCCTTACCGCGGCAGCGAGGCGGTGCAGCTCGGACTGGTCGATCGCCTCGGCTATTGGGACGAGGTGGAAGCGTCGGTGAGCGCCGCAGCGGACGCGCCGCTTGAGAACTGGCTGCCGCTTGCCGACTACGGGAGCACCCTTCCGGCACCGGACAGCACGTCTCCAGTGATCGCCCTGGTGCATGGCACGGGTCCCATCGTCCTGGCCGAGAGCGAGGACGATCCGCTGTTCGGGCGGGTCACCATGGGCGCGATAGACGTCGCCGAGGCGCTGGCCACCGCCATCGACGATCCCGAGGTGGTCGCCATCGTCTTCCGTGTCGACAGCCCCGGCGGCTCCTATGTCGCCTCCGACACCATCTGGCGCGAGGTGAGCCGCGCCCGCACCCTCGGCAAGCCGGTCGTCGTCTCGATGGGCAACCTCGCGGCCTCCGGCGGCTATTTCGTCGCCGCCGCCGCGGACCGCATCGTCGCCCAGCCGGGCACCATCACCGGCTCCATCGGCGTGATCAGCGGCAAGGTTTCCCTGCGCGAGCTCTGGGCCGACCTGGGCGTGAACTGGGATGGCGTGCAAGCCGGCCGGCGCGCCGCCATGTGGAGCGCCAACGCCCCCTTCAGCCGCGACGAGTGGGAGTGGCTGCAGCGGAATCTCGATGCCACCTATGCCGACTTCACCGGCAAGGTGGCCGAGGGCCGCGGCCTCACCCGCGAGCAGGTGCTGGCGGTGGCCAAGGGCCAGATCTGGTCCGGCGCGGACGCCAAGGAGGCCGGCCTGGTCGACGCCCTCGGCGGCTACAGCACCGCCGTCGACCTCGCCAAGGAGGCAGCGGCGATACCCGCCGACGCCGAGGTGCAGCTCCGGCCTTTCCCCGCGCAGCGCGATCTTTTTGCCGCCTTGCTGGAGGACGTCCTCAGCGGGGATATCCAGGGCCCCGCCACGCTCACCCTGGTGCGCAGCCTCGCGCGGGTAGCCGAGTTGCTCGCCCCGCTGATTCGAGCCGCCGAGACGGTGGGCAGCGATCCCCGCAGCCATGCCTTGCAGGCGCCGGGATTAACTCCCGCAAAGTGAGGGCTTCGGCGAAACCGGCCGGATCTTCCCCCTGGGATTTCCAGGGATTTCCGGGGATTTCCGCCTTGTGGCGGCTGTGGCGGCCTCGCTATGCTCGCCGACTGAACAGGAGCGCGGCAGGTACGGGGAGAGCGCGTGGAAGCACCAGCCATCGAAGTACGGGGGCTGTCGAAGACCTTCGGCGCCGGTGAAGAGGCGGTTCACGCCCTCGACAACGTTTCCCTCACGATCCGCGAGAACGAGTTCTTCACGCTGCTGGGCCCCTCTGGCTGCGGCAAGACCACGCTGCTGCGGCTGATCGGCGGTTTCGAACAGCCGAGCGGCGGCGAGATCTTCCTGCAGGGCAGCCCGCTGGGCGGCCTGCCGCCTTTCAAGCGACCGATCAACACGGTGTTCCAGAGCTACGCGCTGTTCCCCCACCTGACGGTAGGACAGAACATCGGCTTCGGGCTGGAAATGCTGGGCCGCCCCCGGGAGCAGCGCGCCCAGCGGGTCGAGCAGATGCTCGCCCTGGTGAAGCTCGCCGGCTACGCCAACCGCCGGCCGGCTCAACTCTCCGGCGGCCAGCAGCAGCGCGTGGCGCTCGCCCGCGCGCTGGCGAGCGAGCCCAGGGTGCTGCTGCTCGACGAGCCGCTCTCGGCGCTCGACCTCAAGCTGCGCAAGGAAATGCAGATCGAGCTGAAGCGCCTGCAGACGGAGACCGGCATCACCTTCGTCTTTGTGACCCACGACCAGGAAGAAGCGCTCACGATGTCGGACCGCATCGCGGTCATGGACCAGGGACACATCCTGCAGATCGGCGCACCGACGGAAATCTACGAGCATCCGCAGCGCCGCTTCGTTGCCGACTTCATCGGCGAGACCAACTTCCTGCAGGGGCGCATCGAGATCGCCGGCAGCGCCGCCATGGCGCGGCTCGCCTGCGGCAGCACGCTGCCGCTCGACGGCCAGGCGAGCGTCGCAGCGGGCAACGGCGAGGCGGTCAGCCTCGCGGTGCGGCCGGAGCGCGCGGTCATCGCG
>DATCXZ010000430.1:0-5904 GCA_036570545.1 Kiloniellaceae bacterium
AGGCCGGCCTCGGCCAGCAGGCGGCGCACCGCCTCAGCATGGCACAGGGTCAGCTCGCGCTCGACCTCGCCCACGGCGCCCTTGCCGCCGAGCACCGCACGCAGGCGGCGGCGCATCTCGCCGTCATAGGGCAGGCTGAGAAAGCCGCCCGCGGTCACCGCGCCGGCGCCGGCGCTGCGGATCAACGCCGCGTCGATGCCGTCCATCGAGGTGCCGCTCATCAGGCCGACCGCCCACACCGCCTCGGGGATCTCGCTCTGCTTTGCCGCCGATGTCATCCGCTCGGCTCCCTCCCGGCTGCGCTCCGCCATCGTTCCACTCAGGCCTTCTACCCCGGCGCCGGTTACCAAACAATCAAACAGGGTTAACGTCGTCGGGCGAGGCGGAGCCGCCCCTCGATTTGTCTTGGGGGAGGGATTGTGTTAAATGCCTGCGCCCGCCACAAGCGGCGGCCCTCCAGCCGGCAGCACCCGAGTAGAACCCCGAGCAGAACGATGACAGCGCCCCGTTCCGAATTCCTGCGGACCCTCCTGGACCGCGGATTCATCCACCAGTGCACCGATCTCGACGCGCTCGACGCGCGCGCGCTGGAAGGGTCCCTCACCGCCTATATCGGCTTCGACGCCACGGCGGACTCGCTGCACATCGGGCACCTCGTGCAGATCATGATGCTGCGCTGGCTGCAGAAGACCGGCCACCGGCCGATCGCCCTGATGGGCGGCGGCACCACCAAGGTGGGCGATCCCTCCGGCCGCGACGAGACGCGCAAGCTGCTCACCGACGCCGAGATCGGCGCCAACATCGCCGAGATCCGCAAGACCTTCGACAACCTGCTGAGCTTCGATGACAGCCCGAGCGGCGCCATCATGGCGAACAACGCCGACTGGCTGGACGGCCTGCAGTACATCGCCTTCCTGCGCGACGTCGGCCGCCATTTCACCATCAACCGCATGCTCACCTTCGATAGCGTGAAGCTGCGCCTGGAGCGCGAGCATCCGCTCACCTTCCTGGAATTCAACTACATGATCCTCCAGGCCTACGACTTCCTGGAGCTGAGCCGGCGCCACGACTGCTGCCTGCAGATGGGCGGCTCCGACCAGTGGGGCAACATCGTGAACGGCGTCGAGCTGGCGCGGCGCATCGACCAGCGGCCGCTCTATGGCCTCACCACGCCGCTGATCACCACCGCCTCCGGCGCCAAGATGGGCAAGACGGCCGCCGGCGCCGTCTGGCTCGGCGCGCACCGCCTCGGCCACTTCGACTACTGGCAGTTCTGGCGCAACACCGAGGACGGCGACGTCGGCCGCTTCCTGCGCCTCTTCACCGACCTGCCGGAAGACGAGATCGCCAGGCTCGAGAAGCTGGGCGGCGCCGAGATCAACGAGGCGAAGAAGCTGCTCGCCTTCGAGGCGACGAAGCTGTGCCGCGGCGAGGCGGCGGCCGCCGAAGCGGCGGAGACCGCGCGCCAGACTTTCGAGGAGGGCGTCACCGCCACCGGCCTGCCGACCATCGAGGTCAGCGAGAGCGAGCTGAGCGCCGGGCTGCCGGCCTTCGAGCTGCTGCGCCGCGCGGGCCTCGCCAAGAGCAACGGCGAGGCGCGCCGCCTCATCAAGGGCGGCGGGGCGCGCATCAACGACGTCGCCATCGCCGACGAGCTGCAGACCGTCGGGCTCGACGACCTCGACCCCGAAGGCTGCATCAAGCTGTCGGCTGGCAAGAAGCGCCACGCCCTGGTGAAGCTGGCAGCGTAGCGGCGGCACTGCCGATCTTAATCATTGCTGTCATAATCACCGCTGTCGTCCCGGGGCTTGTCCCCGGGACCCACTGGCGACAGCGTGTGGCAATGCCCTACGATCATTGAACGGCTAGAGGAATGGGTCCCGGCAACAAGTGCCGGGACGACAGCCGTGGTGTGGCGAGAGCAAGCACGACAATCGAGTAAGTGGCGGCCGCCTCGCATCTGCTGTCGCCCCCTACCTGTCGATGCGGTCCTTCCAGTCGGGCAGCGCGTGGGCCGGCTCGTCGCCGGACCCGGCGGTGAAGATGTTGCGCAGGAAACCGGGGGTCAGCGCCGAGAGCGGATTGACCGAAACATCCGGATCGTCCGTCGGGCCATCGACGGTGTAGACCACCGAGATCAGGCCCTCGCCTTCGCCGCCGGTCAGGATGGTGCCGAGCAGTGGAATCTTGCTGAGAAAATTGTTGATCGAATAGGCCGGCACCACGACGCCGGTAAGGTCGATGGCGTCCCTGTCGAAGTCGATGTTGCCCTTGGCGGTCAATCCCAGCGAGGCGCCGTAGATGCGCATCAGCTCGGTCGTCGCCACGCCGTCGTCGAGCACGAAGTCGCCATCCATGCCGAGGAAGGGAATACCCTCGCCGCGCAACAGGTCGAGCACGCCGGTGAAGGAGGCGACGGTCAGCAACTTGGCGAGGGCCGGCGCGTTCACCATGACGAAGTCGCGTGCCTGCACCGTGGCGGCGATGGGATAGGAAGGGGACGGCCCGTCGCTATGGCCGGTGACCTGGATACGCCCGCCGACCACGGTGTCGGTGATGTTGATGGCGCGCAGCAGCGCGCCGAGGTCGTCGCTCTGGGCGAGGAGATGCTGGCCGCCGCCGGCAGCGTCGGGGGCAAAGGAGAACTGCAGATAGCGCCGGGTCAGCTCGGCCGCAGGCGCAGGCGGCGGTGCGGCATCAGGGGTGGGGCCCGCTGTGGCATCCGGCTCGGTATTGGGCTCTGTATTGGGCCCGGAGTCGGGCGCGGACGCGGCATCAGGCGCAGCGTCGGGCGCTGGGACCGGCCTTGGCGACCAGTACTGCTCTGGAATGCTGCCGGAGACGCGGATGGTCTCCCAGCCGAGGCGGCCACGGCGCAGCTCCAGGTTCACCTGCTCCAGCCGCCGGTCCCCGGCGAAGTAGAGCACGCGCAGATTCGGCGCGAGGACGCTTAGCGGCGTGAAGCTGCGCGACGGCGCCTCGGCCGCCGCTTCCGCTTCGCCGGCGTCGCCCGACAGGAAGGGCTCGGCGTCCAGCGTGCCGGTGCGGATCGCCGCATGGACGCCGTCGTCGCCCAGCACCACCGAGACGTCCTGCAGGTCGCTGCGCCCGAAAGCGATGCGCTCCAGCGCGATCGCCGCAAGGCCCTCGCCGTCGCCCGCCGGCGTCGCGTTGCCGCGTGCCACCAGGTCGCCCGCCTGCAGCACGACGTCGCGGTAGGCCAGCGGCCGGTCGTCGGCGCCGAGTTCGACCAGCAGGCTGAGGCTGCCCTCGGTGCCCGGCTCCTTGCGCCAGTGGATCTCCGGCAGCGCAACCGTCGCCTGCTGCAAGTCGGCGGCCACCCGCAGGGTGGTCACCCCTTCGTCGCGGCGGACCATGGAGACCGAGGCCTTCAGGGGCCCTTCGACGACCTCGTCGATGTCGAGGCCGAAGCGCGCCCGCTCGGCATCGTCGATCCGTGGGATCTCGGCTTCCACGACCGAGCGGACCTTCGGCGACTCGGCAAAGCTTTCGTTCCAGTGCGCGGTGAGCGGCACGCCGCCCAGCGTCAGCGGCCCCGAAAGCTGCAGGCTGCTGTCGTCAACGACGACCTGGAGCTGCGCGGCTGTCATGTCCTGGCCGAGCAGCACGTTGCGCATGGCGCCGTCGGCGACCGCCGCCGCCACCTGCAGCGAGACGTCGTCGAAATCGAGGTCCTTCTTCAGTGGGAAGTTGAAATGGAGATCGGCGTCCACGGTGCCGCCGCTGCCTTCCGCCGCCATGCCGAGACGCGACAGCAGGTCGAGGCGCGGATGGTCGAGGATCGACAGCGCATCGTGCACCGGGCCGGCCGCCTTGGCGTCGATGCTCAACAGCTCATAGATGCGCTGCGAAGCATCGGCGGTGGAAAGGCCGGTGATGTCGACCTGCGACGGCTTGACGACCAGTCCCTTGAGCCGGCCCGATGTTACGTCGAAATGCAGCGCGTCGAGATCGAAGGTCGCCGTGCCGGCCAGCGCCTCGATCGGCTCCAGCGGCCGCAGGTAGTGCACCGCCACGTCGCGATAAGCGAGGGTGCCGCTGAACGCGGTGATCTGCGCGGCCGAGAAATCGCCCTCGGGCACCGTCACCGCGAGCGCGCCGGTGGCCCTGTCGACACGGCCCTGCGTCACGTTCTCCACCACCCACTCGCGGGCGTTGTCGGCAACCGAGCGCGGCCAGTAGGTATCCAGCTCGGCCACCGGCACGTCCTCGAGGGTGGCATCGGCATCGATCAGCCAGCCGCGGCTGAGCGGATCGTGATCGAAGATACCGGCGATGTTGAGCACCGGCCCCGGCGCCTCCTCGCTGCCGAGGCTGACGCGCGCCTCGTCGAGATCGAAGCGCGCCTGGGTGCTGTCGTAGCGGCCGCGCATGGTGAGGTCGCGCACCGGCTGCGGCGCCATCTCGAGGCCGGGGATCGCAAGGGTGCCGGCGAGGCCCTGCAGCTCGAAGCCGGTGTGCCCGACGGTGCCGTCGAGACCGACGGAGGTGTAGACCGAGCCGCTGATCCGCGAGGTCACGCCGCGCACCGGCGCCAGCTCCGGCACCGCCGTGCCGAGATTGGCGAGGCTGATGTCGGAGAACCGGGCGGCGAGGTCGACGACGCCGTCGCTCTTGTCGAACAGGAAGGCGACGTCGAGGCTTGCCGGATCGCCGCTGGCGGCAAAGGCGAGGCTGATATCGCCGGCGAGGCCGGCAACGTCGCGGCGCAGCGAGATCTCCGCAGCGGGCGCCGCCCACGATAGCCCGAGGCGGTCGTCGCGCATGAAGACCTGGCCGTCGCGGATGCGCACCTCGTCGAGGTAGGACAGTGCGTTGCCGGGGCGGCGCTCGGCCAGCAGCTCGCGGATGATGCCGTCGAGGGCGAGATCCCCGCTGCCGGCCTGGTCCGGCGCCGCGGTCTCGCCGCCGAAGCTGATGCGCCCCTCCCTGTCGCGCTGCAGGCGGATGCGCGGCGCGATGATCTCGATCTCGCTCGGCGCCAGCGTGCCGCTCAGCATGGCGCTGCTGCTGAGCTCGAAGGCGATCTCGGGCAGAGCGGCGATGAGGCGGCCCTCGCCGTCGCGCACCGAAACGCCGGACGCGTGCATCACGAGGTCCCGCGCCTCGGTCTCCCACACCAGGAAGGTGCTGCCGACGCTGATGGTGTTGCCGCCGGCATCGTTGACCGCGGCTTCCAGCCAGGGGGTGAGGAAGTTGGTGCGGATCGGCCCTTCCGACAGCCGCCAGGCAGCGACGGCGACCACCAGGACCACCACGGCGACGAGCCCGCCCAGCACCTCCACGCCGAGGCGGGTGGCGCGGCCCAGCCGCGTGCGGCGTCGTGGCGGCGCGGAAACAGCCGTTCCAGGCGCCGCTTGACCGCCGGCGGCGCGTTCAGCAGTGTGGTCCTGAACCAAGCGGCGTGAAATGACCAAATTCCCTTACTTGCCAGAGGCTTCGGCCTTGCCCGACGCCCACGATCCGGCGCGGGCGGAGCCCTGGATGGAGCGCTGGCGCGCGACCGCGGCAGCGGCGCCCGATCCGGCCGTCCGTGATTTCGCCCCCTCCCTGGCGCAGAGTCCGGAGGGACAGCGGCTGTTGCAGACGATTTTCGCCAATTCGCCCTTCCTGAGCCACTGTTTGATTGCCGATATCGGCCTTCTGGCCGCAGTTTTAAACCTGGGGCCCGGCGGGGTCCTCAAAAATGTCCTGGGGACGGTGAAAAGCACGGCGGCCGAGGCCGGCGACCAGGCGGATTTGATGAGAAGCCTGCGGGTGTGCCGGCGGCGGGCGGCCTTCGCGGTCGCCTTCGCCGACATCGCGGGGCTGTGGGACGTCACCGAGGTGACCGCCGCCCTCTCCGACTTCGCCGACGCGGTGGTCGAGGCCGCCCTCGCCGCC
>DATCXZ010000431.1:0-3479 GCA_036570545.1 Kiloniellaceae bacterium
CCGCGGGCCAGCAGCTCGCGCGCCAGGGCTTCGGCGGGGAACATGTGGCCGCCGGTGCCGCCGGCGGCGAGCACCACCTTCCTCGGGAGTTGCTGCGCGGTCGTCACTACAGCGCCTCCCCGCCGACGCGCCGGCGCGTCAGCGCCAGCACCATGCCCATGCCGAGCGCCAGCGCCATGAGCGAGGAGCCGCCGTAGCTGAGGAACGGCAGCGTCATGCCCTTGGTCGGCATGAGGTGCAGGGTCGAGGCCATGTTGATGAAGGCCTGCAGGCCGAACTGCACCAGCAGGCCGCTGGCCGCCAGCATGACGAAGAGCGAGTTCTCGCCCAGCAGGCGCGAGAAGCCGCGCAGCACCACGAAGGCGAAGAGGCCGAGGATGATGAGGCAGGCGATGAGCCCCATCTCCTCGCCGGCGACGGCGAAGATGAAGTCGGAGTGGGCGTCCGGAAGCTGTGCCTTCACGGTGCCCTCGCCCGGGCCGCGGCCAAGCAGGCCGCCATTCACGAAGGCCTCCAGCGAGCGGTTGATCTGGTAGCGGTCGCCGGCCGTGGGGTCGAAAAAGGAATCGACGCGGGCGGTCACGTGCGGCAGCGCGAAGTAGGCGGCGACCAGACCGCCGGCGCCGACCACCGCAAGCCCGGCGATCCACGCCAACGGCAGGCCGGCGAGGAAAAGCTGGGTGCCCCAGATCGCGGTCAGCAGCACCGCCTGCCCGACGTCCGGCTGTATCAGCAGCAGCGAGACCATCACGAGCCACAGGCCGATGGCGATGCGCGCGCCGGGAATGCCGGTCTCCTCGTGGTCGAGCGAGAACAGCCAGGCCGTCACCACCGCAAAGCAGGGCTTGGCAAACTCCGATGGCTGCAGGGAGAGGCTGCCGAGGCTGATCCAGCGGGTGGCGCCCTTGATCTCGGGTCCGGCCACCAGCGTCAGCACGAGCAGCACGATGGAGGCGATGAGCCCGAGACAGGCAAGGCGTCGAATCCAGCGCGGCGTCGCCAGCGAGACGGCAATCAGCAGCGCGGCGGCGAAGGGCAGCAGCGCAATCTGGCGGCGGGCGAGCTGGAACGACTGCAGTCCGATGCGCTCGGCCGCGGCCGGCGAGGCGGCCAGCATGAGCAGCGCGCCGAAGCCCATGAGAGCGATCAGCGAGAGCAGGGTCCAGCGGTCGACGGTCCACCACCAGCGGCCCATCAGGCTGGTATCGGTGCGCGCGAAGCTGCTCATTCCGCGCCTCCCTGGTGCAGGGACGGGTCGCCGAGCGGCGCGATCTCGATGGTGCTGCGCTCGCCGGGCAGCGCCTTCACCGCGGCGGCAAAGGCCTCGCCGCGTTTCTCGAAGTTCGGGAACTGGTCGAAAGAAGCGCAGGCCGGTGACAGCAGCACGACGCTGCCCGGGAGGCGGGTGGCGGCGTCTCTCGCTGCCGTCACGGCCTGCGCAATGGTGCCGGACAGGGAAACCGGCACGTGTCCTTCGAGCGTTCTGGCAAAAGTCTCGGCCGCCTCGCCGACGAGGAAGGCATGGGCGATGCGGCCGTAGTAGGGCTCCAGCCCGGCAAGGCCGCCTTCCTTGGCGCGCCCGCCGGCGATCCACAGGATGCGGTCGTAGCAGGCCAGCGCCTTGGCGGCGGCGTCGGCATTGGTCGCCTTGGAGTCGTTCACGTAGGGCACGCCGTCGATCACCGCGACGATCTGCTGGCGATGCGCCAGGCCCGGGAAGCTGCGCAGGCAGGCGCAGATCACCGCCGGATCGACGCCGACCGCCTTGCAGGCGGCATAGGCGGCGGCAGCGTTCTGGCCGTTGTGCACGCCGGGCAGGCTGGCGATCTCTTTGAGGTCGATAGCTTCGATGCGCTGGCCCGTGCTGTCGTCGATCAGCACACCGCCCTGCACGTAGATGCCGCCGGGCACGGCGCGCTCGCCGGAGATGCCGACGACGTTCTGCTCGTCGGCGGCTTTCAGCGCCTCGTAGATGCCGCCGCTGGTCGGGTCGTCGACGCCGACGATGGCGGTGCGCGGCTTGGTCTGGCGGTGGAAGATCTGCCGCTTGGCCTTCACGTAGCCGTCGAACCCGCCGTGACGATCGATGTGGTCCGGCGTGATGTTCATCAGCACCGCGATGTCGAAGGTGATCGAGAGGGTGAGCTCGAGCTGGTAGGACGACATCTCCAGCACGTAGATGCCGCCCTGGTCCAGCGGCTCCAGGGTGAGGGCCGGCGTGCCGAGGTTGCCGCCGATCTCCACCTGACGGGCGGAGAGCTTCAGGATGTGGCCAACGAGCGCGGTGGTGGTCGACTTGCCGTTGGTGCCGGTGATGCCGACGTAGCTGGCGTTGCGCTGGGCGCGCGCCAGGAGCTCGATGTCGCCGATGATCTCGACGCCGTGCTTCTTGGCCTCGGCGACCACCGGATGGGGCTGCGGAAAGCTGTGCGGGATGCCCGGCGAGAGGATAAGGCTGGTGACCTCCTGCCAATTCACGCTGTTGAGGTCGACCAGCGGCACCTCGGCGGCGCGCGCCTTGGCGCGCGCATCCTCGCTGTCGTCCCAGGCCCAGACCTCCGCGCCCGACGCATGCAGCGCCCCGGCGGCGGCCAGACCCGATTTGCCGAGGCCGAGCACGGCCACCGGCAAATCGGCGAAGAAGCTGAGATCGATACGGGGAGCGGGCACCGGGACTCTCGACCTCCTTATCTCAGCTTGAGGGTGGCGAGGCCGGCGAGGGCCAGGATCGAGGCGATGATCCAGAAGCGGATCACGATGGTGGGCTCGGCCCAGCCCTTCTTCTCGAAGTGGTGGTGCAGCGGCGCCATGCGGAAGACGCGCTTGCCGGTCAGCTTGAAGGAGGCGACCTGGACGATGACGGAAACCGTCTCCAGCACGAAGAGGCCGCCGATGATGCCGAGCACCAGCTCGTGCTTCGTGACCACGGCGATGGAACCGAGCGCGCCGCCGCAGGAGAGCGACCCGGTGTCGCCCATGAAGACCATGGCGGGCGGTGCGTTGAACCAGAGGAAGCCGAGGCTCGCGCCGACCAGGGCGCCGCAGAACACCGCCAGCTCGCCGGTGCCGGGCACGTTGTGCACCTGCAGGTATTCCGCGAAGACGTTGTTGCCGACCAGGTAGGCAATCAACGCGAAGCAGCCGGCGGCGATCATCACCGGGACGATCGCAAGCCCATCCAGGCCGTCGGTCAGGTTCACCGCGTTGGAGGCGCCGACCATGACGAAGACGGCGAAGGGAATGAAGAAGATGCCGAGGTCCACCAGCAGGCCCTTGAAGAAGGGCACTGCCAGGTGGGTGTCCATCTCCGGCGGCGCGATGTGCGAGATCCACAGCGCGATGGCGGTGCAGATCAGCACCTGGATCAGCAGCTTCAGACGGCCGGGCAAACCGTCGCTGGAGCGCTTGGTGAGCTTCAGATAGTCGTCGGCGAAGCCCACCGCGCCGAAGCCGGTGGTGACGATCAGCACGCACCAGAC
>DATCXZ010000432.1:0-1701 GCA_036570545.1 Kiloniellaceae bacterium
GGCCGTCGGCCAGCGCGGCCGCGACGGCGGGGATTTCCGCCCGCTCGATGCCGACGTCCGCCAGGATCTCGTCCGGCATGGCCGACAGCTCGCGCACGGTCTGGCGGCGGCGGCGCTCCCGGCTCAGCCAGGCGCCGAGGCGCTGCCAGACGGAAGGGGACGCTTCGCCCACGTTGTCTTCGCAGCAGAAGGCGGCAGTCGCCTCGATATCGGCGCGGTTGACGCCGATGTCGCTTAGCAGGCGGTCGTCGAGCTGCGCCAGCGCCTTCAGCGTGCGACGGTGCTGCAGGCGGCGGCGCAGGCTGCCGGGGAGGGCGGCGAGCCCCGACCAGCGGCCGAAGGCCCTTGCGGCACGGCGGATTTGACCGGCGATGAACTGGGCCCGCAGGGTTTCGGCTGTTTGGGCGATGGACGCAAGGTCAAGGGATCGCAGGTCCCACCGCTCTGCCGTGCTTCCGGCGCCGGCGATTTCAGTGAGGCGGGTCATGATGAGGAACTCCGAGCAAAAAGATGGGCGGCCCGGGAAATGGTCGCCGCTGGCCCTTGCCAAGCGGTCCCGAAGCCATGACTTTCTGGTTAGATACATGAGCCTCTCAGCGCGCGGTTGAAAGGGCTGATTCCGCACTGCAGCATTGCGCCGCCTGCATGAGTGAAACATTAGAAACAGAAAGGGTTTAGCCGATGGCGACCTCCGCCTCCCAGGGCTCCCCCGTCGCCGCTCGAGAGCCGGCCGACCGCCTTGCCGCCCTCCGCCGGGAACTCGCCCGGCGCGGCGTCGAGGGCTTCCTGATACCCCGCGGCGACGAGCACCAGGGCGAGTACGTCCCGGCCGCAGCCGAGCGGCTGGCCTGGCTCACCGGCTTCAAGGGCTCGGCCGGCTTTGCCTGCGTCCTGTTGGAGGAAGCCGCCGTCTTCGTCGACGGCCGCTACACCCTGCAGGTCGTCCAGGAGGTCGACACCACGCTTTTCACGCCGCGCCACGTGACCGATGAGCCCTTGGCACCCTGGCTGGAGGCGCGCCTGAAGCCGGGCCAGCGCCTTGCCTACGACCCCTGGCTGCATACTGAGGCGCAGGTGCGCCGGCTGGAAAAGACGGTGACCGCACTGGGGGCAAGCCTGGCCGCCCTCGACGGCAATCCCGTCGATGCGGTCTGGACCGACCGCCCGGCGCCGCCCAAGGCGGAGATCCGCCCGCACGACCTCGCGCTGGCCGGGCGCAGCAGCGCCGAAAAGCGCGAAGAACTAGGCGCCCAACTCGCCAAGGCAGGGGTCGAGGCGGCCGTCCTCACCCTGCCGGATTCCATCGCCTGGCTGCTGAACGTGCGCGGCGGCGATGTGGTGCACTCGCCGCTGCCGTTGTCCTTCGCTCTGCTGCATGCCGACGGCGGCGTCGAGTGGTTCGTCGATCCCGACAAAGTGACGCCGGAGGTGACGGCGGGCCTCGGCAACGCGGTTTCCATCGAGCCGCCGGCGCGCCTCGGCGACGGGCTCGACCGGCTCGGCAAGTCGGGCGCCAAGGTGATGGCGGATCCGGCCACGGCGGCGCGCTGGGTGTTCGACCGCCTGCGCGCGGCCGGTGCCGAGGTGGCCAAGGGCGCGGATCCCTGCCTGCTGCCCAAGGCCTGCAAGAACGCGGTGGAACTGGACGGCATGCGCCGCGCGCACCGGCGCGACGGCGCCGCGCTCAGCCGCTTCCTGCAC
>DATCXZ010000433.1:0-14711 GCA_036570545.1 Kiloniellaceae bacterium
GTCCAGCGCGGCAAGGCCCAGCGGCGCCACCGGCCGCGCCTTGCCGAGGCGCGTGCCCTGCTCGATCCGCCGGACCTGGGCACGCAGGGCGGCCATGGCAGCCGCTGGTCCGGCGCAGAGTCCGTCCGCTCCCGAAGGCTCGAAAGCCCAGGAAAAGCAGCGCTCCACACGCGCCTTCTGATCGGCAGCAGGCGACATCCTCGGCCCTTCACCCCAAGGGGTTCAGCGATCTTTGTTCTCTGTTTGTTCTAGATAACCTTAGGCAGAGAGTCAAGACAGGCAGCGGCAACGTTTTCGTCGACCTCGTTTCGTCTAAGCTCGCTCCCATCCGTCCGGCCACCTGTCAGTGAATCTTACACATCATCAAACCTGCGGTAGCTGGGCCTAAGGTCCTGCTCGCTCACGCGAATTAGGCGGCGGCAAACACGCCCGCCTCCCTCCACTCCTTTCCCGGCTGTAAATGCGCTTTACAGGTGATCGGGAAAAGCATGCCAAACCATCCGCTTGGCGCGGCTGACATAAGTATTGCTGGTTGGGTGGAGAGCCAGGTTCTCAACCCGGCACGAGGGCTTCGGGGCCACTATGAAACGAGTGATTTCTGCCGCGCTGCTTGCCAGCGCGATCCTGCTGACTGCAACGGCCGCCAAGGCCGTGCCGCTGTTCGAGAATCCCTTCCCCTCGACGGACTGGGGGATCGGCCCCTGCTCGAGCTGCTTCGGTATCGGCAGAGCCTGGGACAGTTTCACCCTGGGAGCGGACTCAAAAATCTCGCAGATCGATTCCGACCTCATCTTCATCGGCGACGTCTCGACCATCAACTACTCCATCTGGGACGCCAGCCTCACGACCGAGATCTTCTCCCAAACCTTCACCCCCGGCGTAGACATGGCCCTTGTCCCTGCCGGCTGGCGCTTCACAGCCTCGATTGTCGTTCCCGATCTCCTGCTTGGCCCCGGCGACTACTACCTCAGCATCTATGACCCGCAGGCAACGGAGTCCATGCTCTGGACCCTGGCGCCGACGCTCGACGGCTCCGGATTCCTGACATTCCTGGAGCATCCCGACAGCCACACCCTGTGGGACGGCTACGACCTCGCTTTTCGCATCATCGGCAGCACCACGACGGCCATCGCCGTTCCGGAGCCGGCAACCGTCCTCCCATTCCTTTTCGGGCTCGCCGGCATCGGCCTCCTCGCGCGGCGAAAGCGCAAGCGGGACCATCGCTGATTTACCAGCACCCGCGCCGATCCAGCGATCCCGGCGGCCTGCGCCTCGCGCTGGCGGAGCGGTAGGACGCCCATTCTTTCTGCGAGGTCGCAGCCGTGTCCTTCCGGTGGCAGGGCCAGCCTGCCGATTGACCGGGCAGCGACAGCAAGGCTAGCCTTGCAGCAGTGGAGTGGGGACTCTGCGAGGTCATCGAACCATGAGCAAGCTTCCCCTCACCCTGCTTGCCGTTGCCGCCCTGCTCGCCGGCAGTCTTCCTGCCAGCGGTCCCGCCTGGGCAGGCGGTTTCCACGGCAAGCATTACGGCTACCACGGCCATCACCCCGTCTTCAAAAGCCACCGGCACCACCGGCCACAGTTCCACGCGCGGCACCACTGGCGCCCGCACTATCACAAGCACCGGCACCGGCATCACGACGACGACGACTTCCTGCTCGGCATCGGTATCATCGGCGGCGCGGCGATCCTGGGCAGCGTGCTGGCGCAGCCCCGGGTGGCGCCACCGCCCCCGGTCAACTACGCGCCCTACTACGCATCGCCGCCACGCGGCACCTGCGTGCAGGACCAGGTCTACCGCACCCTGCCGGATGGCAGCATCCAGTGGGGCACCCGCACGCGCTGCTACTAGCGCTGATGGTTGCTGATGGTTGCTGATGATTGCTGGTGGTCGCCGGCAGTGGCTGCTACGTCCTGTTCCTTCGCCGTGCCAGGGTCCACAGGGCACCCAGGCCGAGAGCGAAGAGGAGCAGGCTGTCGGGCTCCGGCACCGGCACCGGGTCGTTCACGCCGGTGCCCGCATCGTGCGAGAAGGGCGCAAAGACCGTCTTGGCGTGATTGCCCGCAACAACATGATTGTAGGCATCGAAGTGGAGGCTGGCGATATCGCCGATGACCGACAGCTCATAGACGTTGATCTGCCCGGCGCCGATAAAGAAATCGGTCGGGAAGGTGTTGATGAAGTCGCCAACCGGCGAATCCGTGAGAGCGAAGTCGCCGAGGCCGAACTCCTGCCATTCGACACCGGCGCCGTAGACGCCATGAGCAGGGATCGACTCGCCGTCGAACAGCAGCGGCAGGCTCCCGTCATCGACCGTCTGCCTGTGGACCGGCGTCGACGGTGTGCTCGGGTCGACGACGCCGTTGAATCCACCGGTGGTCGAGGGCGTCAGCACAATGGTGACTGGCGACCCCGCATCCTCGTAAGCGAAGGAAAGCTTGACGTCCTCAATGGTACCCTTGCCGCCGCCGCCGGCCACGTTGCCGATCACCCACAGGCGGATCGGATCGCCGAACTGCGGCGCGAAGACCCATGACTCGTGATCCGTGTCGTAGGTCGCACCTTCGACAAAGAGCTGCAGGATCGGCACGGCCTCCGCCGTGGACGGCACGACCGCTGCCGCCAACAGCGCCGCCGAGAGGCCGGCGCGCGGACCAAGCTTACTTGCTTTCATGATTTGACGACTCCCTGTACTCCAAGCAGGAGAAGCAAAAGTCGCGCCATCGGCCTGGAGGCATTTTCTACCAGCGGCTTAGGAGCCGCTTTGGAGTGATTCCCGGTCGCGTCTGTAAAGGCAGCCGACAGACCCGCGGTCACACCTGCGATACCAGCCACGCGGTGAGGGCGGCGCAGTCGGCCGCGGCGGCGGTGGCAGCAGCGTTCGGTGCTGCCAGGCGGCGCGGGGAAGTGACGAGGTAGTAGGCGTCGTCCGGCTCCAGCGGGCGGTCGACCACCGGAACCAGCCGCCCCTCGGCCACCAGGTCGCCGGTGATCGAGCGCCAGCCGAGCATGACACCGCGGCCGGCGAGCGCTGCCTGCGTCGCCTGCACGTAATTGGTGAAGCGCAGGTCGCGGCTGCCGCTGCGCGCGGTGCCGCGGGCAAGGCCGAGCTTGCGCAGGTAGACCTCCCACGGCGTCCAGCGCGCATCGCTGCTCTCCACATGGATGAGCGGCGCGGCCGCCAGCGGCTCGGGTGCTCGGCGCAGGCTTTCCGCGAGGGCGGGGCTGGCCACCGGATCGATGCGCTCGGCGAACAGCGGCGTGACGGTGCCGTCCTGCCAACCGCCGTCGCCGTAGCGCGCGGCAAGGTCGACTCCGGGGCCCAGCTCAGGGGCGCCCTGCGGCGCCGTCATCACGTGCACCGCCACTTCGGGGTGGCGCTCATAGAAGGTGGCCAGGCGCGGCATCAGCCAGTAAGTGGCGAAGCCGACCGAGCAGGCGATGCGCAGCGAGCGCTGGTCTTCGGTGTCGAGGCGCCGGATCTCCGCCACCGCCTCGGCGATGCGCCCGAGCCCTTCCACCGTCGCCTGGTGCAGCAGGCGCCCCGCCTCCGTCAGCCGCGCCGGTCGGGTGCGGCGGTCGAGCAGGCGCGTCCCGAGGAAGTCCTCGAGCTGGCGCAGGGCCTGGCTCACGGCAGGCTGCGACACGTTGAGCGCCGCGGCGGCCTGACGCAAGCCGCCGTGGCGCTCGACGGCAGCAAAGACGCTGAGCAGGCGCAGCGGCGGGAGGGTGGAGTCCATAATATAACTCACCGCTTATATTAAGTTTGATTTTATCAGGCTTTCTACCGCCGCTCCAGGCGATCTATCTTAAGTTCCGAGGGTTTTGAGGGCAGAGGAGCCGCGACCGATGGATGGCCAGCTTTCCGGCGGCGCGACCGCCACAACCGCGCCCGGCGATATCCTGCTTGGCGAGACAGGCCTCGAGCTGCCGCTTGCCGGCGGCAGCCGCGCCTACTTCAACTACTACTGGCTGCGCGACAACTGCCCGACCTCCTTCGATCGCGAGACGCGCGAGCGCACCTACGACATCTTCCAGGACATCGAGCCCCGTCCCGCCAGCGCGCGCCTCGACGGACCCGAGGGAGAGCGCGTCCTGGAGATCGTCTGGCAGGGAAGCGGGCATGTGACGCGCCACCGGCTCGACTGGGTGGCGCCCTATGCGAGCGGCCTGCCTCGGCGCGACCCCGCCGAGCTACCGCGCCGCCTGTGGTACGCCGATCATTACCAGAAGATCGCGCGCTTCGCGCAGCCGGCGCTGAAGCGGGACCGGGCGCTGGTCGGCCGGTGGGCGCAGGCCCTGCTGGCGGAGGGCATCGCCATCATCACCGACATGCCGGACAGCGACGCGGGCCTCACCGAGACGGTGCGCCTGCTGGGTCAGGTGCGGCCGACTTTCTTCGGCGAGTATTTCGACGTGCGGGTCCATGTCGACCCGGTGAACCTCGCCTACACCGCCAAGGCGCTGGAGATGCACACCGACGTGCCGGCCGAGGAGCTGGCACCGGGCGTGCAGTTCCTGCACTGCCGCGCCAACTCGGTGGCGGGCGGCGACAATCTCATCCTCGACGGCGCCGCGGTGGCGGAGGATTTCCGCCGCGATCACCCGGAGGACTTCCGGCTGCTGGCGGAGACCGAGATCCCCTTCTACTGGGAGCACGAAGGCTTCGACATCCGCGCGCGCCAGCGGGTCATCGAGCTCGACCGCTTCGGCGCGGTTTCCGGCGTCACCATCAGCCAGCACCTGGCCGATGTCTTCGACCTGCCGCAGCACCTGCTCGACGACTACTACCCGGCGCTGCGCCGCTTCGGCCGGCTGCTGCGCGACCCGAAATATCTGGTGCGCTATCGGCTCAAGGCCGGCGAGTGCGTGGTCTTCGACAACCACCGCGTGGTACACGGCCGCGACGCCTATGGGGCGGAGAGCGGCGCGCGCTACCTGCGCGGCACCTACGTCGATCGCGGCGAAGTGCGCAGCACCTACAGAGCGGCGGTATCGGAGGGGAGGTTCAAGTGAGCGCGGACGGCAGCATACCCCTCGGGGCGACCCGGCAGCACAGCGAAACCGAGCTGCGCATCGATTTGGCGGCGGCCTTCCGTCTCGCCGTCGAGTTCGGCTGGCACGAGTCGGTCGGCAACCACTTCAGCGCCACCGTCTCGTCCGACGGCCGGCGCTTCCTGATGAATCCGCGCTGGCGCCACTTCGCGCGGGTGAAGGCCAGCGAGCTGCTGCTGCTCGACGCCGACGACCAGGAGACCATGTCGCGGCCGAACGCGCCCGATGCGTCGGCCTGGTGCATCCACGGCGCCATCCACCGCGCCAAGCCCGCGGCGCGCGTGCTGCTGCACTGCCATCCGCCGTATGCAACGGCGCTGGCAACGCTGAAGGACCCGGCGATGAAGCCGATCGACCAGAACACGGCGCGCTTCTTCGACCTCGTCAGCTACGACCTCGGCTTCGGCGGCATTGCCGACGACACCGAGGAAGGCACGCGTCTCGCTGCAGCCCTGGGCGACAAGCCGGTGATGCTGATGGGCAGCCACGGCGTCACCTGCACCGCGCCGACCGTGGCCGAAGCTTTCGAGCACCTGCACTTCTTCGAGCGCGCCGCGAAGACGCTAATGCTGGCCTACGCCAGCGGCCAGCCGCTGAACGTGATGGGCGACAACCTCGCGCGCAAGACGGCCGAAGGTTGGCGCGCCTACAACGACGCCGCCTTCGCGCACTTCGAGCAGTTGAAGGAAATGCTCGACGAGAAGGACCCGAGCTACCGCGACTGACCTGGCGGCCAGGCCTATGGCTTCTTCCCGCGCAGATGCGTCGGACGCAGAGAGCCCTTGCGTGTCGCCTCGGCGAGGGCCCTGCGGCCGTCGCGCCAGCGCTCGTAGGTCGCGCGGTCCGACACCGCGATGATCTGCTCGCGCAGGGGCCCGGCGATGGCGGCGGCCTCGCCCGCAGAGACTTCCGCGTACCAGGCGTTGCGGTCGCGCGTCACCACCTCTGCGAAGCCGGACTCTCGCATGATGGCGGCGGTCTCCTCGGCCGTGGCCATGGTGAACTTCAGGTGCCCCAGGTCGACGTAGCGCCGGAAGGCGGGATCGTCCAGCGCCCCCTCGCCCGCCAGCCAGTCGCTCGCGGCAAACGCGCCACCGGGCCTCAGCACACGCAGCACTTCGGCGTAGAGACCTTGCTTGTCCGGGATGTGGATGAGCGCGTCCTTGCTGAACACCGCGTCGAAACGCCCGGCGGCAAAGGGCAGCGGGCCCGGCTCGACCAGCCGGAAGTCGACACGGTCGGCGACGCCGGCTTTCTCGGCGAAACGCCGCCCGCGCTCGAGAAGCTGCGGCTCGATGTCGACGGCGGTCACCCGCGCGCCCTTGTCGCGCGCCAGCACGATAGCGGGACCGCCGGTGCCACAGCCGATATCGAGCACCTCCCCGTCCTCAAGATCGAGCCCACTCACGATCGCACGAACCTCTTCCGGTCCGCCCGGCGAGAGGAAGGCGTCACCCCAGATGAGGTGCAAGCGGTCGATGAATTCGTCGGGATACTGGATGTCCACCTCTCCTGCTCCGCCCGCGCTGCGTTGCGCGGCGCCACGATAGCAAGACGGTGAGAATCTTCCAAATACCAAGCGTGGAAACGACGAAGAGGCGGACGATCGGCCCTCGCCTTCTTCCTCCTCGGCCTCGCCGGCCGGGCGGCAGCGATACTCCTGCGACTTCTCCAGCAGCTCGATCTGCTTGGCGAGCAGCTTGTTCTCGAGCGTCTTGCGGTCGAGAACAAGCTTGATCTCCTGCTTGCGCGCCTCCTCGCAGAGGTTGCGACCGATCCCACCTGGAACAATCGCACGACCTCGTCCGTTACCTGACCGGTAACTTGGCGCGAGACGGTTATGCGCGCGAGACCGAAGAGGAAGCGGCAGTGAGAAGCACTCTGCTCAAGACGAGCGCTGGCGCTATTGCGCTGCTGGCGGTGGTGGCCTGCGGCCAATCGCCCGGCGGCCGCGCGCTGAGCGGCGCAGCTATCGGCGTTGATGCCGGCCCCCCGGCGACCGGCACTATTGTCAGCGGTGCGGCGCGTGGCGCGACCGACGCATTCACCGATAAGGACGACATCGATCTCGGCGATCCGACCTGGGACTAGCTGAGCAGCGTTTACCCGATGCGGTCGGCCGGAGGCCTTGCCGAGAGCCTACCCTCACCTCCGGAAGACCGTCGAACCCGCGGGCCTCCGGGCCCGCGGGTTCTCTCTTTGGCCGCCGCGCATCAGCCGCCGAGATGCGCCCGGCGCCGGGCCAGGCTCTCCGCCGGCCAGCAGCTTTCGCGATCGTAGTATTCCTCGAAGGCCAGGGCGCCTTCCGGCAGGTTCAGCCAGGGCTGCTTGGAGGCAGTGAAGATGTGGATGTCGGGCGGCAGGCGGTCGGGATCGTCCAGCGTGCCGACGCGCACGAAGCGGAAGCGGTCGCCGGACCCGGCGTAGTTGCTCCATAATGCAAGGCGGCAACGCGGGCAGCGGGCGATTTTCTGGCCCTTGCCGCTGGCGCTCGGCGTCACCACCACTTCTGGCGCGCCCTGCAGAACCGCCACCCGGTCCGCCTCGATGAGGGCGTTCAGCACGAAGGCGGAGCCGGCTTCCCGCTGGCACCAGCGGCAGTGGCAGCAGTGCACGATGAGCGGCGGCGTCGCCACGCGGTAGCGGACTTCGCGGCAGTCGCAGCCGCCTTCGATGGGATAGCCCGGCTCTGTCATCTTCCTCCTCCCGTCGTCATCCCGCCGGCATCGCGGCCCGCTGCACGGGATGGCCGCAGGCGGCACCGGCAGGCAACCCGGCACGTTCTGCGATAATGGCTGCCTATGGTGTCGCCTGGCCGGAACGGGTTAGATAGACAGCAGCGGACGCCGTTTCACGAGGAATGCCATGCAGCCTGCCATCAAGACCTTCTTCGACGAGGCGACCTTCACAGCCACCCACGTGGTCTGGGATCCGGAAACCCGCAAGGCGGCAGTCGTCGACTCGGTGAGGGACTACGACCCCAAGTCCGGACGCACCAGGACCGACTCGGCCGACGTGCTCATCGCCTTCATCGCAGCCGAGGGGCTGTCGGTCGACTGGATCCTCGAGACCCACCTGCACGCCGACCACCTGACCGCCGCGCCTTATCTGAAGGCAAAGCTCGGCGGCCGCACCGCCATCGGCGCCCGCATCGACATCGTGCAGGGCGTGTTCAAGAAGATCTTCAACGCGGAAGCGAGCTTCGCTCCGGACGGGCGCCAGTTCGACAAGCTGTTCCAGGACGGCGAGACCTTCACGATCGGCACCCTCGAAGCCAGCGTGATGCACACGCCGGGCCATACCCCCGCCTGCTCGACCTACGTCGTCGGCGATGCCGCCTTCGTAGGCGACACGCTCTTCATGCCGGACTACGGCACCGCGCGCTGCGACTTCCCCGGCGGCGACGCGCGCCAGCTCTACCGCTCGATCCGCAAGATCCTGGCGCTGCCGCCGGCCACGCGCCTCTTCCTCTGCCACGACTACAAGGCGCCCGGCCGCGACCGCTATGTGTGGGAGACCACGGTGGCCGAAGAGAGGGCGACGAACATCCACCTGCACGACGGCATCGAGGAAGATGCCTTCGTGGCGATGCGCAACGAGCGCGACAAGACGCTGCAGATGCCGGTGCTCATCCTGCCGTCGGTGCAAGTGAACATGCGCGGCGGCGAGCTGCCGCCGGCGGAGAACAACGGCGTGCGCTACCTGAAGATTCCAGTGGATGCGCTGTAGAGGTGGCGCCGATTCAATGCGCACGTCACTCGACATCACACGCGCTGTCATTGCCGGGCTTGACCCGGCAACCCATTGAGCCGCTCGCCAGCTCTCTACGGGCGGGGCGATGGACCCGCGTGTCGAGCCCGCGGGTGACAACGGGAGGTGTGGCGTGCGAGCCCCTACTCCCCCCTGTACCGCGGCTCCGGCTGGGCGAAGAAGTTGGCGAGGAGATAGTAGACCAGCATGTAGTTCTTCTGCTGGAAACTCGCGTGCGAGATGCCGGCCATGACGGAGAACTGCTTGTCCGCGTTGGGCAGCTTCTCGAAGAAGCGGGTGAGATCCTCGAAGCCGGCGATGCCGTCGTACTCGCCGCGCAGGACGATGGTCGGCACGGCGATCTTCTCCGGGTCGACCAGCGGCAGCCTGGAGCACATGTCGATGTAGGTGCCGTTCGGCATGGAGTCGTCGAGCGCAGTGATCGCCGCGGCAAAGGCATCGACCACCTTGTCCTCGGCGCAGCCCGGATGATCGCGCGCGAAGATCGACTGCACGAAGGCGTAGTCGATCGGCCGCCGCTTCGAGGCAGAGAATTCCGGCAGCTTCTTGCGGCGCTGCTCCAGCGTCGGGCTGCCCTCGCCGGTCCACACGAAGGCGTCGAGCGCCAGGCGCTTCACCCGCTCCGGATGGCGCTGGGCGAAGAGCGCGGCGCGCAGCGCGCCGGAGGAGATGCCGTAGACCAGCAGCGGCCCGGCGCCGCGGGTCTTCTCGATGTAGTCGGTGGCGGCAGCGAGGTCGTCGGCGCCGTTGGCGATGTCGCAGAAGTTGTCGCGGTCTTTGGTGGAGCGGCCGTAGCCCTCCATGTCGACGCACCAGGTGTCGTAGCCCTGCACCGCGAAGAAGTTCATCGCCGAGCTGAACGGCCGCCCCTCGACGTGGAGGTCGAAGGTCGGCGTCGAGGCCATCGAGGAGCCGTGCACGAAGAGCACGGTGCCCTTCTTGTCCCCGGGGCCTTTTGAGGGCGCGCCGACGTACTTTTCCCAGAGGAAGAGCTTCACGTCGTCGCCCTTTTTCGTCCAGTGCTCCTCGCCGACGACGTCCTTCTCTGTGGCCTGCGCTGTCATCTATGGAACCTTTCTTGCTTGCATCCGCTTGATTGCACCCGTGGCGCCACCAGATCTCATCGTCACCCTCGGCCTTGAGCCGAGGGTCCAGGGCAAGTGCTCAAGAACCCGCCCTGGACCCCGGCTCGCGCTCGCTAACGCTCGCTTGGCCGGGGTGACAAGTTGGAAGGAGGCGGACATGAGATGTCATGGTCTGGGGGAGAGAGAAATCGGTTAGCGATTGGTCATCTCCAGAATGTCGAAGCCGCAGTTGCGGTCGAGCATGTAGATGACGCCGTTCTCATCCACGTCGACGTCGTTGGACTGCGGGCTCGGCTCGCCGCCGACCGGCTCCGGAATGAAGGAGCCGATCTCCTCCGGCGCGAAGGGATTGGAGACGTCGACGACGCGCAGCCCGCCGGCGAACCAGGTGGCGAAGACCAGCGGCTCGTCCAGCTTCTCGCGGAACTGATGGGCGCCGAAGCGGCCCGGCGCGCGGGCCCAGGGCGAGTCCAGCTCGCTGACGTCGAAGGCCGAGAGCGCGGTGATGTTCTGAAGATCGGTGACGTCGAAGACCCAGAGGAAGGCGTGCAGGCGGCCCGGCCGGTGATCGTGCTCCTCATCCATCCCGATGGCGATGCGCCGGCCGGCGACGGTGCCGGAGACCGGCAGGATGGTGTGGCTCGGCTCCGGGAACGGCGGATGGTAGTCGTGGCTGGCGATCACCCTGGGCTTGGTGATGTCGCTGACGTCGAGCACCCGGAAGCCGGCGTGCCAGACCGAGGCCCACATCTCGTCGCCGACGCGCAGGGCATGGTGCAGGCGGTTCTTGTAGCCCTTCCAGGTCGGCGTCTCGCCGGCGGCGATGTGCTGGCCCGGCATGTGCCAGCGCGACACCTCCTGCGGGTGGGCGGGGTCCTTCAGGTCGTAGGTCACCAGGATGTTGCCGAGATAGCCCTCCATCTCGGTCGAGATGTAGGCATAGTCCGCGTCCATGTCGAAGCGGTGAGTGCCGAAGCCGAAGGTGCGCTGGTGGCAGAGTAGGCGCGGCTTCGACTTGTCGGAGATGTCCCAGACTTTGAAGCCGCCGTCGTGGTAGCCGCGCACCCGCGCCGCCTCCAGCTCGGCCACCTGCGCCGGCTCGACACCCAGCGCCTTGGCGATCTCGGCGTCATCAGGCGCGCGCCCGATCTCGGCGGCGAGCTGCGCGCGGACCTCCGGCAGGCGCTCGCCCTTGCGCAGGAAGTGGCGGCGGTTCTGCTCCACGTTGGTGACCATGAGATCGCCGGCGACCCGCACCTTGTGGGTGTGCGAGCTGTCTTCGTCCAGCCGGATCTCCGACACGATGCGCGGGTTCTTGGGGTCCTTCACGTCGAGGATGGTGGTGCCGTAGGGCGGCTTCATGTGGCCGACGTAGGCATAGCCGTCCTGCACCACCACCTGGCCGCCACCCGGCAGGTCGAGGTGGGCGATGCGCCTGATGTTGCGGGCGAGGCGATTGGCGGCTGCGTCCATACTTTCCTCCCGTGGATACGGCGGGCCGGTTTTTCCAGCCTTCCCGGCGGCGGGACCGCCGACATTGGTTAAAGCCTCAATGGCTTTGGAATTCAAGCAAAATAAGTCGATGTCGAGGGGGCTTCGTGGTGATTGGTTAACCAATTGAGGCGGATTGGCTTTACCAATAGCCCCAGTCTTCGGACCAGGCTTCAGAGCCAGCCGAGCAGCGTCACGCCTTCGTAGAGCAGCCGGAGGGCCAGCACAGAGAGCAGCACGGCGAGCACGCGGTGGAAAATGACGTCGTTCATCTTCACCAGCACGTGCTTGCCGACCACCGTGCCGACAAAGCCGCTGGCGATCATGGCGACAACGAGCCCGGCGTAGGGTCCGTAGTTGAAGCCGAGCAGGCCGAAGGCGACCACCTTGATGAAGTGCTGCGCCACCATGCAGGCCGAGTGGGTGGCGACATGCTCCAGGCGGCCGAAGCGCATCGACTTCACCATGGCCGAGACGAAGGTGCCGGTGGCGCCGAAGAACATGGTGAGAAAACTGGAGAAAGCGCCGGTGGCCACCACCTTGAAGCGGCCCGGCGCGCCCAGCGGCGGCGCCCAGACCGAATAGAGAATGAAAAAGGCGAGGCCGATGTTGAGGATCGCCGGGTCCAGTTCCACGACGGTAAGGCCGCCGACCGCGGCGCCCGCCACGCTGCCGGCGCAGAACGGCGCCAGCACCTGCCACTGCACCTGCGGCAGCAGGACGGCGGCACGCCCGGCGTTGGACCCCACCTGCACCACGCCGTGCACCGGGATGACGGCCTGGGCCGGCATCAGCACGGCCATGACCGCCACCATCATGATACCGCCGCCGATGCCTGCCGCCGCGGTGATGAAGGAAGTGACCGCGCTGAAGACGATAAGAGATACCGACGCCGTGAGACCGACGTCAGCCGGAACCAGCCATTCGACCATATCTATGTGGAACCCGAAGAAGAGATTTGGACTTCCGGGTCTTATAGCAGTCGAGGTGGAGATTCCCATAGTCGACTGTTGGCAATCCTGCCCGGAGCAGGATGCATGGCTAGAGCCGTTCGGAGCCGCCGTCCCTCAGGCGGCAGCGCGGATCGCCCGGCGGGCCGCCGTCACCGCGAGGCAGGCCCTGGCCGCTTCCTCGCCCTTCACCAGGAAGTGGTCGAGGAAGAAACGCCGGTGCTCGGCGGAGTCATGGAAGTTGTGCGGCGTCAGCACCGCGGACAGCACGGGCACATCGCTCTCCATCTGCACCTGCATGAGCGCGCCGACCACGGTATCGGCGACGAAGTCGTGGCGATAGATGCCGCCGTTCACCACGAAGGCGGCGCCGACGATGGCGGCGTAGCGGCCGCTGCGCGCCAGGTCGCGGGCGAGCAGCGGGATCTCGAAGGCACCGGGCGCCTCGAAGACCTCGATGTGCCAGGGCGGCGTTTCCCCCGCCATGGTCCGCTCGAAGCCGGCTTGGCACTGGTCGACGATGTCGGCATGCCAGCGTGCCTTGACGAAGGCGACCTGCCGGGCCGCCAGCGTCTCATCGGAGATACGGAAAGGACTGTTCATCGTTGGTCGCTCCTGGCGAAGGGAGGGCAAGCAGTCATGCGGCGGCCAGCCGTTGGGCCGCCGCCTGGAAGGCCGGCAGGGCGCGCTCGATCATCGCGTCCGTCGCAGTGAGGCAGACGCGGAAATGCTGCGGCGTCGCGAGCACGCGGCCCGGCATGACGAAGACGTCACGGTCCGCCAAAGCATCGAAGAGGGAGTCGCTGTCGCCGCCCCACGCACGGCCGAAGAGATAGAAGGTACCCTCCGGCCGGATCACCTCGTAGCCCCACTGCGTCAGCGCGCCGATCATGCGGTCGCGCCGCCGGGTGAGCGCCGCGATATCGATGCTGAGCGACTCGAGGTCCGGCACGGCGTGCTGCATGAGGGCGCTGGGAAAGGCCCAGCCGAGGGAGCACTGCGCGCCGAAGAAGGCCTCGCTCAGCGCGCCGCGGTCGGCCGCCGGCATCAGCGGCGACAGCGCGAGATAGCCGAGCCGCTGACCCGGCGCCAGCAGGATCTTGCCGTAGCTGTAGTCGATCAGGGTCCAGGGGTAGACGGCGGCCGGGCTGACGAAGGGCAGGCCGTCGAAGCGGATGCGCCGGTAGGGCTCGTCCGACAGCAGGAAGATGCGCCGACCGCTGCGCGCCGACGCGCGCTCCAGCAGGTCCGCCAGCGCCTCGAGCTGGGCGCGGGGATAGATGCGCCCCGTCGGGTTGTGCGGGCTGTTCACCACCACGATGCGGGTGCGCGGCGTGATCGCCGCCTCGATGGCCGCGAGATCGAGGTCGAAGCAGACGGGATCGAGCGGCACCTGCACCGCCTTCACGCCTTCGGCGGCCAGCATCGAGCCATAGCAGAACCAGCCGGGCAGCGGGATCAGCACCTCGTCGCCCGGCGTGAGCAGCAGGCGGAAGGCCAGCGCGATGGCGCCGAAGGCCCCCGGAGTCATGGCGATGTCGGCGGGCGCGAAGGCAAGGCCGAGCTCGCGCGACAGGCTCTCCGCGAGAAAGGCGCAGGCGTCGGCCTCGTTCGTCTTGTAGGCGTACCAGCTCTCGCTCTGCAGATCGGCCTGGCGATGCAGCGCCTGCACCAGACCCGGCAGCGGGAATTCCTGCGGATTGCCGAAGGTGAAGTCGCAGACGCCGGGCTGGCCACGACGGTCGGCGTAGCGCGAGTTGAAGTAGAAGTCCTGGACCGCTGCCATGCTGGCCGTGGCCGCGATGACCCTGTCGGAAACGGGCCGGTCGGAAACGGGGCTCATGGTGCTTTTCCTTTCTCCAGCCACCCCTCGACGCCGGCGACCGTTGCGGGGGGCGGCGCCCCGCCGCAGCGGGACGGCTCGCTTGTAGAGCATTTTGCCCCCCGCATGCACTAGTTCTGTTTGTGAACTTCCGGGTGATGCGGCGGCGTGGAAGGGGATGCAAATTCGGACCGATCCCCTAGACTGCGCGCGCCATGACCCCCGACAGCCCGCCGACAGCCGCACCCGAGATCCTGCCGCCCGACAATGCCGCCTACGCGCGCGCCGCGGCGCTGCTGCGCGCCGGCAGGCTGGTCGCCTTCCCCACCGAGACGGTCTACGGCCTGGGCGCCGACGCCACTTCCGACCGGGCCGTGGCCGGCATCTTCGCCGCCAAGGACCGGCCGCAGTTCAATCCCCTCATCGTGCACTTCACCAGCGCCGAGGCTGCGGCAGCCGAGGTGGTGTTCGATGACCGCGCCCGGCGCATCGCCGCCGCGCTCTGGCCGGCGCCGCTCACCCTGGTGCTGCCGCGC
>DATCXZ010000434.1:0-3424 GCA_036570545.1 Kiloniellaceae bacterium
CGATCGCCGCCGGCATCGCCCTCATGCTTCTGCCGCACGTCATCGGTGCGCCGCATCCGCACGGCTTCGCCAGCACGGTGCCTGGCGAGCTCTCCGGCCACTTCGCCGCCGCCTCGCTGGTGGTGATGGCGGTGGCCTGGAGCCTGGCCGGCACGCTCGCCGGCTACGTCTGGCAGCGCGGCGAGGCACGGCAGGCCGCGACCGCCGCCGCCTGAGCAAGCCTTCTGCGATGGCAGGCCTCTGCCTGCAGGTCTGTGTCCTCTGTGGCGAAGCGGCCGGCGGTGAACCTCCCGTCGGCCGCCGCCTCTACGAGGCGCTGCGCGCCGCGGCTTCCGAATTGCCGGACATCGACATTGCGCCGGTCGACTGCTTTGCCGTCTGCGACCGCCCGGTGACGCTCGCCTTCCAGGCCGTGGACGGCAGCGCGCGCTGGAGCTACCTCATCGGCGGCGCCGATCCCGGCCACGACCTCGCCGACATCCTCGCGGCGGCGCAGGCCGTCGCCGCCTCGCCGCACGGCGTCCCGGCAATGGCCGACCGCCCGCCGTTCTTCAGGAAGGGCGTGATTGCGCGAGTGCCACCATCCCCCTCATCCAGCTCCGTCTAAGCTCGCTGGCGCTCGCTAAGACTGCGCAACCTTCTCCCACCAAGGGAGAAGGTTTGCTTTTCCCTCTCCCCTCCGTGGGAGAGGGTTGCTCAAAGCGTTAGCGGGCGCTTACGCGAAGCTGGGTGAGGGGGCCCTTTGTTGCGACACCCTCATCCCCCCAGCGTCTCCAGCGGCAGGGAGCTCGTGTACTTCACCTGCTTCAGCGCGAAGGACGACTCGATGGAGGCGACGTTGTCGACGCGTGTCAGCTTGGTCTTCAGAAAGCGCTCGTAGGCGGCGAGGTCGCGCGTCGCGACCCGCAGCAGGTAGTCGCGGGTGCCGGTCATCAGGTAGCACTCCAGCACCTCGGGATAGGTGCCGACCTCGGCCTCGAAGCGGTCGAGGTCGTCCTCCTGCTGGCGCTCCAGCTTGATCGAGATGAACACCGAGACCGGCAGGCCGACGGCATTCTGGTTCAGGAGGGCGACGTAGCGCGAGATCATGCCCGCGTCCTCGAGCTGCCGCACCCGCCTGAGGCAGGGCGAAGGCGAGAGCCCGACGCGCTCGGCCAGCTCCACGTTGGACAGGCGTCCGTTGTCCTGCAGCGCGGCGAGGATCTTGCGGTCGATGGTGTCCAGCTTCAGCATTGGCAGGCCCTGCCATTATTGGGGCTCGCTGGAGTATAGGATGCCAATTCGGGCGCGAGAAGTGACGCCTTTGGCATGTCATGCCCCGACCCATTGGCGTAGGCTTAGGACAGCCGCTTTCGCTGCCGAGAGAGACGTCCCGATGCCATCGCGCCCGCTGGAGTCCGACCACCTGCAGATGCTGGAGGCGCTGGAGAAGAAGGTTCTCTGGCTGTCCTCCTGGATGATCCACCATGCCAACCACATCCGCCCCAAGAGCGGCGGCGTGAAGGTGGGCGGCCACCAGGCCTCCAGCGCCTCGCTCGCCACCCTCATGACGGCGCTTTATTTCGACGTGCTGCGCCCGGCCGACCGTGTCGCCGTGAAGCCGCATGCGAGCCCGGTGTTCCACGCCATCCAGTACCTGCTCGGCAACCAGAGCCGCGACAAGATGGAGAACTTCCGCGGCTTCGGTGGCGCGCAGTCCTACCCCTCGCGCACCAAGGACGTCGACGACGTCGACTTCTCGACCGGCTCGGTCGGCCTCGGCGTGGCGATGACCTCCTTCGCCGCCATGGTGCAGGACTACGTGCGCCTGAAGGGTTGGTCGAAAGACCGTCCCGAGGGCCGGATGATCGCGCTGGTCGGTGATGCCGAACTCGACGAGGGCAACATCTACGAGGCCCTCATGGAGGGCTGGAAGCACGACCTGCGCAACACCTGGTGGGTGATCGATTACAACCGCCAGAGTCTTGACGCGGTGGCGCACGAGAACCTCTACGGCCAGTTCGACAAGCTGTTCCGCTCGATGGGCTGGGAGGTCGTCACCATCAAGTACGGCCACCTGCTGGAGGCCGCCTTCCGCGAGCCCGGCGGCGAGGCGCTGCGCGCCTGGATCGACTCCTGCCCGAACCAGCTCTATTCGGCGCTCACCTTCCAGGGCGGCGCCGCCTGGCGCAAACGTCTCATGGATGATCTGGGCGATCAGGGCGCCGTGTCGGCGCTGATCGAGCGCCGCAGCGACGACGAACTCGGCCGCCTGATGACCAACCTCGGCGGCCACGACCTGACCGCCGTGCTGGAGGCCTTCCACGCGATCGACCACGACCGCCCGGTCTGCTTCATCGCCTACACCGTGAAGGGCCACGGCCTGCCGCTGGCCGGCCACAAGGACAATCACGCCGGCCTGATGACGCCGGAGCAGTTGGAGGGATTCCGCGCCGGCCTCGGCATCCGCGAGGGCCGCGAGTGGGAACCCTTTGAGGCCATGTCGCTGCCGCAGAAGGACATCGAGGCCTTCCTGAGGAAGGTGCCCTTCAACGCCGAGGGGCGCCGCCGCTTCGAGGCGCCGCGCGTCGACGTGCCTACCGCGCTGCCGGTGCCTTCAGGCGACGTCATGTCAACCCAGGAGGGCTTCGGCAAGATCCTCAACGAGATCGCGCGCGACAAGTCGCCGTTGGCCGAGCGCATCGTCACCACCTCGCCGGATGTGACTGTCTCCACCAACCTCGGGCCGTGGGTGAACCGCCGTGGCATTTTCGCGCGCAAGCCGCTGGCCGATACCTTCCGCGACCAGCAGGTACCCTCGGCGCAGAAGTGGGTGATGGGGCCAGAAGGCCAGCACCTGGAACTCGGCATCGCCGAGATGAACCTCTTCCTGCTGCTGAGCGCGCTCGGCCTGTCGCACTCCCTCTTCGGCGAGCGCCTGCTGCCGATCGGCACGCTCTACGATCCCTTCATCATGCGCGGCCTCGATGCGCTGAACTACGCCTGCTACCAGGACGCCCGCTTCATCCTGGTGGCGACGCCGTCGGGCGTGACGCTGGCGCCGGAGGGCGGCGCGCACCAGTCGGTGTCGACGCCGCTTATCGGCCTCGCGCAGGATGGCCTCGCCTCCTTCGAGCCCGCCTTCGTCGACGAGCTCTCGACCATCCTCGCCTGGTCCTTCGACTACCTGCAGCGCGACGGCGAGGGCAGGCCGACTGGCCCCTGGCTGCGCGACGAGAAGGGCGGCTCGGTCTACCTGCGCCTGTCGACGCGGCCGCTGGAGCAGCCCAGGCGCGCGCTCGAGGGGGACCTCGCCGCCGACATCATCAATGGCGCCTACTGGCTGCGGCCGCCGGGGCCGAACTGCCAGGTCGCCATCGCCTACCAGGGCGTGGTCGCCGAGCAGGCCATCGCCGCCGCCGGCCTCATCGCCGAGGACCGCCGC
>DATCXZ010000435.1:0-4718 GCA_036570545.1 Kiloniellaceae bacterium
CTGGCAGGGGACGGGCGGCGGGAGACGGGCAGGCGCCAGCGATGGTCCTTCGGTGCCTTCGGACGGCGGCGCCCCGGCCTGGGCGCGACGCCTGCGCGCCGAGCAGCGCCAGCGCGCCCGCATCCATTCCACCGAGCAGACGATTCGGGAGGGCGATAAGCCCGGCACCGGCGCCAGCCCCGACCTGTCGGAGAGGGAGTGAGCGATGTTCCGGCGCGCGACCAACCGTTACGGCGACACCCCCGAGGCCGTTACGCCCTATCAGAAGGCACAGCAACTCTGGGACGAGCGGCTCGGCTCGGCCCGCGTGCAGGCCCGGAACTGGCGTCTCATGGCCTTCGTCTGCCTGTCGCTTGCCACCGGCCTGGCGGCCGGCCTCATCTGGCAGTCGGCACAGAGCCGCGTCACGCCCTATGTGGTCGAGGTCGACAGGCTCGGCGGCGTCCAGGCCGTGGGACCGGCGGTCCGGCCCTACAAGCCCGATGACGCGGAGATTGCCTATCACCTGGCGCGCTTCGTCAGGGACGTGCGCGCGCTCTCCATCGATCCGATCGTCGTGCGGAAGAACTGGCTCGAGGCCTATGACTACGCCACGGACCGCGGGGCGCAGGTGCTCAACGAGTTCGCCCGCCGCAACGACCCCTTCAAGGTGGTCGGTGAGCGCAGTGTCTCCGTCGAGGTGACCAGCGTCGTCCGGATCTCGGACAGCTCCTTCCAGGTGAAGTGGAGCGAGCAGACCTGGACGAACGGCAGCCTCGCCAGGACCGAGCGCTGGACTGGCATCTTCTCCATCGTCATCCGCCAGCCGCGCGACGTGGTGACGCTGCGCAAGAACCCCCTCGGCATCTACGTGCACGGCCTCGACTGGTCGCGCGAGCTCAATCCTGGAGAAACGCCATGACACCCATCCGCAGCCTGCTCATCGGCGCCTCGGCCCTGGCGCTCGCCGCCTGCGCCTCCAAGAGCACACCGCCACCGCAGATCGCCCACGACAGCGGCGACTTTGCGCCCGCCGTCGCCGAGGCCGCGCCACCGAAGCCGGTCCGGATCGTCACGATCCCCGAGCCGCTACCGCTGCCGGGCCAGCTGAAGCCGCTGCCCGACGGCAAGCCGACCGCGCCCGACAAGCGTCCGCCGATCACCCGCGTCGAGGCTGCGAACAGGGCCGCGCGTCTGGAGCCGACCAAGGACGGATACGTGAATGCCGTGCAGGTCTATCCCTTCACGCAGGGGGCGCTCTATCGCCTCTACGCGGCACCAGAGCAGGTGAGCGACATCGCGCTGCAGCCCGGCGAAGAATTGATCGCGCTCTCGGCCGGCGACACGGTGCGCTGGGTGGTCGGCGACACCACCAGCGGCACCGGCGGCGAACAGCAGGTGCATGTGCTGGTGAAGCCGGTAGCGCCCGACCTCGAGACCAACCTCGTCATCACCACGGACCGCCGCGCCTACCACCTGGAGATGGAGAGCACCAAGGGCACCTACATGGCCTCGGTGTCCTGGCACTATCCGCACGATGAGCTGATCGCCTTGCGCCAGCAGAACGAGCGGGCGAGCGAAGCCGAGACTGCCGTCGTCGCCGAAGGTCTCACCCTCGACCGCCTGCGCTTCCGCTACGAGATCACCGGCGACAACCCGCCGTGGCGACCCGTACGGGCGTTCGACGACACGCACAAGGTCTATATCGCGTTCCCGCGCCGGATCGACCAGGGCGAAGCGCCGCCCTTGTTCGTGGTCGGGCCCGAGGGCGGCGCCGAGCTCGTTAATTACCGGGTCCGCGGCAACTACTATGTCGTCGACCGCCTGTTCGCCGCTGCCGAGCTTCGCCTCGGCCAGGACCCGCAGCAAATCGTCCGCATCAGCCGCACCGATGGGCGTCAGGCAAGCGCGGAACAGCCGTCGTCTCTTTCGACGGAGCACCGGCAATGACCGATCCGGCCGCGCCGTCGCCGAAAACCGATCCGGAGGCGCTGAAGCTCCGCGCCCGGCCGCGCCCGGTCACGCGCTTCAACCGCAAGGTCCTGATCGTCGGCGCGGCGCTCGGTTCCGCCGCGATCTTCGGCGCCACCCTGGTGGCACTCAATCCGCCGAGCTTCCAGAAGCGGCAATCGGCCGACGAGCTCTACAACATTGACCGCAAGCAGACCGCCGAAGGCCTGGCCGACCTCCCCCGCGACTACGGCGACCTCCCGAAGCCGCCCCCGAAGCTCGGGCCGCCGCTGCCAGGAGATGTCGGGCCGCCGGTGGTGGGGATGGAGCGGGACCTCGGCATTACCCCGCCGGCCACGCCGGCCTTCCGGCCCAACGCCGAGGACGATGCCGCCCGGGCCGAGCGCCTCAGGCTGGCCCGCCAAGCGCGGCAGGCGCGCGAGTCCGGCGTCTTCTTCCAGATCTCCGCACGGGATCAGACCGGGAAGGCGTCGACGCAACCGGCGGCGGGGCAGGGTGCTTCGTCGTCCGCTGCCGTGGACATGGCGCAATCGGACGCCCGCCGTCTCCAGCTTGACCCTAAGCGCGACCAGAACTACCAGGGCCGCAAGCTCGACTTCCTGAACCAGAAGATCGACCGCGACGTTTACAACCCGCATCCGCTGCAGGACCCGGTCTCGCCATTCCAGGTGATGGCGGGCACGGTGATCCCGGCGAGCCTGGTCACCGGCATCAATTCCGATCTGCCGGGGCTGGTCATCGCGCAGGTCACCGAGAACGTCTACGACACCCCGACAGGACGGTACCTCCTGATCCCGCAGGGCGCCCGCCTGATCGGCAAGTACGACAGCGTCGTCGCCTTCGGCCAGAGCCGCGCGCTCGTGGTCTGGAACCGCATCGTCATGCCGGACGGCTCATCGATCGTGATCGAGAACCTGCCGGCGACCGATACCGCCGGCTACGCCGGGCTCGAGGACGAGGTTGACTACCACACCTGGCGGCTCATTACCGGCGTGGCGCTATCAACGCTATTGGGCGTCGGCACCGAGCTGACCTTCGGCGACGAAGAGAGCGATCTCCTCCGGGCGATCCGGGAGTCGGTCCAACGCGATACCAACCGCGCCGGCCAGCGCATCACCGAGCGTAATCTGAACATCCAGCCGACCATTACCATCCGGCCCGGCTGGTCTCTCCGGGTCATCGTCCACCAAGATCTGGTCCTGCGGCCGTACCGCGGCTGACGAAGGAGAAGGCTATGCCCAGCCTGAAACTGTCGAAGCTACCCAACCGGACGCCGGTCAAGATCACCATCACGGTGGCGCCCGAGGTCAACGCGGCGCTGCAGGCCTATGCCGAGCTCTACCGGGAGGCCTATGGCGAAAACGAGCCCGTGGCTGCGCTCATCCCCTACATGCTGGAGAGCTTCCTCGCCGCCGACCGTGGCTTCGCCAGGGCGCGGAAGGGCAAGCTTTTCGACGGCAGCTCACACGACGCCACATCAGCGCGGCAACAGGCGCGTCGCCGGGCCACCGAGACGAACGATCCATCATCCACCACGAGCTAGGAGGACAAGAGCGATGTCCGTCATCGGTACATTCACGCCTGTCAAGGATGGCGGTTGGGCCGGAACCATCCGCACCCTCACGATCGAGGTCAAAGCTCGATTCGTCCCGAACGATAACCGGGACAGCGAAAGGACACCGGAGTTCCGGATATTCGCCGGGCGTTCGGAGCTGGGCGCGGCCTGGCGCGAGCACACGAGCGGAGAGAACCCGCGTGAGTACCTGAGCGTCCGACTCGACGGCCCGGGCCTGCCCGAGCCGATCTCCGCGGCCATGTTCGAGGCCGCAGACGGCAGAACAGCTCAGCTCGTATGGACGCGACGACGGCTTGAGTGATATCGGCGGCAATCTTTCGCTGGTGAGCCTCCAGGTTACGGCTGCAATACATCTAACAGTAAGAAAAGGAGGAGGAAGGTTCGAGGGCTATTTGCTGTCTTCGCGTGCGCTTGAAAACGATACAAGTCCTCGTACTTCAGGCCCTAGGTTACTAGTTTTTGTATCAATGACCTGGGCCCTTTCTCAGCGCCAGATCGACCATGAGTGAGTAGCTGCGTTGTAGCTCTGCTCGAGATAGTTCAGTGCGCGAGGCCGTCAAACGCGCCGCCAAGGCCGAAGAGCGGCCGCGGGTCCGCAAGAGCCGCCGAGCGATCACCCGCACAATCCTTGAAGATCTTTTGGACACCTGCGCCGACGGTGGACCGGCGGCCTTGCGCGACCGGGCGCTGTTATTGGTGGCCTTCGGATCGGGCGGCCGTCGGCGCAGTGAACTGGCCAGCCTCAAAGTGGAGCAGCTGGTCGAGGAGTTACCTGTTCCCGCCGACCCGGCCAATCCGCAGAGCCCGCACCTGCCCTGCATGACCATCGAGCTCGGCCGCACGAAGACGAGTGAGGCGGAGGAGGGGAGAGCCGTGAAGCCGGTGGGGCGCCCGGTCGAAGCCCCGACAGCCGGGCTAGAGAGTGAGGGGATCACATCGGGGCCGGTCTTCCTGCACATCTCGCCCGCCGTGATCAATCACATGATCAAGCGTCGTCTCGTGATGGCCGGCTATGATGAAACCGACTACAGCGCCCACGGGCTTCGCGCTAGCTATCTGACCCAGGCGGCCAAGGACGGCGTGCCGTTACCGGAGGCCATGCGGCAATCGCAGCACAGGTCGGTGCAGCAGGCTTCGAACTACTACAACGACGCCGAAGCGGAGTTGAGTCGAGCAGCTCGGCTGACGGAGT
>DATCXZ010000436.1:0-3507 GCA_036570545.1 Kiloniellaceae bacterium
CGGCGCAGGCCGAGGCGGCGGTCGCCGTCGCGCTCGATCGCTTCGGGCGCATCGACGTGCTGGTGAACAATGCCGGCTACGGCCAGCTCGGCCTCTTCGAGGAGAACGAGCCAGGCGAGATCGAGCGGCAGTTCGCCATCAACGTCTTCGGCACCTTTCATGTCACGCGCGCCGTGCTGCCGGTTCTGCGCCGTCAGCGCCGCGGGCACATCTTCAACCTGTCGTCGATGGGCGGCGCGCTCGGCTTCCTGGGGGCCTCGGCCTACTGCGCGACGAAGTTCGCCATCGAGGGCTTCTCGGAGTCTCTTGCGTCGGAGGTCGAGCCTTTCGGCATTCACGTCACCATCGTCGAGCCCGGCTTCTTCCGCACCGACTTCCTCGACGGCAGCTCGGTGCGCTACGGCAGTCGGGACATCGCCGACTATGCCGAGCTGTCGGCACAGGCGAAGGCCACCTACCAGGGCCACAACCACCGCCAGGCCGGCGACCCGGCAAAGTTGGGCACGGCGCTGGTCGAGCTCGCCGCCGCCGCGGCGCCGCCGCTGCGCTATGCCGCCGGCTCCGACGCGGTCGACGCCATCCTCGGCAGTCTCGCCGAGCGCCAGGACGAGATCGAGCGCTGGCGTGCGCTTTCGGTCGCGACCGACGGCAATTTCGCGGCGGCAGCGGCGCAGCTTTCCCCCGAGGAGAACGCTGCATGAAGAAAGTCACCAATCTCGCCTTCATCCGCGCGCAGCCCGTGCGTTCCGCCGAGCTGGGCGGGCGCCTGCGCCGCCTCGTCGCGCGGTCGCGCCGCGAGCCGGGCTGCATCCGCTACGACCTGCACCGCGCCGACGACGACGCCGACCTCTGGCTGCTGTACGAGACCTGGCGCTCGGCCGGTCATCTGCAGGCGCACTACGCCACCGCGCACCTGCGCGCCTTCATCGCCGAGGCGCCTTTCCTGGTGGAGGGTCCGCTCGAGCTGCGCGGCTTCACCCCGAACCCGCCATTGGACCGCGTGCGCCCGCGCCGGCTGCTGGGCGGCGTTGCCGCCTTGCACTGAAGGAGGAATCGATGAGGACACAGTGCCACGACGCGCCCTGCCTGCGTGGCCTGCTCGCCGTCGCGATCATGGCCATCGCCATGTTCACCGCCCTGGCAGCCGGCAGCGACGCTGCCGCCACCAGCCAACTCGTCAAGTTCGGGCGAGACAAAAGCGCGGGGAGCACCGCAGTTCACTCGCCGTCCACCACCGGTCAGTCGCCGAGCATGGCGGCGAGCTTCATCGCCACGCCGGTCGAGCCCTGGATCTTCAGCTTGCCGGTCATGTAGGCGAGCGTGGGGTCGAGGGTGCCCGACAGCAATCGGCCGAGATCGTCGAGCGTGAGGCGCAGCACGGTGTCGGCCTCGGGATCGCCGTCGCCGGACCCTACCAGCAGGCCAATCTCCGGCGGTGTCACGGTGCCGTCCCACAACAGCACGCCATCCTCGCCGAGATCGAACTTCACGCGGTAGCCGAGTGGCGGGTTCATCGTCGCCTGCGTCTTGAGCTGCTCGGTGAGGGCTTCGAGCGACATGGCAACGGCTCCTTCGGGAAGGTCTTCGGCGCCGGGGTCGTGTCGCGCCGGGGTGCTGTTGGCTGAGGCCGCCCGTGAAACCCTCCAGGGGTCAGGCGGCGAGACGGCGCTCGGCTGCGGCGATCCAGCCGCCGCCGAGAACCCGGCTTCCTTCATAGCACACCGCGGCCTGACCCGGCGAGATGCCGAATTGGGCCACATCCAAGACCACTTCCCCGCCGCCACCGGGACGCGGGTAGAGCGTCGCCGCCGCCGGCTCGCTCGCCGAGCGCAGCTTCACCTCGACACGGCGACCGCTCGGCGCCGGCGCGTCGCCCGGCAGCCAGTTGAGGTCGCGCAGGATGACGCGGTCGCGCGCCAGCGCCGCCTTGGGACCGACCACGACACGGCGCGCCTCCGGCTCCAGGCGCACGACGAACAGCGGCTCGCTTTCGCCGCCGACGCCAAGGCCGCGGCGCTGGCCGATGGTGTAGTGGATGATGCCCTCGTGGCGGCCCAGCACGCGGCCGTCGAGGTGCACGATCTCGCCGGGATCGGCCGCGCCCGGACGCAGCTTCTGCACCACCGTGGCATAGGAGCCCTGCGGCACGAAGCAGATGTCCTGGCTGTCCGGCTTGTCGGCGACGACGAGGCCGAAGCGCGCGGCCTCGCGGCGCACCGCGTCCTTCTCCATGCCACCGAGCGGAAAGCGCAGGAAGTCGAGCTGGCCGCGCGTGGTGGCGAAGAGGAAGTAGCTCTGATCGCGGCGCGGATCGACCGCACGGTGCAGCTCTGCCCCCGCAGGACCCAGCTTCCTCTGAACATAGTGGCCGGTCGCCAGGCAGTCGGCGCCGAGGTCGCGCGCGGTCGCCAGCAGGTCGCGGAACTTGACCGTCTGGTTGCAGCTCACGCAGGGGATCGGCGTCTCGCCGCGCAGGTAGCTGTCGGCGAAGTCTTCCATAACCGAGTCACGGAAGCGGCTCTCGTAGTCGAGCACGTAGTGCGGGATGCCGAGACGCTCGGCCACCTGGCGGGCATCGTAGATGTCCTGCCCGGCGCAGCAGGCCCCCTTCTTCGCCAGCGCCACGCCATGGTCGTAGAGCTGCAGGGTGACGCCGACAACCTCGTAGCCCTCGCCGTGCAGCAGCGCCGCGGTGACCGAGGAGTCCACCCCGCCCGACATCGCCACCACCACGCGGGTCGCCGCGGGCGCCTTGTCTATACCCAGGGAGTTCATGACGCCGGACTATAGGCAGCGGGCCGCCCGGCGCAAGAGCGCGGACGACGGGCTGCCGCCCTGCGTGCTTCGAGACGCCCGCTCCGCAGGCTCCTCAGCATGAGGATTTTCTTCGTCCTATCAAAGATTTACCTCATCCTGAGGAGACCGGCCGGGTTCCCCAGCACCTCCGCCAGGCGGTCCAGCGGCTGCGGGCGGCGGGCGAGGTCGAGGGCGACGGTAAAGTGTCCCTGGCGGCGCAGGAAGAGGTTGGCCGGCGGCACCTGCCAGCGCCGCGCCAGGGCGAGGCCGCCCTCGAAGGGGGTCAGATCGTCGGCCTCGCCGAGAGCCATGACGATCTTCTCCGGCGCCATGACCGGCCCGCCGCGCGGCTCCATCAGGGGCAGGTAGCGCTCGATGTCGGCCTCGGTCCAGCCCTCGGCCTCGAGGCGCGCCGGCAGCCCGATGGCCGTCGCCAGGCTGCCATTGAAGGCGACCTCCTTCAGGTCCTGGCTGCTGGCGATGAGAAGGAGGGCATCGGGCCTCAGTTCGGCCGGCCAGTCCCGTGCCGCCACCGCGGTGAGCTGGCTGGTCAGCGCGCCGAGGCTGACGCCGCCGAGAGCAACAGATCCGCTGCCCTGGCGCCGCGCCCAGTCGATCAGCACCGCGACCTCGGCGCCCCAGGCGGCGAACAGCTTCAGGAAGCCGAGGGGGCCCTGCGCCATGGCCGGCTCGCCGCCGAAGCGGCCGGGC
>DATCXZ010000437.1:0-6641 GCA_036570545.1 Kiloniellaceae bacterium
CCGTCGGGCGCGGCGAAGGGCGTGAAGTCGCCACCCGGCCGCGCCGCGAGGCCGCTGTCCCACTCGGCCGCCGCCAGGTAGAGCGCTTCCGGCGCCAGCGCCTTGTAGACCCAGCCGCCGCTGTCGCCGCCGCCCTCGATCTGGCGGCGCGCCTCATGGAAATCCGCGATGGTCTCCAGTCGCGCGTCACGCGCCTCGAGGGCCTGGTAGTCGAGCGTGACGCCGGCCTCCGGCAGGTAGTCGAGCAGCGTCACCAGGCGCTGGTGATAGAGCGGCAGCCAGTGCTCCATGCCGGGATGCGCGCGCGCCGCGCTGACCGCCTCGTAGAGCGGGTCGTCGCGCACCGCGCCGAAGGCCTCGCGGTAGCGGGTGCGGAAGCGCTCCACGGCGGCGGGGTCGAGGATCACCTCGCTGACCGGCTTCAGCGCCAGCTCGGTGGCGCTGCCGGTGGTGCGCTGGGTCAGCGGGTCGAAGCGCCGCAGGCTCTCCAGGTCGTCGCCGAAGAAGTCGAGGCGCAGCGGCTGCTCCTCGCCTGGCGGGAAAACGTCGACGATGCCGCCGCGCACCGCGAACTCGCCGGGCTCGCCGACGGTCTCGACGCGGTAGTAGCCGTTCTCGGCGAAGAAGCCGTTGAGGCGCTCGGCGGGCACGCGCTCGCCCGCCTTCAGCAGCATGATGCGGCCCTCCAGCGCCTCCGGGGCCGGCACCCTCTGCAGCAGGGCGTTCACCGTGGTCACCACCACCTGCGGGCGGCCGGATTTTTTGGCGCCGACCGGCTGCATCAGGCGGGTCAGCACGTCGAGGCGGCGGGCGACGATGTCGCGGTGGGGGCTCACCCGGTCGTAGGGCAGGCAGTCCCAGGCGGGGAACACCAGCACCTCGACCTCCGGCGCGAAGAACGCCAGGCAGTCGGCCAGGCGCGCCGCCTGGGTATCGTCAAGGGCGACATGCAGCCAGCGGCGCAGCCCGCTCGACGCCAGCAGCTTCGCGATGGTGAGGGCGTCGACCCCCGGCGGCGCCGAGGCCAGAGTCGGGCGCAAGGCAGACTCCGCCTCCACGGGCGTAGAGGCGGTCACGGATTCCGTCATTACTTCTCGGGCATTCTGTGCAGAAAGGAACTCAGCGGCCGGGCGCTTGAAGCTCGAAGGCCAGCAGCAGCCGCATCACGTCGTGGTCGTAGTCCGCCGGAGGGCGGCTGCGACCGAGGATCCAGTCGTAAACCACCGGCTCCGGCACGTCCAGCAGCGCCTCGAAGCGGTCGAGCTGGCTGCTGTCAAAGGCTGACAGGTGGACATCGGCAAAGCTACCGATCAGCAGGTCCATTTCCTTGGTGCCGCGGTGCCAGCTCCGGAAGCGCAGGCGCTTGCGCCGGTTCTCGATGGTTTCGGTTTGGCTCATGGAGCCCTAGGATATAGAGCCGTCGCACCGTTTTGTCAGGCTCTTCCGGCCGGATTTTCCCTTTGCGCCCCGAGATCCTCTTCCCGCTGTTCGCGCCCGCCACCAGCCTCTCCGGGGTCGGGCCGCGCTTTGCCAAGCTGTTCGAGACGCTGACCGGCGGGCCGGCGGTGCTCGACCTCTGCTGGCACCTGCCGAGCGGCCTGATCGACCGGCGCTACGCGCCAAAGATCGCCGAGGCCGTGCCGGGCAGGATCGCCACGCTGACGGTCCACATCGCCGAGCACCGCGCGCCGCCGAGCCGGCGCCAGCCCTATCGCATCGTCTGCCACGACGATTCCGGCTTCATGGAGCTGGTGTTCTTCCACGCCCACCGCGACTACCTGATGAAGATGCTGCCGCCGGGCGAGGTTCGCGTGGTCAGCGGCAAGCTCGAGGTGTTCAACGACCGCCTGCAGATGACCCATCCGGACCACATCGCGCCCCCGTCGGAAGCCGCGAGCCTGCAGACGGTGGAGCCGGTCTATCCCTTGACCGCGGGACTGACCCTGAAGACCGTCGGCAAGGCGGTGCAGGCGGCCCTGAAGCGGGTGCCGGCGCTGCCGGAATGGCTGGATCGCGGCCTCCAGGCGCGCGAGGGCTGGGCCGACTGGCACCGCGCGCTCGCCGAGGCCCACGCGCCGAAGGAGGAGGCCGACCTCTCGCCGCTGGCGCCGGTGCGCCGGCGCCTCGCCTACGACGAGCTGCTGGCCAACCAGCTCGCCATCGCCCTGGTGCGCGACCGCCAGTTGAAGCAGCGCGGCCGCGCGCTGAAAGGCGACGGCCGGCTCTGCCAGAAGGTCATCGACGCCCTGTCCTTCCAGCTCACCGGCTCGCAGCGCCTCGCCTGGGCCGAGATCGCCGCCGACCTGGCCGCCGAGCACCGCATGCTGCGCCTGCTCCAGGGTGACGTCGGCAGCGGCAAGACGGTGGTCGCGCTGCTCGCCATGCTGACCGCCGTGGAGGCCGGAGGCCAGGCCGCCCTCATGGCGCCCACCGAAATCCTGGCGCGCCAGCACTTCAACACCCTCGAGCCATTGGCGCGCGCCGCCGGGGTCGAGATCGTCCTGCTGACCGGCCGCGACAAGGGCAAGGCGCGCCAAGCGATCCTCGGCGGGCTCGCGTCCGGCGCGACGCCGCTCGTCGTCGGCACCCATGCGCTATTCCAGGAAGATGTTGCCTTTCGCGACCTCGCCATGGCGGTGATCGACGAGCAGCATCGCTTCGGCGTGCACCAGCGCCTGACGCTGACCGGCAAGGGCAAGGCCGTCGACGTGCTGGTGATGACGGCGACGCCGATCCCGCGCACGCTCATGCTCACCGCCCACGGCGACATGGACGTCTCGCGCCTCACCGAGCGGCCGCCGGGCCGCCAGCCGATCGAGACCAGGACGCTCTCGCTCGACCGCCTCGACGAGGTGGTGGATGGCGTTGCGCGCGCCCTTGCGCGCGATGCGCAGGTCTACTGGATCTGCCCGCTGGTCGAGGAGTCGGAGAACGTCGACCTCGCCGCCGCCGAGGATCGTTGCCGGGCGCTTCAGCAGCGTTTCGGCGAGAAGATCGGGCTGGTCCACGGGCGCATGAAGGGACCCGACAAGGATGCGGTCATGGCGCGCTTCGCCGCCGGCGAGCTCGCCCTGCTGGTCGCCACCACGGTGGTCGAGGTCGGCGTCGACGTGCCCAACGCGACCGTCATGGTGATCGAGCACGCCGAGCGCTTCGGCCTCGCCCAGCTTCACCAGCTCCGCGGCCGCGTCGGCCGCGGCAGCGGCAAGTCCACCTGCCTGCTGCTGTGGCAGGGGCCGCTCGGCGAGACCGCCCGCGCGCGCCTGCGCATCATGCGCCAGACCGACGACGGCTTCCGCATCGCCGAGGAGGACCTGAAGCTGCGCGGCGCCGGCGAGCTGCTCGGCACCCGCCAGAGCGGCCTGCCGGAGTTCCGCCTCGCCAACCTGGCGGTGCACGACGACCTCCTGGCCATCGCGCGCGACGACGCCCGCCTGGTGCTCGACCGCGATCCGGAGCTGGCCGGCGAGCGCGGCAAGGCCCTGCGCGTGCTGCTCTACCTCTTCGAGCGCGACGCCGCGGTGAAATACCTGCGCTCCGGCTGACTCACTCGCCTGACCGAACTAATACCAGCCTGAGCGCGGCGGCCAAGATCGGAGGCATCGGCCTTCAGATTCGTGCGATGTCGAGCATGCGCATTATGCCGTGCCAGAGTTGATCGTGGTAAACTGAGTGGAGGTCAGCCGACAAACCTTCTTTGAATGTTACTGCCGCGGGGATGCTTTCACTTATCGCGTCGGCATAGCAGGAGGGAGAAAAAATGCAGGAACTTGGTCAGATACCTACGGGTGCAATACTGACGTTGGTCGGCACAACCGGGGCTGCAGTCTCACTATTTTTGGATGCTCATTCTGATCTTGTCGCAAGAGGCAGCTTAGTCGACCTCTCCACTAGAGAGGATATGGTTCGAACGCTATCCTTGGACGTCCCTTCGGAATGGGTATCGCAAATTACGACTAAGGTGCCGGCCCCTTCTGAATGGGTTGAAGGCAAGCTTGAGGTCGAACTACCTGACCTACCTCCACTCCAAATTACAATTCGCCATTTCAATCCAGAATCCAAACTCTGGGCCGGTGAGGTTAATAATAAGCTCACAGACGAGAGCATTAATTTTACCTTTCAGGAGCTTCACTCTCCCGATGTTACAGTGGTAGTTGTAACTATACTTGGGATATTGTGCGGAATTTCTGTACTTGCCGATTTACTCCGCGGCTGCGAGAAAAGGGCCGAAGAGGCTTGTGGAGTTGGTAAGGTGAAAAGCGTGAAAACCAAGAAGAGCTGGGCAGGGATAGCAAGCTGCAATTTGGAGTGCGAATTCGTCTGTAAAGACTGAAACGGTCTTTGCATCGTTACCTGTACAGAAGATGAGTAGACTTACACGCGAAGCAAGTGGCGAGTTTATATATGACTTCGCCGGTTAAGGCCTTGTTAGGCATAGGGCGCGAGAATGAGGCTCCCGCATACGCCACTACGAGTTGAGCCTTTGCCATGTCTGGCCTCGTCGCCGCCGAACGCCGCCTCGTCCTTCGCGTCGAAGAATACTGGGACCACCTGCGCCAGGACCGCGCCTTCCCGCGCACCGCCGACATCGACCCGGTGGAGCTGGGCGACGACTGGTGCGACTGCTTCGTCATGAACCCCTGCGAGCCGCCGGAGGACGCCACCTTCCTGTTCATCGGACCGCGGCTGCTGGAGAACGCGAAGCTCCCGGACGACTGGGCGCGATCGGCCGAGCGCCGCGTCCGCGACTGCCCCGCAGACTCCATGCTGGGCCGGTCGGTGCAGTACATCGGGCAGGTGCTGCGCCAGCGCGTGCCGGTTGCCGTCTCGGAGGTGTTCGCGGAAGCCGGCGAGGAGGTCAGGCTGCGCGCCACCCTCGCCCCCCTGTCCTCCAACGGCCGCGATGTCGACGCCGTGCTCGGCGCGGCCAACTGCGCCCGCCAGGAAGCGATGCAGCCGACGGCCTGAGCCGGCATCGCCGGTCGCCACGCCCGTCCGGTCTGCTATTCTTGCACCCTCTGATCAACTACGAGGGTTCCATGCTGTATCTCGAAGTATTCTTCGTCCTGCTGCTCACCGTGCTGAACGGCGTGCTGGCGATGTCGGAGCTCGCCCTGGTGTCGTCGCGGCGCAGCCGGCTCGGCCAGTTGGCCGCACAGGGCAGCGGCGGGGCCCGGACTGCCCTGCGCCTGATGGACGACCCCGGCGGCTTCCTGTCGACGGTTCAGATCGGCATCACCCTGGTCGGCATCTTCGCCGGCGCCTTCGGCGGCGCGACGCTGGCGAACCGCCTCGGCGACTGGCTCGACCGCTTCCCCGTGCTGGCGCCGAACGGCGACAGCATCGCGATCGGCGTCGTCGTGCTCCTCATCACCTACCTGTCGCTCATCGTCGGCGAGCTGGTGCCCAAGCGGATCGCGCTGACCAACCCGGAGCGCGTCGCCACGCTGGTCGCCAAGCCGATGCACCGGCTGTCGCGCGTTGCCGCCCCCGCGGTCTGGCTGCTGCGGATTTCGACCGAGGCGGTGCTCCGCGCCCTCCGGCTCTCCGGCACGCGCAGCGAGACGATCACGGAGGACGAGGTGAAATCGCTGATCGCCGAGGGCACCCGCGCCGGCGTCTTCGTGCCGCAGGAGCGGCGCATGATAGAGGGCGTCCTGCGCCTCGCCGACCGGCCGGTGCGGGTGGTCATGACGCCCCGCACGGAGATCACCTGGGTGGATATCGAGGCCGATGGCGAGGCGCTGCTGCGGGCCGTGGCGCGCCGCCGCTTCTCGCGGCTGCTGGTCTGCGAGGACAGCGTCGACAACGCGGTCGGCATCCTCCACACCAAGGATGTCCTGCCGCTGGCCTTGAAGAACGAGCCCATCGCGGTGCGCGCGGCCATGGTTCCGGCCGTGATCGTGCCCGACCGCACCTCCGTGCTGCAACTGCTCGATCGTTTCCGCCGCGAGGGCATCCACATGGCGGTGATGGTCGACGAGTACGGCACGACCGAAGGCATCGCCACCCTCACCGACGTCCTCGAGTCGATCGCCGGCGACCTGCCGGAGCGCGGCGAGCTGACGGAGCCACTTATCGTCAGGCGCAGCGACGGCTCCTGGCTGGTCGCAGGCACGCTGCCGATCGACGAGTTCGAAGACCGCTTCAGCCTGCCGGGGCTGCAGGGCGACGGCGGCTTCCACACCCTCGCCGGCTTCGTCCTGCAACGGCTCGGCCACGTTCCCGACACCGGCGAGAGCTTCGACTACCGCGGGCTGCGCTTCGAGGTGGTCGACATGGACGGCCGCCGGGTCGACAAGGTGCTGGTGCAGCGCCTGCCGTCTGCCCCCGACCAGCCGCAGACGCCGGCCGGTCACTGACGCCGCGCGGCCGCCGCAGCAGTGCTCGAGAAGCTTTAGCAGGCTGCTGAAAAATGCTTCGGGGCAGAGTTGACCTCGTGCTTCGAGACGCTCGCTGGCGCTCGCTCCTCAGCATGAGGTCAACTCAATCAATCTCTACCTCATCCTGAGAGCTTGTGAACCTATTGGCGCTCTGGCAGGCGCTGAGGACAGCAAGGTTGCGGCGCGGAGCCCGCGGGGCGGGCGGAGGCGGTCGTTTCATAATCCCTTGTCAGGTTGTCATCGCCTGCAGGCGGTGTC